>CAYYYI010000078.1:4815-8390 GCA_964475735.1 uncultured Anaerolineaceae bacterium
ACGGGCCGCGAGCCTTCGAGCGCCGCCAGCACCGCCCTCCGCACGGTGCGGGCCACGCCGCGCTCATCGCGGAAGCGGACTTCGGCCTTGGCCGGGTGAACGTTCACGTCCACGTCTTCATCGTCCAGGCGCACATCGAGCGCTGCCACGGGGTGGCGGCCAATCGGGAGCTGCCCTTCGTACGCATCGACGATTGCGAAAACCAGCGGACGGCTCTGCACCCAGCGCCCGTTGATGAAGACGGAGATCGCCGCCCGGTTGCCCCGGTGCACCCCCGGCGGCCCGGCAAGCCCCGTGATGCGCACCCCGGCCTCTTCGTGGTCCACAGCCAGCATGGCAGACGCGGTCTCCGCGCCGTAGATGGCAGCGAAGGCGTGGCGCAGATCGCCGTCGCCGCTGGTGGCCAGGACCCGCCTGCCTCCCGAGACGAGCTGGAAGGCGATATCGGGGTAGGCGAGCGCATAGTGCGAGACGAGCGTCGTGATGGCTCGCGACTCCGCCGCTGCCGATCCGAGGAACTTGCGCCGCGCCGGCAGCCGCCCGAACAGTTCGCGCACAGTGAAGCCGGTGCCCACCGGGGCGGGCTTCGCCGTGCGCCGGACCACCTGCGCGCCGACGAGCACTGCCTGCACCCCCACGGGCTCGTCCGCGGCTCGCGAGATGACCTCGACGTCGGCGGCGGCCGCGATCGACGGCAGCGCCTCGCCCCGGAAACCAAGCGTGTGCACATGCCCCAGGTCGGCCGCATTCTCGATCTTGCTTGTGGCGTGGCGTTCGAAGGCCAGCTCAAGGTCCCCCGGCGGGATGCCGCGGCCATCGTCGGTCACCCGGATGAGGGTCACGCCGCCGTCTTCGGTCTCGACCGTGACGCGCGTACTGCCCGCGTCGATGGCGTTGTCGAGAAGCTCGCGGACGACAGAGACGGGCCGCTCGATCACCTCCCCTGCCGCGATGCGGGCGGCCACCTCCGGGGGCAGCACGCGGATGGAGCGCGCCCGGACGCTCGTCATCGCTTCGCCGGCGGCCGCACGAGCGCCCGCAGTTCGTACAGCTTCTGGATGGCCTCGATCGGCGTGAGCCCATCGACGTCGATCGCCGCGAGCGCCTCCTCAACCTCCGACGGTCCGCCGAGCAGGGAGAGCTGGAGGACCTCGACGTTCGGGGCGTCAGCAGGTGCGCGCCGGCCGTCGCCGCGGAGCGACTCGAACTCCGTAAGCAGGTGCTCCGCGCGGGTGACCACAGCCGGAGGCAGCCCCGCCAATCGCGCCACGTGAATGCCGTAGGAGCGGTCGCTCGGGCCGGGCACG
Organism: uncultured Anaerolineaceae bacterium; assembly: GCA_964475735.1. Classification (GTDB taxonomy): domain Bacteria; phylum Chloroflexota; class Dehalococcoidia; order Tepidiformales; family Tepidiformaceae; genus UCB2. The sequence goes on from CAYYYI010000078.1 coordinate 6,123, forward strand.
ATGCGGTGCTCGAAAACCACCTCCGTGCCCTCCTCGTGCACCGCCACATGCGCGTTTCGCACCCGCGGCAACACCTCGGCGAGCGCAGTCAGCTCGTGGTAGTGGGTGGCGAAGAGGGTGCGCGCGGCCGCCTCGCGCCGGTTGTGCAGGAACTCGACCACCGCGCGCGCGATCGCCATCCCGTCGAACGTGCTCGTGCCACGGCCGACCTCATCCAGGATCACGAGCGACCGCGGCGTCGCCTGGTGGAGGATCTGGGCCGTCTCGACCATCTCGACCATGAACGTCGATTGTCCGGCGGCGAGGTCGTCCTGCGCGCCGATGCGGGTGAAGATCCGGTCGAAAAGTGGCATCTCCGCCTGTGCCGCGGGGACGAACGACCCCGCCTGCGCCATCAAAGCGATGAGCGCCACCTGCCGGAGGAAGGTGGACTTACCGCTCATGTTCGGTCCCGTAAGGATGAGCACCTGGCAGTCTTCGTCGAGCAGGCAGTGGTTGGGGACGAACCTGCCGGGCCCGAGCGCCTGCTCCACCACCGGGTGGCGGCCATCGGCTATGCGAAGGAGTGCGCCCTCGTTGAAGGACGGCCGCGCGTAGCCATGGTCTGAGGCAACTTCGCCCAGGGCGAGCGCCACGTCGATGGTCGCAACCGCCTCGCCCAGCACCTGCAACCCTTCCAGCCCGGCAGCCAGCGTCTCTACCAGTTGATCGAATACGCGCCTCTCCAGTTCGGCCAGCCGCTCCCGCGCGCCAACAAGCTGCGATTCGTGCTCCTTCAGTTCCTCGGTTACATACCGTTCGGCGCCGACGAGCGTCTGCCGGCGCTGGTAGTGCTCCGGCACGAGCCCCGCGTTCGAGGCCGACACCTCGATGTAGTAGCCGAACACGCGGTTGTGCCCAACCTTGAGCGAACGGATGCCCGTACGCTCCCGCTCCAGCCGCTCCAGCCCGAGGAGGAAGCCGCGGGCGTCGCGCGTCATGGCGCGCAGGGTATCGATTTCGGGATTGAACCCGGGGTTTATGACGCCACCTTCGTCGAACGAAGCGGGCGGGTCGGCGTCGAGGGCTGCGTCGAGCGCGAGCAGCGGCTCGGCCGCGGCCGCAAGGCGGGCGGTCGCCGCGGCGATGAGCGCCGGTTGCTCCAACCTGCCGAGCATCGCGCCAAGGTCGAGCGTGGCCCGCAGGCCCGCGCGCAGCCCGTGAAGGTCTCGCGGTGCCGCCGAGCGCGCACCAATCTTGCCCGCGATCCGCCCAATGTCCGGCAGCCCCCGCAGGAGCGCCTGCATCTGCTCCCGCTCGATGGGATGGCCAACAGCCCATTCAACCGCATCGAGCCGTTCGCCCAACCGCGCGGAATCCCTGAGCGGCCGCGTGAGCCACGACCGCAGCAGCCGCGCCCCCATGGGCGTCCGGCAAAGGTTCAGGACCTGGTAGAGAGAGGAGGTCTGACCCGGCGCCGGAAACACGTCGAGGTTCCTCAGGGTGCGCTGGTCGACCGCGAGCGTCTCGCTGTCCGCCACCGGGCGCACGCGTTGCAGCGCCCCCAGCGCGGCCGGGTACGTCTCGCGGATGTAGCAGAGGAGGTGGGCGAGCGCCGCGGCTTCCGCCTCCGAACCGGCCACAGTAGCGCGCGCCTGCTCGCCGAATTGTCGTGCCAGCTCTGCTTCGACCGCCAGGTCGCTCAGGGGGGCTCGCCGCCGCATCGCCGCCGCAAGCCCGGTCGGGGCATCGGATTCGTCCTCGACCAGCAATTCAGAGGGGGCGCTGCGCAGCAGCTCCAGCGGCGCCTCTTGCCCTGATGCCAGTCGCACCTCGCCGGTGGTGATATCTGCGAGCGCTGCCGCCGCTTCGCCCCGCCTGGAGGCGAACGCCGCCAAATAGTTGGGCGCGCTCGCCTCCAGCGAGCCATCAGAGGTGATCGTCCCGGCCGTGACAACGCGCACGACGTCGCGCGGCACCAGGCCCTTCACCTCCGCCGGGTCGGCCATCTGTTCGCAAATCGCAACCCTGTGTCCCCGCGCCACGAGCTTCGCCACGTGCCCGTCGATGCTGTGGTAGGGCACGCCCGCGAGCGGCACGCGCAGATCCTTCCCCATCGGCTTCGAAGTCAGCGTGATCTGCAACTCCGCCGCCACAAGCTTCGCGTCGTCGTCGAACGTCTCGTAGAAGTCGCCCAGCCGGAAGAAGAGCACCGTGTCCGGGTAGCGCTGCTTCAGCTCCAGGTATTGGCGGCGGATGGGAGTGGACACGGCAGGGCTATTCTAGCCG
>CAYYYI010000078.1:8490-11925 GCA_964475735.1 uncultured Anaerolineaceae bacterium
CGGGTGAAGAGCGCGTCCACCACCACGCCCCGGAACGTCGCCCGGGCGAAGTCCGCGTTCCGCTCGGTCACCGTCAATTCAGGGAGCTGGTCGAAGGCTCGCGAGGGCATCAGGAGATCGATGTCGCGCGTGTTCCGTCCGCCGACGTAATGGAGGACCGCCAGCCCGCCAACGAGGAGGTGCGGGGTCTTCCGCACCTCCAGCAGGTCGAACAACGCCTCCACCGCCGCCGGGACCGCCGCGTAGTCGAACGGCTCCTCGGCGAGCGCCTTCAGGTCGCCCAGGCGCGCATCGCGGAGGATGTCGGCAATGGGGAGATCGGGGTAGGCGGGAGCCGGCGTAAGCTTGCCCTTCACCTGTCTATTCTACCACTCCGGGACTGCCCGATCCGGCCTCGGCCGCGCTCGCGGCCGTCACACCTTCACTTCCGCCAACGCCTCTGCGACTGCGATCCAGCGTAGGTTGGGCGGTTCGCCATCCTCAATTGCCCACCACGCCGAGAGGATCGCCTGCGCGAAAGCCCAGTCGCGCAGGCGCCGGCGGTCGAACCCCAGCAGGTCGCCAAGCTGGGCGATGCGGCGGGCCGCCACTGTGCGGTCCGCTGCAATCTCCGCCGACGGGTTTCGCAGCAGCGCCCCCACCTCATACTCCGCTTCGCCCACCACGCCCTTCGGGTCGATCGCCAGCCACGGCTCCCGCGTCGCCGAGAGAATGTTGCCGTGGTGGAGGTCGCCGTGCAGCACCACCGGCGGGCCGCTCGACGCCAGCAAATCGGCGAAGATCGCCTCCGCCCGGCCCAGGAGCGCAGCATCCAGCGGTCCCGATCCCCCATCGAAGCGCGCCCTGATTCGCTCGAAGCCACGCCCCCAGTCAGCGACCGTGGGGAAGGCGTGATCGGGCGGTGGCGGGCGACGCCAGCGTGCCAGCACCCCGGCGGCTATCTCCGTTGCCGCGTCATCATCGTCCGCCGCCAGCCCGACAAGCGACTCGCCCGGCAGCAGCCGTTCGAGGAGCATCGCCCCACCGTCCGCGTCCGCTTCGAGGAGGCGCACCGCGCCCTCACCGTCGTACACCCGCAGGGCTTCGATCTCAGTTCCCAGTTCGTCGCGGACGACGCCGAGCTTGAGCACCACCGGCACTCCGTGTCGTTTCGCCGCCACGACGTAGTTGTAGGACTGCTCGAACGTGGCCTCCGGGGACGTGAGCGACCACCGCGCAGCGAAGTCCTCCACCAGCGCGGGCAGCCGCTCCAGCCACGCCGCGCCCTCCTCCTTCCAGACGGAGACGATGAAACCCTTCCACTCGTCAGAGAGCGGTGCGGGGAGTGGCACGCCTGTCACCTCTGCCCCCCCATGGCGACTAAGGGGTCTGGTCAGCTACCCGGCCGCCGCCCCCTGAAGCGCCGGAGCGACGACGCAATCACGCAGTTCGATTGCCGCTGGCGCTACCTCGCGGCACGCCCCGCAGCGGATGCAGAGGTCATCCTCGATCCGGTACTTGCCTTCGGCTTCGACAATCGCGCCCGTCGGGCAGATCTCCTTCGCCTCCGCCAGCTTCGCGTCGCCCTGCGCCTTCACCCGGTACTCGATCAGGCCCGGGCAAACCTGCGCCCGGCAGCGCTTCTCCTCGATGTGCTCGATCCATTCGTACCGGAAGGCCTTCAGCGCAGTCTTTACCGTCGTCATGGCGAACTGGCCATGGAAGCAGTTCGACGACACCAGCCACCGGGTAAGCCCCTCCAGCCGTTCGATATCCCCGTCGTGGCCCCCGCCCGCCTGGATGCGGCGCAACACTTCAACCGCCCGCTGGGTGCCGCCGTGGCAGGTGGTGCAGCGTCCACAGCTCTCGTCCTCAGCGAACGAAAGGAAGTACCGGCAGAGGTCCACCGTACAGGCTGATTCATCGAAGAAGACAATGCCGCCGCCGCCAAGGAAGAGGCCGAGCTCGCGGTACGGGTCGAGCGTGAGCGTGAGATCGAGCCCGCTCGCGGCCACCAGACCGGAGAGCGGCCCGCCCGGCTGGAATCCCTTGATGGGCCTGTCGCTCGCGGGCCCGCCTGCGTACTGCATGAGTACATCCCGCACCTTCGGCCCGAACGGGATCTCGACGCAGCATGCCTGCTTCACAGCCCCAGAGAAGGTGAACATCTTCGTCCCCTTCTCCTTCGCGTCGCTCACCGAGCTCCACCACGCCGAGCCTTCGCGCATTATCAGCGGCGCGTTTGCGTACGACTCAACATTGTTCACGTTCGTGGGCTTGTTCCAGAGTCCCGCCTGGGCCGGGAACGGCGGCTTGATGCGCGGCATCCCCCGGTAGCCGTCGATCGAGTTGATCAGCCCGGTCTCCTCGCCGCACACGTAGGCGCCGGCGCCCTTGAAGACGATGAGGTCGAAGTCCTTGCCCGTCCCCAGGATGTTCGTGCCCAGCAGCCCCTTCTCCCTCGCCTGGTCGACGGCCATCTGCATCCGGCGCACCGCCAGCGGGTACTCATAGCGAACGTAGATGTACCCGGCCTGCGCGTTCGCTGCCAGCGCCGCGATGAGCATCCCCTCAACGATGAGCTGGGGGTCGCCCTCCATGAGGATGCGGTTCACCCAGGCGCCGGGGTCGCCTTCGTCGGCGTTGCACACCAGGTAGCGCGGCTCCGCGGTGGCGGTGCGAAGGAAGTCCCACTTCCGCCCGGCCGGGAAGCCGCCGCCGGCCCGGCCGCCGAGGCCGCTGTCCAGCACCTCTTTGACGATCGCCTCGGCATCCATCTCCAGCGCGCGTCCAAACCCTTCGTAACCGCCATGCGCCAGGTAGTGTTCGATGCTCTCCGGGTTGGTGGTGCCCAGGTTCGCCATCAGGCGGCGCACCTGGCCCTGCATGAAGGGGTGCTCGGACAGCAGCGGGATCTCCGGCGTGGGGTTCCCTTCGACCACGCCCACGGCGAGCGAGGGCAGGTCCCCGCCCTCAACGACTGTCTTTTCCAGCAGCTCCTCCACGCGGTCGGCCGTCACATTCGCGTAGAGCACGGTGCGCATCCCCGCGGCGGTCCGCACCGTCAGCGTCGGCTCGGCCCAGCAGAAGCCCCACGAGCCCGTGATTCCCAGGTCGATGTCCAGCCCTTTGGCCTTCGCCACATCCTTGGTGGCCGCGATCGTCTGCTCAGCTCCGCGGGAAATGGACGAGGTATCCAGCGTCACGGTTATCTTCACGCGCCCACCGGCCTGCTCGGCCGTCCACGCCTTCTTCGCGTCGTCGATGATGGTCTGCAGGCGGGCATTCATTCGGCGGCCTTCACTTCCCGCGCCAGCCGAATGGCAGAGGCGACGGTGAGCCCACCCCTGACCTCGCCGTTCACCCAAACCTGCGGCGATTCATGGCAGGTGCCCACGCACTGCCCGAGGTGCAGTCCGTAACGTCCGTCCTCGCTGTGGCCACCGAGCGGCAGGC
>CAYYYI010000079.1:0-3094 GCA_964475735.1 uncultured Anaerolineaceae bacterium
CCGCTCGCTCGCGTCGGCGATAAACGCCTCAGGCGGACCCGGGACCGGCCTGCTCATCGAGTGACGGGCGCGAGTGGCCCGGTGCGCCTGTGTCAGCGGGAATAGAGCCGGCGGGTCCACCCGCCCGATGGAGGGCCGAGTGCCAAGCAGCGCGTATACTCGCCCCATGCGCGCGGTGCTTGTCCTGTGGGACCTTTCTTCCGGGTCGAAGGCTAGCTTCGAAGAGCTGCGGGAGTACCTGCGGTCGGAGTCGATTGCCCGTTTCAGCAGCATGGAGGGGCTCCGCCAGAAGACGTGGGTCTCGAACCCCGAAACGGGCCGCTGGGGCGCCATGTACCTCTTCGACACGCGGGAGCAGGCGGACGAGCTTGTCGCCCATATCGCGACTGGCAAGGTAGTACAACTGACCGGCCTCGCGCCCGCAACGATCGAGCAGTTCGACGTCGAAGCGGTGACCGAGGGCAAGCACGCGGGCTCGGACCTGCTGTCGGTTGGGCTGGCCCGCTGAAACCGGCCGAGACCTCCTGCGGATTGCCCTGGTCCGGTCCTGCCTGCATCTGCGACCATTCCGCCGCGGGCGCGAGTTACCTGGCTCGCACCAGGAGCACGCTTGCAGCCAGCAGGAAAACCATGTTCCCGAGATAGCCCACGAACATCAGTTGGCCGGGCGCCATGATCCCGTCATCGCTCCACCCGAAGATTGAGATGGCGCTAAGGATAGATGCGGCGACTCCCAACCATCCGGCCCACCGCGCTGCGTCCTTTTCCCCCACAAGGGCGAGCCCTGAAAACAGCGCCCCGGCCCCCCAAAACACCACCGCACCCCCGTAACCCACGGTGAGGATAATCGATAGGTTCCGGGCCGATTCCTCATCGAGTGTGCTCTCGGAGAGGAATGCGAGCGCCCCGAACATCAGCGCCACTGCCACGCCAATGGCCCAGCCCAGCAGGATCGCCGTGCTGGCGGCCTCCGAGAAGACTCCGTTCGAATCCCTACGGGAGTCCAGGAATCGCCGCCAGACAGGCACGAAGAGCAATAGCGGAAATGTCGGCAGTGCGGAAAGCGAAGCCTGGATCATCATGGCGGAACGATTGTCCGTCAGATACTTCGCGGATTCGCTCGCCGCCTCGTCCACGCCAGGTGGTGGAGGGACCAGGAAGGTGACTGCCACGAGAGATACGACAAAGATGATCCCCGCTATCCCGCCACCCCGGTTCGACCTGAGCCAATTCATAGTAACTCCCTGACGAATGCTGGTCGGACACTACGGGATGGATATCCGTGACACAAGCAAGTAAGGCCGGCAGCAGCCGGAAAGCTGAGCTGCCGCACTCACCAGGTCCCTCCCGGAAGCGCCCCCCGGGCTCTGCTAACATCGGGCCATGACGCGGATTGACGCGCACACGCACATCTTCGCGCCGGGACAGATAGAGGACCGGGAGGCCATCGCCGCTCGCGACGCCACGTTCGCGGAGATGTACGCGGATCCGGGGACGAAGATGGCAGACGCGCCGGGGCTACTTGCTGCGCTCGGCCGGGCGGGCATCGATCGGGCAGTGGCGGCGGGGTGTGCCTTCGCTGCTGAGCGCGACCTTGAGGAGCAGAACGCGTACCTGCTTTCGTCGGCGAGCGAAGCGGGCGGGCGCATTATCCCGCTGGCGACGGTGAACCCGAAGCTGCCCGGTTGGCGGCGAGCGGCCGAAGCGGCGCTGGACCGGGGCGCCCGGGGATTCGGAGAATTGCGGCCTCACAACCAGGGCTGGGACCCCTGCGGAACGGCGGGACACGAGTTGTGCGACCTGGCGGGCGCGCGCGGCGTACCGCTGCTCTGGCACGTATCCGAGCCGGTGGGACACGAATACCCCGGCAAGCGCGGGGGTATCACGCCGGAGGAACTGTGGCGGCTGGCGGGGGCTCACACGGGGACGATCATGATTGCCGCCCACTTTGGCGGAGGATTGCCTTTCTATTTGCAGATGCCAGAGGTTCGAACAGCGTTGTCAATGACGTACTTCGATACTGCAGCGGCATCTCTGCTGTATGATGATGCAAGTGTCGCGCGCCTCGTGGACCTTGCCGGTCCTGCGCGCGTGCTCTTCGGCTCGGATTACCCGCTGCTTTCGCCCCGGCGCCAGCTTCAACGCATAACCGCGCTTCTTCCCGGCGACCTCGCGCAGGCAGTGTGTGGCGGAAACGCCGATACCCTGTTTTCGGATAGACCTGACTCATGACCGCACCCGAAACTGACCATGTCAGGCTGTTTGTAGCCTGCGAAGTTCCCGACGAAGTGAAGCAGGCGATCGGAGAGACGATCGACACGCTTCGCAGCCGCAGCGGCGCCGCCGTCCGCTGGATCCGGCCGGAAGGCGTGCACGTCACGCTGAAGTTCCTTGGCGAAGTGCCGGTGAAGAAGCTCCCCGCCATCAAGCTCGCCATCCAGGAGGCGACGGTCGGGCATTCGCCGTTCGAGCTCGAGTTTTCGAATATCGGCACATTCGGCGGGCGCGAAGGCCTGCGCATCATGTGGGTCGGCATTGCCGGCGATGTGCTGCGGCTGGAGGCGCTGGTGCGTGCAGTGAACGCGGCCCTCGCGGTAGTGGGCTTCGAACCGGAGCGCCGCCCCTTCCGGCCCCACCTCACCCTCGGCCGCGTCCGCGACGAAATCTCCACGCGGCAGCGGGCAGAGATCGAGGTGGCGGTTGGGAAGATGGACGTCCCGCCCAGCGGATGGCGTACGACCCAGGTGTCGCTGATGCGCAGCCGTCTCACCGCCCAGGGGGCGTTCTACGACGTCATCGCAACCTTCCCGCTGAAGGTTCTTCAGTAGCGGCTACTTCGGCACACGGGGCAGCGCCTTCTCGGCAAGCGACTTGAGGACATCGGTGCTCAGGTCGGCGGGCTTTGTGCCCTTGATGTTGGCGCTCACCGTGAACAGCGTGGTTCCCGAAAGCACCGTCAGCGAAGAACCTTCGCGGTAGGCGGCGTCGCCCACGCCCGAGACATCCTGTACCTTGCCCGCGCCGAAGAGCGCCTTTCCTTCGGTGTACAGCTTCTTCGCCGTCTGCCCGGTCTTGCGCAGACTCTCCATGATGT
>CAYYYI010000079.1:3194-11875 GCA_964475735.1 uncultured Anaerolineaceae bacterium
CCACCCGTTTCTTGATCGCCTGCGGGAGCAGGTGCTCTACGCTGCCGGGCCGATCGGATCCTCAATTCTCGCGCTCAAGCCTTCGAGCGAGGACTACGGCGGCCTCGACGGATGCAACGAATATCTCACCGTCACAAAGCCGGAACTGGTCGCCGGCATCCAGCGAGGGTTCTACGCGGCAGGCTGCGACGCCGTCGACAGCGCCACCTTCGGCGCGAACCGGGTCGTCTTTGCGGAGTACGGCATTGAAGAGCGCGTGCGCGAGATCAACCGCCTGGCCGCCCAGCAACTGAACCGCGTCCGCGACGAGTTCAGCACGCGCGAGTGGCCCCGCTACAGTCTTGGCACCATCGGCCCGGGCACGAGGCTGCCGTCGCTGGGGCACATCGGCTTCGATGAGCTGGTGGCAAGCTACCGCGAGCAGGCGCTGGGGCTGATGGAGGGCGGGATCGACGTCCTGAAGGTGGAGACCTGCCAGGATCTGCTCCAGACCAAGGCCGCCCTTGCCGCCATCAGCGACGTCTTCACTGAGACGGGACTTTGGGTCCCAGTCATCGCCAGTGTGACGATCGAAACCACAGGCACGATGCTCCTCGGCTCCGACATCGCCTGCGCGCTGACGACGCTGGAAGCGCTCGACGTCGTGGACATCATCGGCATCAACTGCGCCACCGGCCCCGAGCAGATGGTCGAGCATGTGCGCTACCTGGCGGAGCATTCCCGGCGGCCCGTGTTCGTCGCGCCCAACGCCGGGCTGCCGGAGATCGTCGATGGCGAAGCCTGCTACCGCCTTTCGCCCGAGGAGTTCGCGCGTTACCAGCGCGTCTTCGTGGAGGAGTTTGGGACCGGTATCGTGGGCGGCTGCTGCGGCACCCGCCCGGCGGACTTCGAAGCCGCGATCGCCGCCATCGGTCGCCGCCGCCCGAAGTCGCGCGCAACGGAGTACGAGCCCGCCTGCGCCTCCATCTACACCAGCGTGCCCTTCAAGCAGGAGACATCGTTCCTCGTTGTCGGCGAACGGTTGAACGCCACCGGATCGAAAGCGTTCCGCGATCTGCTGCTGGCCGGTGACATCGACGGCATGGTGAACCTGGCCCGCGAGCAGGCCGCCGAGGGCGCGCACGTGCTCGACGTGATGGTCGACTACGTGGGCCGTTCCGGTGTTCCCGACATGGAGCGGCTCGCCTCCGCGCTGCGGACGCAATCGACCCTGCCGTTGATGTTCGACTCCACCGAGCCCCCTGTGATCGAGGCGGCCCTGAAGCTCTATGGCGGCAAGGCGATCGTGAACTCGATCAACCTCGAAGACGGCGAACGGAAAGTCACGCGGGTGCTGCCGCTGCTGAAGCGATATGGCGCCGCGGCGGTAGCGCTTGTCATCGACGAGGAGGGCCAGGCGCGCACGGCGGAGTGGAAGCTGCGCGTGGCCCATCGCATCCACGGACTGGCAGTGGGCCGCTATGGCATGGAGCCGGGTGACCTCCTCTTCGACATGCTCACCTTCCCGCTGAGCGGGGGGCAGGAGGACCTGCGCGGCGATGCGATGGAGACGCTGGAGGCTATCCGCCGCGTGAAGGCGGAGCTGCCGGGCGTGCATACGATCCTGGGGGTCTCGAACGTCTCCTTCGGGTTGAAGCCGGCCGCCCGCCGCGTTCTCAACTCGGTCTTCCTCTTCGAAGCGATCGGCCACGGGCTCGACGCGGCAATCGTGAACGCGCGGCAGATTGTGCCGCTCAATCGCATCCCCGAGGACCAGCTGAAGGCGGCCCGCGACCTCATCTTTGACCGCCGCGCAGAGGGGTACGACCCGCTGACGCACTTCATCGCACTCTTCGAAGGCGCTGAGTCCGAGCGCGCGGAGAAGGTGGACCGCTCGTCGCTCCCGGTGGATGAGCGGCTGCGGCAGCGGATCATCGACGGCGACCGGCGAGGCATCGAAGCCGACCTCGATGAGGCGCTGGCCACCCGGAACGCGCTTTCAATCATTAACGACACGCTGCTCGACGGGATGAGGACGGTCGGTGAGCTCTTCGGCTCCGGGAAGATGCAGCTTCCCTTCGTGCTGCAAAGCGCTGAGACGATGAAGGCGGCGGTCGCCCACCTGGAGCCGTACATGGACCGGGCAGCAGGCTCAACAAGGGGGAAGATCGTGCTCGCCACCGTGCGAGGCGACGTGCACGACATCGGCAAGAACCTGGTCGACATCATCCTCACGAACAACGGTTACACGGTGCACAACCTGGGCATCAAGCAGCCGATCCAGAACGTCATCGAAAAGGCGCTCGAAGTGGACGCCGACGCCATCGGCCTGAGCGGGCTACTGGTGAAGAGCACCGTGGTCATGCGCGAAGACCTTGAGGAGCTGAACGAGCGCGAGCTTTTCCACTTCCCCGTCCTCCTCGGCGGGGCCGCCCTCACGCGCCGCTACGTGGAGGAGGAATTGCGCGCGAGCTACCGGGGCAGCGTCTTCTACTGCCAGGACGCGTTTGAAGGGCTGGCCACGCTCAACCGGATCATGGATGCCGCCCCACCACCCGTCTCCGCCCCGAGGAGGGAGGAGGGAGGAGGGAAGAGGGAGGAGACAACAGTCGTTGCCTCCGAAGGCGCGCGGAGCGACGTGCGGCAGGATGTGCCCGTGCCGCAGCCGCCCTTCTGGGGGTCGCGCGTGGTGCGGGGGTTGCCGCTGCGCGACATCTACCCGTTCGTCAACGAGATCGCGCTCTTCCGCGGGCAGTGGCAGTACCAGAAGGGCCAGCGCAGCGACCGCGAGTACGAAGCCTTCGTGGACGAAGAGGTGCGTCCGGTCTTCCGGCGCTGGCAGGAAAGGGCGATCGCCGAGCAGTTGCTCGTGCCGCAGGTGGTCTACGGCTACTTCCCCTGCCAGTCGGAGGGGACCAGCCTGCTCGTGTGGCCGTCGTTCGAAGGCGGCGCCCCTGCGGGCGAGCCGGTTCGCTTTGAGTTTCCCCGCCAGTCTTCGGGCCGCCACCTCTGCGTCGCCGACTTTTTTCGCTCCCGCGAAAGCGGCGAGTTCGACGCCGTCGCCTTCACCCTCGTGACCATGGGCCCGCGGGCCACGGAGTTCGCACAGGAGCTGTTCAGAGCCAACGAATACCGGGAGTACCTTCACTTCCATGGGTTCGTCGTGGAGTGCGCCGAAGCCCTGGCCGAGTACTGGCACCGCCGCGTGCGCGAAGAGCTCGGCATCGCCGGGGAAGATGCGCCCACTGTTCGCGAACTCTTCGCGCAGGGCTACCGCGGCTCACGCTATTCTTTTGGCTACCCCGCCTGCCCGGACCTGGAGCAGCAGGTGGGAATCGCCGCGCTGCTCGACCCGTCGCGCATCGGCGTGGAGCTGAGCGAGACGTTCCAGTGGCACCCCGAGCAGTCAACGAGCGCGATCATCGTCCACCACCCGGAGGCGCGTTACTTCGTTGTGAAGTGACGGGCGGGCGGTGCAATACGAGATCAGATGGCGCGAGCGGTCCCGGTGGAGTCGCGCCGGGCGCGGTTCACGGCGGCGACGCGTATGTACTCGGAAGTGCGTACCCCGGCGCGGGCGGCCGCGGCGCGGATGGCGTCAAGCTCATCCTGGGCGAAGGTCACGGTCTGTGCGGCAAGCCGCTGATCGCGAGCGGGCAACGCGCGTGATGTAGCCTCCCACTCGTCCGGCCGGCGTGGTCCCGCCCCCGCGCGCGAGGCGGATGAGGTTGGTCTTTCTTCCCGCTGCGTCCGTTCCATCGAGAACCTTCTTCGGGCGGCGCCGGCCACCTGTCGGGCTCGCGTGCCCGGCGGCATTCTATCAGCCGTCTCGGGCGGCACCCGCGACCGCCAGCCGCCTGGATGCTACATTCCACCCGTCCACACGGAGGTTCTGCCATGGAAACGCTACTCATCGAACACGACCGCGAACTGCCGGGCCTGGTCACCATCACCCTCAACCGGCCCGAGAAGCTCAACGCCATCAGCTTCAAGATGCACGACGAGCTGCAGGAGGCCTGCTACACCCTCCAGCGCGACGCCTCCGCCCGCGTCATCATCATGACCGGCGCCGGGCGCGCCTTCTCCGCCGGCGCCGACCGCGGGTCCTTCAAGCACGCTGCCGACCAGCTCCTCTCCCTCCCTTCCGCCTCTGGCGCGTCGCCCCTCGAAGACAGGCTCTGGGCCGCCACCGGTACCCGCACCACCGCCGCCCTCGAAGCCCTCGACCAGGTCACCATTGCCGCCATCAACGGCCTCGCCGTCGGCGGTGCGCTGGCCTTCGCGGTCTGCCTCGATATGCGCATCGCCGCCGAATCGGCCTGGTTCTCGATCCCGGAGGTCGACCTCGACATCCCGCTCTCCTGGGCCGCTCTCTCCCGCCTCATGCGCGAAGTTGGGCCCGCCCGCACGAAAGAGCTGGTCATGACCTGCGACCGCTTCTCTTCCGCCGACGCCCTCCGCTTCGGCCTGCTGAACACCGTCGTGCCCGATGGCGAGGCCCTGCCCGCTGCTCGCGCCCTCGCCGCGAAGCTGCTCGCCAAGGACCCCATGGCCATCGCCATGACCAAGTCCACCACCCGCGCCCTCGCCAACGCCATGGTCCCCGACTTTGTGAACCACAGCGATGCCGACTACCTGCTCGTGGCCCGCGCTCTTGCCCGGCCCAAAGACCCGGCCGGCGCCTGACCCCTACCCCAGCCTGGCGACGAACCCCTCGATCGCCGCCGCCACGGCCTTCGGCATGTCGAGGTGCAACTGGTGCGTCGCGCCGAACACCGTCTCGCCGCGCACGTTCGGCAGCCGCTCGATGAGGTCGCGGTAGCCCTCGTCCGACATCACGGCCGATTCGCCGCCGCGCAGGACGAGCGCCGGGATTATCACCTTCGGCAGCAACTCGCGCGCATCCCACGTGCGGACGGAACGCAGGAACGCCTGGTCGAACTTCTGGGTGTAGCCCGCGTCCGTAAGCCGGTAGCCGTGGATTGCCAGGTGGGAGTGGACGGCGGGCGAAGCGGCCGGCGCGATTCGCGCTTCGCGGGCGGCCGCAAGAGCAATGCTCGCGTAGCTGCGCGGGGGCGCCTGCCCCACATCGTTGAGGTGCTGCGGCTGCCGGTCGGGAGGGCGCGGATCGATGTCCATCAGCACCGCGCCCGCAAGCTCGCCCGGGAAGGCCGCCCCGCAGAGCATCGCCAGTGCGCTCCCGACGGAGTGCCCGGCCAGCACGGGCGCTTCGCCGATCACGCCCACAACGGCGCGGATGTCCTCCATCAGCCGTTCGAAGGCGTAGCGCTCTTCGCCCGGCGCGTGTGCCGAGTCACCATGGCCGGGCAGGTCCAGGGCCAGCGCCCGCCGCCCTGGAGGGAGATAGGAAACCACGAAGTCCCAGACGCGCGCGTGCCCGAACGAGCCGTGGATGAAGAGCAGCGGCGGCCCTTCGTCGCCGCCGAAGTCCGCGACGTGAAGCTGGAGGCCGCCGGTGGTCCAGAGGAAGCTGTCGCTAACCTCGCGCATCCGCCGATCTTAGCGGAGCGGCGCACCGGGCGTTTGGGGACGGATCGGCACCGCCCTCCTACACCGGCGAGGCGAGGCCCAGGAAGTCCAGCACAGCAGCAGAGTAAGCGGGCCCCTGGAAGACGGAGAGGTGGTCGCCGGGAACGACGACCAGCCTGGAGCCGGGGACGGCCGCTGCCAGCTGTTGCGCGGAGGCGAGCACGGGATCGCCGCTGCCCACAAGTACGAGCACCGGGTTTGCGACTGCAGCGAGCCCGTTGCTGGCAGGGCCGCTGCGGCTGGAGCGCTGGATTGCGGCCAAAGCGAGCAGGTCGTTCCCGCTGCGCTCGGCGAAGGCGCGGAAGGCGCGGCCCGCGGGATCGGCGACGCTGGCCCGGTCCGGGGCTTCGAGGGCGTCGGCGATGAGGTTGAAGCGGGCGGCGCGCTGGCCGTCGCCGCCGCCGGAGAAGTAGCCCGCGCCGCCGATGATGACCGCTCCGAAGCGCCCGGGGTGGGCGAGCATGAGCGAGGTGGCGATGCCGCCGCCCATGGAGTAGCCCATCAGATCGGCCTTCGCAACGCCCAGGTAGTCCATGAGCGCGATGACGTCGCCGGGCATCTTCATGCCGGAGTAGGCCTCGGGGTCGTGGGGTTTGCCGCTCTGTCCGTGGCCGCGGCAGTCGAGGGCGATAACCTTCCGCCCCGCGCGGACGAGTGCGTCGATGATTCCCGGCGCGCGCCAGTTCCCTTCGAAGCTGGCGGCGAAACCGTGGACGAGCACAATCGGCGGTCCCTCGCCCTCAACTGTGTAGTGGATGGTCACGCCGTCCGATTCGAAGCTGGGCATCGGCTTTCCTCCTGTCAGTGGCTGCTTGTGGTGGGGATTATGCGCCGGGAACGGGCATCTCACACCCAGGCAGGCTGGCCGCTCCCGAGGGGGGCGGTGGGCAGGGACCAGTGCGGCGGCGTTTCGGTCATCACGAGCGCGGGGCGCAGGTGTTTCATGCGGCCGTAGGGGGTGTCGCGTTCCTGGATGAATCGCGCGGGGTCGCCGATACCGGTGGCACGTGCACGATCAAAGTCGTGGCCGAGCCGGTAATACCACATGCTGGTCTGGGAGAGGGAGACCTGCACCAGCCATGAACCGCCCTCGGTGGCGCGGCGGCGCAGGGCGATCATGGCGCCCAAAGCGGCGAAGTAGCCGGTGGTGTAGTCGTTCATCGCCGCCGGGGCGAGCACGGGACGGCCCTCGCCGCCCTGGGTGACCGCGACGCCCGTCGTGGACTGGGCCAGCTGCTCCCAGCCGGGCCGGCCGCGCCAGGGACCGTCGTGGCCGTAGGCGTTTTCGGAGACGTAGATGATGCCCGGGCGAAGCGCCGCCAGCTGCTGCGGGCCAAACCCGCGGCGTTCGAGGGAGCCCACCTGGAAACCCTGCGAGAAGACGTCCGCCCCGCGGGCAAGCTCGCGAAGCGTCTCCGCCTCGGCGGGCTGGTTGAGGTCGAGGTAGGCCTGCCGCTTGCCGTGGCCGGTATCCATTTCGAACAGCGGGCTCGTCGGCAGGTTGGGCGAGGCGATGTGAAGAACGTCGGCCCCGTGCTCGGCGAGCGTGCGCGCGCAGGTGGGTCCCGCCAGCACCCGTGTGAGGTCGAGCACGCGCACCCCGGCCAGCGGACGGTCGCCCTCCGGGAGCGGTTGCGGCGGGGCATCGCCGATCCTGGTGACCTCGAGCACGGGCTTTGTCGCCAGCAGCGCCCCCTGGGGATGCGCGGCCCACTCATCGGCCGTGCGGCACACCGCGGCGCAGAGCCCTTTGGCCGCCAGCGCGTCTTCGAGCTCGAACGCCCCCCGCCCCTTCACCGCCGTCGCGATCTCCTCCGCCGAGGCCTCGTTGCCCAGCCCCAGTTCGGCGAGGATCCCGGGCGCGTCGTTGAAGCTGCCGTGCAGGTGGATGAAGCGACCGTCGCCGCAATCCCAGATTGCGGTCACGTGAAAGCCCGGCCGCGCGCGCGTGGGGGTCGTGGCCCCCACCAGCTCGAGGTGCACGGAGCTGCGCAAAGAGGCCGCGGCGTGGCGCATGTCCAGTGAAAGCGACTGCGGCCGCCCGCCGCGGATCTGCCAGATGCGGTTGGCCTCTTGCCCCACCAGCGCGAGCGCAGTTGACACCCCTTCGCCCAGGTGGAAGGGGGTTTCGAGGACGGGGTCGTCGCCATCGACGGTGACATCGGTCTCCGGGGCCAGTTCCAGCCCGGCCAGCCGGGCGGCCCATTCAATGCGTTCACGATTCATTTGCCTGCCCCCGTAGCGCTGCGGTTTGGGGGCGAATCATACGCGGGTGGCCTCGTGCGGCCACCGGCAAAGGCCGGCGCTTAGTCGCCGTACTGCTGCTGGAATCCCACTTCGTCGAGGCGGCCGCCGCGGTGGCGCTCGCTCACCTCGACCTCCATGAGAGTGAGCCGCGCGAGCCCCTTGCGGGTGTCGCTGGCGACGCGCGCCTTGTCCTGGCGGCGCATGCGCAGGCGGAAGAGCCAGTAGGTGAAGTCGAGCCAGTCGGCGTAGGCCACGCGTGCGCTGAGCAGGCAGCCGGTCTCTTCAAAGTACTGGGCGCCGAGGTCCTCTCGGGACTTGCCGTAGACGCGTTCGTACATGGACTCGTCGTCGCGCCGGTCGCGGCCCCAGGCGCGGGCGCGGCTTTCCTTCTGGATCTCCTCTTCGACGGAGAGCTGGAGGGCCTGTTCGACGAGGACGCCGTACTGGAAATTGAGGTGGGCGCTGTGCTTGGCGGCGCCGATGCGGCGCTCGAACTCATCTTCGGGCATATCGAGGGGCCAGCGGCCATGGAAGAGGAGGGCCTCGCGCTCGGCGGGCGGCACGAGGCCGGCGGCTTCGACGAGGAGGCGCTCAGCGAGGAGGAGCCAGTCGAAGGCTTCGGCGCCGATGAGGTAGCGGTATTCGCGGCCGTGGACGGTCTCGGCAGGGAGCCGCCAGCGGCCGATGGCGTCGAGCAGGGCTTCGAACCAGTGCGTCCCGGCGAGGATCTCCTGGCGCATGCGGAGGATGGTCTCATCGGGCGCGGGGAGGCCGGGCGGCTCCTCTGCGGGGCCAGCGCCGAACCGCGGTGCACGCGCCTGCTGGCTGTTGGCGGCCATACGTTACATATCGTACCACCGGGAGGGGCAGGTGCCGTGGCTCAGGGCAGGTGGGGCGCGAAAAGC
>CAYYYI010000080.1:0-7217 GCA_964475735.1 uncultured Anaerolineaceae bacterium
CGGGTCTCGCCCGATCGCATGCGAAGCTGGAGGGGGTAGTTGTTCACGGCGCCAGTGTTGGCGAGAGCGCTGACAATCTGCTGCCGGTCTTCCGGGTCTGCCCAGAAGCCGAGTTCGTGGGTGTTGCGGCCGATGACCTCGTCGCGTTCGAAGGCCGTGAGAGCGGTGAAGGCGTCGTTCACATCGAGGAGGATGTTGGAGCCGAATTCGACGATGATGGGGATGGGGCTGCGACGAACGACAGTGACGAAGCGCTCCTCTGATTCGCGGAGCGCCTGTTCGGCGGCCTTCTTTTCGCCAATGTCGCGCATAATGGCAGCCGTCACCGTGCCGTCCGCAGCGCCCGATACGGGGAATACGGAGAGCGAAACGTCCACCGGGTGGCCGTCGCGGGCCAGGCGGACCGTTTCCTGGCCGGTGATGGTCTCGCCGGCGCGCACCTTCTCGAGGTTGGCGGCAAGCTCCACGCGCCGGTCGTCCGGGACAATGAGCGTGACCGGGCGTCCCAAAACCTCTGCGGCCGGGTAGCCGAAAATCAGTTCGGCGGCGGGGTTCCATGTGGTGATCAGGCCTTCTCCGTCGAGGCTCATGATCGCGTCAGAGGACGAGTTCACGATGCCGCTGAGCAGGCCGCGCCGTTCAGCCAGGCGGCGCTGGGCGAACAGGCTGGCGCGCGCCCCCAGCGCGAGGACCACGATGAGAGCCAGGGAAAGCACACCCAGCGCCGTGGTAACAACCCAGAGGCGGCGGGCGGCATCATCTGAGGCCCGGCCGGCGCGCTCAAGGTTGGCGCGCTCACGTGACTCCATCCTCGCGACAATCGCCCGGATGGAGTCCATCGCTCGCTTGCCCTGTTCAGTCGCGATGAGGGCCATAGCGCCTTCGCGGTCGCCGCCCTCCGACATTGCGATCGTCCGATCAGCAAAGGCCACCCGTTCGGTGATCAGAGGGCGAAGAACGGTCAAATCCGCTTCCTGCTCGGCGGCGCCGGAGACGTGCTTCTGCAACTCGGCCAGGGCGGGCTCAAGCCGGGCCAGCCCGGCTGTGCGAGGATCCAGGAAGCCGGAGTCGCCGGTGATGATGAATCCGCGCTCGCCGCTTCCGATGCCCTCCATGGCGAAGATCGTGTCTTCGAGCGCGCGCAGAGTATCCGAGGCGTGCCCGACCTGTTCCCGGTGGCCGTCGAGGCTGTGGAGGGTGGAGTAAGTGAACCAGCCGGTTGTGGCGGCCAGGCCGAACAGCGCGAACACGCCGGGCCAGAGGAGGCGCTCAACGTTCAATCGCATGGCGCGGTCCTGCGCTCGGGGGCCACGATGAGCCGGCCCATCGATGGGACTTTGTGCGGGCAGTCACTGCCGGGCAAAACAGCCATGGCGCTTCCCTCGTTGCACCCAGATGGCGCGCCTTCTCCCGGGGCGCCGGCCCCGGTGGCATACATACTACTAGAAACCGGCAGGTCATAAGATGTACACTCGCGTCAAGGAGACGAACGCGAACGAAGTTCGGACGCAAGCCGGCCTTCGTGGGCGTCCATCTCTGAGATGGCAAATGGCGGTGGCTGCGGAGAGGGCAGACGGCCCTCGCCGGGATTGCGCGGAAACCGCCGGGAGGTCTGGGATGCCCCGAGATCTGCGCACCGGCGCCGAAGCCGTCCGCGTCGTCCTTGTCGACGACCATGCGATCCTGCGCCAATCGCTCAAGATGCTCCTGGGAGCGCGCCCCGAAATCGAAATCGTTGGCGAAGCGAACGACGGCCGCGAAGCCATCGCCCTCTGCGAGCGGCTCAAGCCCGACGTCGTGCTGATGGACCTCTCGATGCCCGAGCTGAACGGCATCGAGGCCACACGCCAGCTCAAGCGGAGTTGCCCCGCGACGCGCGTCATCGTCTTGAGCGCCTATGGCGACCAGGACCAGTTGCGGGAAGCGTTGCGCGCAGGCGCCACCGGCTACGTCATCAAGCGGTCCGACATAGAGGAACTGACGATGGCCATCCAGATGGTGCGGCGTGGCAACACCTACTTCTCGGCCGACCTGGCGTCCTCAGTGGATATCAGCGAAGTGATCTACCAGTCCCGGCGTCCCGAGGCGCGGTCCGATGCGGACAGCCTCACCTCGCGGGAGCGCGAGGTGCTGCAACTAATCGCCGAGGGGAACACCGGCAAGGACATCGCCGGGAAGCTCTACATCAGCCCCAAGACGGTAGAAGGCCACAAGACGCGCATCATGTCGAAGGTCGGCGCGAGGAACCGGGCCGATCTGATCCGCTTTGCCCTGCGTTCGGGGATCGTGAAGCTCGAAGGCGCCGTGGCGGAGCAGAGCTCGCAGTCTCGCTGATCCCAATGACCCGGGACAAGCGGCGGTCGCAATAGCTGCCTGGCAGGTGGGCGACCCAGGAGCACACCTCGCGCTACGAGCCGAGGGGCGGATGCACCCGGTGGCTCAAGGCGCTCGCCGGCAGGCCTGCGTCTCTTCGCATCGAACGTGGCCGCCCGGCCGGAAGGATCGCGCACGACCTGGGCCTTACCTGGCAGCTCAATGTATAGTGCTCCTATGCAAACCGGGAGAGACGTCCGCATAGGGAAGGACCTCGTCGCTGCTTCGGCCATGCCGCTCGTCCTGGCCATCCTCGAGGAAGGCGACAGTTACGGATACGCCATCCTCAAGCGGATCGATGAGCTGTCCGCCGGAAAGATGGAGTGGACCGATGGGATGCTGTACCCGCTTCTTCATCGGCTCGACCGGCTCGGCTACGTTGAGGCGAGGTGGGACTCGCCGGCGGGAGGCCGGCGCCGCCGGTACTACCGGATCACCCCGGCAGGCCGCAAGGCCCTCTCCGAGCAGCGCCGCCAGTGGGAGGTCGTCTCGGGCGCTCTCCAGAACGCCTGGCATGCTCTTCAGGTCGCGAACTCCACTCTCCGCACGGGCGAGGCGTGACGGCCGATGGAGTCAACGATCGATTCAAGTGTCGAGGCGCAGATCCGGGAGTGGCGGTCCTACCTTCTGCGCCGCCGGACGATCCATCACCTGGACGTTGACGAACTCGAGGATCACCTGCGCAGCCAGGTCTCGGACCTTAGAGCGGCGGGCCTCAGCGAAGACGAGTCCTTCCTTGTAGCCATCAAGCGCATTGGCGCTGTGAACGAGCTGTCAAGAGAGTTCGCCCGCGAGCGATCCAGCCGCCTGTGGAAGCAGCTTGTTCTCGGTGGCGACGGCGTTCGCGAGCAATCGGATTACGCCGGTCTCTTCATCACGATCTGCTTCGCAATCGGCGCCGCCCTCGCGTTCAAGCTCCCCGCGGCGTTCGGGATCAACCCGTTCGTCGAATCCAGTTCCTCCGATGGCGCGAACGTTGATGCGGAAGCGTCGTTCTACTTACGAAACGCGTCGCTGCTGGCCCTTCCGTTCCTCATTGGCTTCTTCGCGTGGAGGCGCAGTCTTCCGGCACGGGTGGTCGCCGGGCTGGCCGTACCCTTCGCAGTCTTCGCGGTCCTCATCAATGCATTCCCGTTCGATCATGGCGGCGACACCGAGGCGCTTGCAGCCATCCACCTCCCGATATTCCTGTGGCTCGTCGCGGGAGTCGCCTACCTGGGCGGCGCCTGGCGACCCGATGCGCCGCGGATGGACTTCGTCCGGTTCACCGGGGAGTGGTTCATCTACTACTCCCTCGTGGCCTTCGGCGGCGGTGTCCTCAGCGCCCTCACCATCGGGGTCTTCGAGGCAATCGAAATTGACATGGAGCCTGTTGTGACCTCGTGGGTGTTGCCCTGCGGCGCCGTGGGTGCGGTGATCGTGGTCGCCTGGCTGGTCGAGGCCAAGCAGAGCGTGATCGAGAACATGGCGCCCGTTCTCACCGGCGTCTTCACGCCCCTGTTCGCGGTGATGTTCCTCGCAGCCATCCTCGGCATGGCGCTCACCGGCAACTTCATCGACCCCGACCGCGACGTGCTCATCCTCTTCGATGTGCTCCTGGTGCTCGTTGTGGGGCTGGTTCTCTACTCGATCTCTGCCCGCGATTCGGAGGCGAAGCCGGCGCTCATGGATTGGGTACAGCTGGTCCTTGTCGTGAGCGCCCTCGCCATCGACATGCTGGCGCTGGCGGCGATACTGAGCCGGATCACCGAGTTTGGGTTCACGCCCAACCGCACTGCCGGGCTCGGGCTCAACGTTGTTCTACTTGCCAACCTGGCGTGGTCGGTATGGCTCCTTTCGGCCTTCATTCGCCGTCGGCGCCCGTTCTCGGATCTCGAGCGCTGGCAGACCACGTACATTCCCGCGTACGCGGCCTGGGCAGCCATCGTGGTGGTGGCGTTCCCACCCCTCTTCGCCTTCGACTAACACCCCGCGATGGGGCGAAGGCACAGAGGCGCGAGCCGTATGCGCACAGGCGCGCGGCTCCGGCGACGGCGCCTACGACTTCCCCCAGCCGGGCAAGGCAGCAGCCTGCCGGATCCACGCCGCCAGCTGTGCCTCGTCGAGATCGTCCTCATGGATGTCGATCCAGCGCGCGTCTTTGTCTTTGCCCCCGGGTGGAGCGGGTTGCAGCAACGTGCCCCGGAAGAAGGTCACCTTGACGCAGCGGGTGAAGACGTGGAACGAGAGGAACCAGCCCTGGCCTTCGATGCCATAGAACGGCGAATTCCATTTCACAGCCTTACGCACGCCGGGCACGTTGCGCGCGATGAGCGCGTCGAGCTGCTGTCCGAGGTCGCGTTTCCAGCCCGGCATGGCCGCGAGGTAGGCCTGGACGGGAGCGTCGCCGTCGGCCTTCGCGATCTGGGGATTGCCGCCGGCGAGAAGGGCCGGCGTTGTCGCGGGCGCCTTCGCGGAGGGCGTGCTTGCCCCTTCGCGAGAAGCGGCGCCGGGTCGCGCACCCGGGTGACGGTCTGTGGGCCTTGTGCCCGCCTTTCCCCCGGACGTATTGAGGGCGACCGCGGCGCGGATGAGCGTCCGGAACGCGTCCGCGTCGATCTCCTCCCCCTCGTGGATGTCGATCGCGCGCCTGGCGTTCCCGCCGAGGCTCGAGTTGAAAAGCCTGGCCGGGTCCGCCAACGAGGCCCCTTTGGCGAAGGTCAGTTTCACGATGGTCTTGTACGTCTCGCCGGTACAGACAATCCCGTCGTGCGACCACACGGGGACCCCTCTCCACTTCCACTCCTCGACGATGTCCGGGTCGGCCTCCTTGATGAGCCCGCGCATCCGGCTCAAGGTCTCACCGCGCCAGTCCCCGAGCCGGGCGATTCTCTCGTCAATCAGCTCAGATGCGGGCTGGGGTCCGGATGAACCGGGCTCATTCATGTTCTCCTCCCCAATGCACGTTCCGGCCGCGGGCCGCCCCCGCCCCCGAGCCAGCTATTCCGCGATTTCCCCGGCCTGCCCGCGTAGCGCTTCGATGTCCAGCAGGCGGATGCAGCGGCGGTCGATGTCGACGATGCCTGCCGTCTTCAGTTCCACCAACGCCCGGGATACCGTTTCGCGCGACGTGCCGATCATGTCGGCCAGATCCTGGTGGCTGTACCCGGCCACCTCTCCGCCTCTGCCGAACGTGAGGAGGAGCCTCGCCACTCGTTCGGGGACGGGTGTGAACGCCATCTGTTCGAGCTTGTTCTCCGCCTCATGAAGACGGCTCGATAGCAGCCGCAGCATCTGTACGGCGACTGTCGGGTGCTCCAGCATCACAGCTTCGATGTCCACGCGGCTCATGATGCAGACCACACACTCGTCGATCGATTCGGCGAAGGAGTCCGTCATCGACTGCCCGATCACGGCCATCTCGCCGAAGACCGTCCCGGGCCCGAGCGTGGCAAGGACGAGCTTCCGGCCATCCGCCGCGAGCCGGTAGAGGCGAACGTGCCCCGCCTTCAGGATGAAGAGTGCCTCACCCGTCTCACCCGGCGCGTAAAGCAACTGACCCCGCCTGCAGGTAGCCATGGGAACGCGACCGGCGATCGCCGCCATGTCCTCGGCCGCCAGACCACGGAAGAGGTCGTTCTCGCTGAGCAGCCGTGCTCGCAAACGGGCGACCTCTTCGCGTCCCGCGCCCGCTTGTTTCAGTTGCGCCCGCTTTGGGACCCGGGATATGAGCCTCATCTATCTACTCTAACTCGTCGCGGCGATGAGCGACTCGATCCTCCGCGCAAGCTGGGCGCAGTCGGGCGTCCCGAGCGCCACGACCACGCCTTCGAACAAGGCCGTCGGGCCTCCGACCACCGCCGCCGGCGCCGCTGCACCGGGTGCGGTCATGTCCACCACGCGCAGCTCCACGAGAAGGCCGATCCGTTCACAACCCCGCAGCGCGCGCTCTGCCCGCTCGCACGAGGCACAGCCCCTGGTTACGTAGAGGTCGAGAACTGGACGTGATCCCACCCGGCGATCATTGCCGCGCCCGCGCAAGCGGACAGTGACAGCGATCACTGAACCAGCCGGGCGACGCTCTACGATGGAGGGATGCGATGGTTCATCAGCGTCGTCACCGCCAGCGCCATTTCCGCCCTTGCCGCTGCTTGCAGCGGTCCGGACCGGACGGAGTTGACGGAAACCACAGCCCCACCGGCCGCGGAGACCGGGCAGCCAACCGACAGCGACGCGCTGCCGCCGTCCGCTGAAAGTTGGCCAGAGACCGACTTCTCCCTGCACACCGTCCCCTACAACGAGATCTTCCGGGGCTGCCCCGGGCGCGATTGCATCCCCGCGCTCGATGCCGCGGGCGCTACTACGGTCCCAGGCGTCAGGGGAGGGCATGCGAGATTCGCACCGGTCTCCGGCGTGGCCTACGGCGACGCCATGCCCGTCGTCTACGTCACTGCCGGTGGGGTTGTTCGCGGCTACCCGCTCCACATCCTCACCTGGCATGAAGTGGTCAATGACCGGTTCGGCGACGTCCCGGTGGCCGTCACGTTCTGCCCCCTCTGCAACACCGCCCTCGCGTTCGACCGGCGGGTGGGGGGGGCCACGCTCGACTTTGGCGTATCGGGAAACCTCCGCAACTCCGACCTCATCATGTGGGACCGCCAGACACACAGCTGGTGGCAGCAGGCCACCGGCGAAGGCATTGTTGGCGTCCACGCTGGCGCGCTCCTGGAGCCCATCCCGGCTGCAGTAATCTCATTCAGAGACTTCGCACGGTCCTTCCCCGGCGCCGACATCCTCACGGAAGATACCGGGTTTAGTCGGGACTACGGCCTCAACCCTTATGAGGGGTACGACGCCCTTGGTTC
>CAYYYI010000080.1:7317-11854 GCA_964475735.1 uncultured Anaerolineaceae bacterium
CCGGCGCCTTCCGCGATGCCGAGACGGGGTCCACCTGGGATGTGACGGGGCTCGCAACGGCGGGCCCGCTCGCAGGTGAACGGCTCGCTGTGGCGGTGCACACCGTTCAGTTCTGGTTCGCCTGGGCCGCGTTCCACCCGGACACCGCAATCTGGCAGCAGTAGCCCCGCGCCACGAGCGGAGACGAGGCCCCCGCCTGACGGACTGAGGAGCAAGCATGAAGTGCGCCAACGGGGAGACTTCGCCCCACGCCGTCGGAGCGGGGCTGCTTCACGCAGTATCCCGGGCCCGAACAGCCAACCGCCCTTCCAGCACGGCGGACTTCCAGCGTGGCGGGGATCGCGACTTGCACCCGTTCCGGCATCGGCGCTGCCCGTGTTCCTCGTCCACCGGGCGCGTCGTCAGGCGCCAACCACCCCTGGCCACTCCTCCAGGCCGTCGTCGCTAATGTGGCTGCGGCGCCGGATGGGGCTGAGATCATGGGCTCGTTCCCGGCCTTGCAGGCATCTCCAGATGGGACATGACAGTACGATCGCCAGGCCATTGCACGGACTGCGGTATCCCATCCTCCTGGCCCGGCCCTGGTGGCGGCTACCGAACACCACGCCGGCCGCGAGGCGGGCCATAAGGTGGTTGTTGCCGTCGGCGTGTCCGACCCAACATCCTCAGTGACGGCCATTACCGCGATGAGCGGTCTCGCGGCCCGGTCAGCGACATTTCCCGTTCGCTCAGCGATTCAAAGGAGTCTTAGGGGCTCGACAATGCTTGAAGTGACCGGGCAAGCCAACCCAGGCTGCCGCAACTTTTGCGGATGGCGCTCATCGAGGAGGCCCGCGAGCGCACCGGCGTCGCGCGCGCGTCGCCGGGGACCGCTCAGCTTCGTGACCGTCCTCCTCGCCGCGTCGCTGTTCGTACTGGGCACATCGACAACCTTCGAGGTCGCCCGCATGCGGCTGCTGGCTCTGGCGGTGGGCGGGTAGTGACCGTTCTCGCTCTGGGTTGGATGGCAACGCTCCCGGCTCAGCTCTGACGCTTACTCCCGCGGGCCCGGCGGCGGTTCGTCACCTCGATCTCGAAGGATCCACGCTGCAATGTCAGAGGCTAGCCGGTCCCTCACGTTGCTGAAGCTGTGATCGGCGTGGTAGGCGACAAAGTTCACGTCCTGGGCTCCCGCCCCCTTCAGCGCCCGGTACAACGGCAAGAGATACTGGTCGATGGTAGTCTGCTCGTCCTCCCAGCCACCGCAGATCAGTATCGACCGATCGGCGAGCCGGGCCGCGTTCTCCCTCAAGCCGTAGACGTCTTGGTGATCGGCGAGCTCCGTCAGGCATTCTTCGACGTCGAAGCGGACCGGGCCCTCGGGGACGCGCGTGCTCCCGAGCAACTCGCGAATGACCTGGGCAAAGGCCGCGTTCCTCCGTATCTCGCGGGCGAGCTCCCCGTGGTCGGTGCCAGCCACCGAGACGATGCGGCGGACGCTGGGATCCCGGGCGGCGTAGGCCATTGCCATACCCCCACCGTAGCTGTGCCCCCCCAAAACGAGGCTTGCCGGGTCCACAGCCAGACGAGTGCCCGCATCCGCCCGCCGGAGCCATCCCAGGGCGGCGCTGATGTCCTGGAGGGTATTCGGATGGCTAGCCGTCCCCTCGCTCTGATGCAGGCCGCGGGGATTGAACGTGCAGACGTTCACGCCCCGTTCGGCCAGCGGCGCCCCGAGGCCGAGCACATCGTCAGGGTTTCCGGGCCAACCAGGGACGAGCAAGAGTGTCGGCACCGGGCCCGCACCGGTGGCTCCGAAGAACCTGCCGCGAACGCGGGCGCCAGCACTTATGAACTCGACCGAGACAGGTTCCACTTCCTTGCATCCCGGCAATGAGAGTCGGCGCCCCGGCTGGCGCAGCTGTCTATCATACGGCACACAGGCGCGATGACCTGACCCCGCTATCCGCGGGTGCCTGGAGACGGCGTTCCCCAGGGCGACGGGCAGGGGGCACGGCCGCGTGGATCATGCCGTGGAACCCCCTATCCTCCAGCAGATCGCCATGGGCTGAGTTAATGATGGTCGGCCCCGGCGCCTTCCGCGATGCCGAGACGGGGTCCACACCGTCCACTTCTGGTTCGCCTGGGCCGCGTTCCACCCGGAAACCGCAATCTGGCAGGGGTAACCCCGCACCATGAGCGGAGAGGGGACGCCGCGTGCCTGAGTCAGGAAGCACCAGGAATGGCGTCAACCGGGAGACTTCGCCCCACCCTGTCGGTGATCGCAGTCACCGAACCTGATGCTGGAAGCTCATATCCTTCAATTGAAGAGTGCGCAGATCATCGGAGGACGAACATGAAACTGGTCCAACTGCTCTGGTTCGAAGGCTGCCCCAACCACCTCGCCGCACGCACGATCATCGATGACGTCCTGCGCGAAGGCGCAGGCGGCGCTCGCTTCGAGGCAATCGAGGTCGCCGACGATACGACCGCCGCCCGGCTCCGGTTCCCCGGCTCACCCACGATCCGGGTCGACGGCAATGACATCGAGCCCGGCTACGAGGAGTGCGACGACTGCACCCCCCGCTGCCGTGTCTACGCCACCCCGTCTGGTCTTCGCGGCGTGCCAGAACGGGCCTGGCTGGAGCGGGCGCTCCTGGCGCCGCCCGGGGACGGAGACGGTGATGGCCTCAACACCTGATCCCGGTCCTCCCGGGCAGAGACGCTTGTGGAGGAAGCCAGGGGCCGTCCTGGCCGGTCTGGCCGTCGTGGCGGCAGGGGTGGCCTTTGCAGCCATTGCCTTCCAGCCAGGGGACGACGGACCGGGCGCGCCCACGAACGGCCAGGTACGGCTCGGTGTGATCGACTCCCATCACCCCGAAGCCGGCCGCCCGGCGCCCGACTTTGCCCTCATCGATGCGCGTGATGGGACGACGGTGCGTCGCCTTTCAAACTACCGCGGCAAGACCGTTGTTCTGAACTGGTACGCGACCTGGTGTGGCCCCTGCCAGGCCGAGATTCCCGAATTCCAGGCGGCATACGAGGCGCTTGAGGGCGAAATCGTTGTCCTCGCGGTGAATCTCCAGGAGTCCCGCGACAAAGCCGCTGGCATGCTCACGAGCCTCGGCGCGACGTTCCCGTCGCTGCTGGATAGCGATGGCTCCGTCGCGCGCCACTACCGGTTGCTCGGGATGCCCTCCACGTTCTTCATCGACGCGGATGGCGTCCTCCGGCTGTTTGGCGCCGGACGGATCACCGAAGAGGCGCTCCGCGGCGAACTGGCGAAACTCGGCCACACCTACTGAGTGCGAGGGGAACGGCCCTGGTGGCCAGTCGTCCGGCGGATTCTGCCGCCAACTGAGGGAGGTGGCAACTACCACCTCCCTCACCCCGGTCGAACTTGACAACGATCAGGCCCGAGTCCGCCGCCCGGCCGCAGCGACTGTCATGCCGGTGATGGCGCCAAACATGAGATGGCCGGCGATCCACGCCCACTGCGGTACCGCGTCCACAAAGAGGTCACTGTCCTGGAGGCCATGTGCCACGCCCGGGACCATGATTGCCCAGAGGGCCAGGCCAAACGCCGCGCCTGCCATGATGACGGCTGCCGCACCGGCCCTGGAAAGGAGCAGCCCGGCCACGATCGCGAATACGACGCCCAGCATGACCGAGTTCATCATGTGACCACCGGCGCCGGCGACCACCGGCCAGAAGTCGAATCCGCCGCCGTAGTGTTCGTCCCCGAACACAACGCTGGTGATGCCGCGAACCGGCGCCCAGAACCCGTCGCGGCTGATTGCCGCGAACATCGAGATCATAGCCATCACCATGCCCCCGGCGAGTCCTCCCGCCGCCCCGGCGATGGCTGTGCGGCTGGCCTGGAAGGGCGTCGCATTTGGTGTTGATGTGAGAGTTGTCATTGAAGACTCCTTGCCCCGTGGTGGGGGTGATGCAGCCAATTTCACACCCGTGGGGGCAACGGCCTCAGTGACGCCCATCACCAGGGGACGGGCTTGTAGACCCATCAGCGACCATTTCCCGGTCGGCCAGCGATTGAAACGAATCTCAGCGGCTCGACAATGCCTGTAATAGCCAGTTAACAAGGGCTAAACTGATGTAGCGTCGTCAATGGGCGCTCATGAAGGAGGCACTCAGTGCCGTTGGTACAGATCAAAGTCATCGAAGATGTGTTCACAGAAGGACAGAAGCGGGAGATGATCGCAAGGGTGACCGATGCGATGGTCGCGGTCGAAGGTGAAGGACTACGTCCCGTCACATGGGTGGTCGTCGAAGAGGTCAAAGGCGGTTCCTGGGGAATTGGAGGCAATGCGCTGAGCGCTGCTGATGCGAAGGCCCTCCAGGCCGCCGCGAACTAGAGCGAGGCCCGAACGGAGCTCTCGCCGAGCAGGGGCAAAGCGACTTTGCTCGGCGAGAACTCCTCAATCGCCAGGAGATGAAGCATCGCCGCGGGAAAGTCCCTTACCTCACCACTGGACGAACATGGGCATCACCACGTGCACGTAGTCGCTTTCGCCGATGGGGCGGAAGACGCCCTGGC
>CAYYYI010000081.1:0-9767 GCA_964475735.1 uncultured Anaerolineaceae bacterium
CAGGCCGCCGCCGAGCCGAAGGTCCCCAGCGTGCCCGTGGCGTGCCAGCCAGCCTGGTAATGGCCGGGCATCACCAGCGCCCCCACGCGGCACTCCATTTCGAATCCGGCCACGAACGCCGCGATGAAGTCACGGCCGCTGGCGCCGCGCTCCTCCGCCAGCGCCAGCAGCGCCGGGATGACCGGCACCGACGGGTGTCCGCTCATCACCAGGTGCACGTCGTCGAAGTCAAGCGCGTGCGAAGCGGCGCCGTTCACGAGGGCCGCCTGGAGCGTGGCGACCTTCTCGCCCGTACCGATGAGGGTTGCCATGGGACGTCCGCCCTGCTCCAGCGCCTCCTCTCGCAGAATGCGCGTGAGCGGCTCATTCGCGCCTCCCAGTGTGACGCCAAGCCAATCGAGCAGGCACTGGCGCGCCAGGAACACTACATCGGGCGGCAAAGAATCGAAGCGGATGGCCGAGACCGCGTCCGCGAGCGGTCCCGTGATGGCAGACGGCGACGATGGTGCGGCGGCGGTTGCAGGCTGCATGGATGCGCCTCGGGGAAGGGTGAAGTACGGCGAGACTGTCGCGTGGCACGGTTTCTGTCAACATCTAGCGGCGCCGGATTTGCCCGTGGCACGATCCGTGCCGAACAATCGATCCACATACCTCGGCGACGGCGGCGCCGAGGGCCTCCCCGGAGAGCATTCACTTGACCGATGCCATCTTTATACCCGATGGGGGCCGCTTTGTGCCCACCGAGAAGGCGGGCAGCCCCTGGGGCCCGGCCGTCCTCCATGGTGGCCCGCCCGCGGGGCTTCTCGCCCGCGCCATCGAGAAGGCGAAGCCGTTGCCGGAGATGATGGTTGCCAGGCTCACGGTCGACCTCTTCCGGCCCGTGCCCATGAAGCCACTTGAAGTGACGACGCGGGCGGTGCGCGAAGGGCGCCGGATCCAGGTGGTGGAGGCGTCGCTCAGCGCAGAGGGGGTGGAGGTGAGCCGCGCTGTAGGGCTCATGCTCCACCGCAGCGACGTGCAATTGCCGCCGAACGCACTCCTCGATGGCCCGCCGCCGCGCGGCCCGTCCGGGATCGAGACGACGTCTCTTTCGGTGGGGACGTTCACGCCCCCATGGAAGGGGTTCCACACGACGATCGAGGTCAGGCGCGTCTCGGGCGCTCCCGGCGGCGGGCCATCGGCGGCCTGGATTCGGATTCCCTGCCAGCTGGTGGCGGGGGAGAAGATGACGCCGCTTGTGAGGGTGGCGGCGACGTCGGACTTCGGGAACGGGCTGAGCCATATCCGGGTGGCGGACAGCATGGGCTTCATCAATGCCGACATCACGCTGTACCTGCACCGGGAAGCCGCGGGCGAATGGGTGTGCCTCGACGCGCACAGCGGTGCACATACCTATGGGATCGGAATGATCCAGACGGCCATCTACGACGAGCGCGGGCCTGTCGGGCTGGCGGTCCAGGCGCTCATGGCCAACCGCCGTTCGGGCCCGCCAGAGCCATCGAAGGCGTGATTATGACGGCCGTCATAGTCGCGCCCATGGCTGGGGCATAGCGTCGGGCCACAAAGCTCCGGTGGGCCCGGGTGGCTGCTTCGGCTGGAGAGGCGAGCACGCCGGCCGATGAGGTGGGCGGTCGCGTCAGGTTCGGGACCCAAGCCGGGGACATAGCCAGGGCTGGCAGACCCCGCCAGCCCAGTTCATGGAGCAGGCAGCATGGCAGACTTCCCTCTTCTCTTCAGTCCGCTAAAGGTTGGCTCGTTCACCATCCGCAACCGGATCATGAGCACGCCGCACTACACCGGTTTCGTCGACCCGGATGGCCTGCCCGGACCTCGCCAGATCGGCTACTGGGTGTCCAAGGCCAAGGGCGGCATCGGCTTGATCGGCACCCACGTGCACGGCATCCATCCGTCGGCAGGCGTGAACACCTTTGCCAACAAAGACCTCGCAGTCCAGAAGTTCCGCAACGCAGCGGAAGCTGTTCACGAGCACGGCGCGAAGCTGGTGGGTCAGCTCTGGCACCCCGGCGCTCAGGGTGGCGCTCTCCTCGGCTCGCCGTGGGCGCCGTCTCACGTCTCGCACCCGAACACCTGGACAGTCCCGCACGAGATGACCGCCGACGAAACGCGCGAGGTTATCGCCGGCTATGCCCGGGGCGCCGCTGTCCTCCGCGAAGCGGGGGTCGATGGCGCCGAGATCCACGGCGCCCACGGCTATCTCATCACCCAGTTCCTTTCGCCCCTCTCCAACCTCAGGGACGACGAGTATGGCGGTGACTTCGAGCGACGCCTGAACTTCCCCCTCCAGATCATCGAAGCCATCCGCGCCGAAGTTGGCAAGGACTGGACGGTCGGCATGCGCATCTCGGGCGATGAGATGACCGAGCATGGCTACACTGCCGAAGACTTCGCAAAGATGGTCCCCTACCTGACCGCCAACGGGCAGCTCAACTACCTCAGCGTGAGCGTGGGCAACTACCGCTCCAAGGACACGATCATCGCGCCCATGTACTACCCGGGCGGGTCGTTCGTCTACCTGTCAGCCATGGCCAAGGAGGTGCTCGACATCCCCGTCGTCTGCGTCGGCCGCATCAACGACCCGGTCATGGCCGAGCAGGTGCTGGAGAGCCGCCAGGCCGATATCGTCGGCATGACCCGCGCCAACCTCTGCGACCCCGAGCTCCCCAACAAGGCCCGCGAAGGCCGGGTCGATGAAATCCGCCACTGCCTCGGCTGCAACGAAGGCTGCTGGGGCCACATCGAGAACCAGCAGGCCGTCGCCTGCGCCTTCAACCCGGCTGTCGGCCGGGAGCTCCACTGGGGCGATTTCAGGCGCACCACCAGCCCGAAGAAGGTGGTCATCATCGGTGGCGGGCCTGCTGGCTGCGAGGCCGCCCGCGTTGCCGCGCTTTCCGGTCATACGGTGACCCTGTTCGAGAAGGCGGCGGAGCTGGGCGGCCAGACCGTCATCGCGGCCAAAGGGCCGGGCCGCACGGATTTCGCCGAGATCGGCCGCTACTTCACGGCAGAGCTGGGCCGGCTGGGCGTCGATGTCCGCCTCAATACTGAGGTGTCGGCGGCCCAGGTCCTGGCACTCCAGCCGGACGACATATTCGTCGCCACCGGCGGCACTCCGCTCGTGCCGGATCATGTCGAAGGCGTGGATGGCGCCAACGTCGTCCAGGCCTGGGACGTGCTGAAGGGCAACGTTGAAACGGGACAGCGCGTGGTGATCCTGGACGACGAGCACCATGTACAGGGGATGAACGTCGGTGAGCTCCTCGCTTCCCAGGGCAAGGAAGTCGAAGTGGTCACGCGCGAATTCGAACCGGGCAGGCACGCGGAGCCCAACACGCGATCTGCGACGCTACGGCGTGTTCATGCGCTCGGAGTGAAGCTCTCGCCGACGACATGGGCGAAATCGATCTCGCCCGGCTCCATCACCCTCTACAACTTCTACTCTTCCGTCGAAGAGACGCGGCCTGTTGATACGGTTGTGCTCTGCTGCAACATCCTCCCCGAGACAGGGATGTTCCGCGAGCTGAGCGCGACGCACCCGCGGGTGAAGGCCATCGGCGATTGCACCGGCCCGCACCGGCTGGAACAGGCGACGTTCGACGGGCACCTGGCCGCTCGCTCGCTCGACGGGCCGCAGGACATGTTGGCCCTCCTGAACATCCCGGGCCGGAGGGGCTAATCATGTCCGGGCGCATCCTCGCCATCTGTGAGGGTGACGCAGGGGCAATCCACCATCGCGCCGCGGCAGCCGCCGGTCTTGCCCAGAAACATGCCGCCAGCTCTGCTGCTGAAGCTGACCTGCTGATAGCCGGGAACGCTCCGCCGCCTCCCGGCCGGTGGGCGCGCGCCTGGCAATCCGAGACCGGCCCGGCCGCGTTCGAAGCCACTCAGCGCCTCTTGCGGACTGGTGCATATTCTTTCGCGTTTCTTGGTGATACTCCTTTGCTTCGCGAAGTCGCGGGGCGATTGTCCGTTAGCCTCGGCCTTCCGGTTGCGGCATCGGTGCTCTCGCTGCGCGAACGTGAAGGAGTCCTGGCGGCGTCGCGTCCGGCCGCGAATGGCTTGCGCACGGCCAACCTTGCCATCCGCCGTTTCCCCGTCCTCGTCGTGGTCAACCCCGATGCTGACAGCGCACCGCCACCCGCGGCCATCGCGCCCGAGGTCGAAGTGATGCCTTCGGCCGCGTCCTCGCCCTTCCGGCTTCTGCAGGAGGAGCGCCTCTCACCCTGGGAGATGGAGGTTACCGAGGCCGATGTCATCGTCGCCGGCGGCCGGGGCGTTGGTGGCCGCGAGGGGTTCGAACGGCTGGCGGAGCTTGCGAACCTGCTCGGCGGCTCAGTCGGCGCCAGCCGCGTCGCCGTTGACCTCGGGTGGGCGCCCTATGCGCGCCAGGTCGGTCTCACGGGAAAGTCGGTTTCGCCGCGCCTCTATATCGCCTGCGGCATCTCCGGCGCGATTCACCACACCCTCGGGATGCGCGACTCCTCCTTCATCGTCGCCATCAACTCCGATGCGCGCGCTCCCATCTTCAAGATCGCAAACGTGTCCATCGTCGGCGACCTGAACGAGGTCATCCCCGAACTGATCGCCGACCTGGAGACGCGAGCGCCGGGCGCGGACCGCCGGGCCGCAGTTGCGGGAGCCGCCCAATGAACGTGACTGTCCTCCTCCGCGTCATCGATGACCCGGAGTTGGCCGCCGGGGTCAGCGGCAGCACCCTGCGCCTCGACGACTCTTCGCTGGTCGCCCTTGGGCTGGCGTTGGACTTCAAGCATCGCGATTCGGCTGTGAGACTGAGTGCAATCGCAGCCGGGCCGCCGGAGTGGGACGCGGCTCTCCGCGAGGCGCTCGCTCTCGGTGTGGAAGAAGTCGTGCGCGTATGGAGCGCGGACCTGGCCGGGGCGGATATCCCCGCGATCGCATCTGCCGTGGCGTCAGCCGTGCAGGATGGTGCGGACCTCGTGATCGCCGGGGCTGCCGCAACTGACCACGGCTCCGGTATCCTGCCCGGGGCGGTCGCGGAAGCACTGGGCCTGCCCCTGCTCGCCGAAGTCACCGGCCTTGAACACAATCCTGGCGGCATTGTCGCGCAGACGCGTGGCGACGCCGGCAGACGGCGCAGATTTGGACTGCCGCCTCGGGCGGTGCTCGTCACAGCCCGTCTCCCCGCTCCCGGCCTCTTTCCCCCGCTTGCGCGCCGCCTTGCCGCGCGGAAGGCCTCCGTGCCCGAGTTGCAGCCCCCGGGCGGGGAGCTCGTTTCCGGCGCCGGGGAGCGCATCGCCGTCGTTGACTACGGCCCTGCCCGGCCTCTGACCAGGCATCTCATCAAGCCGTCGGCCTCTGCCAACCCGGCCGACCGCCTTCGCCAGTTGATGTCGGGTGGCATGGCGGGACGCGGCGGCCAAACCCTCGATTCGGGCGGCGGCGGTGGCCTCGCGAAGCAGCTCGCCGAGATCCTCGTGAAGGAAGGCTATCTCTTCTGACGATTACATGATCCCGGTCATGGCAGGGCCGTTCTATCAGGTTCATAAACGGGCATTATGAGTACCTCCGCTTCATCGTCTGAATACACCACCTCGCAAGACGTCTATCGCGACAAGTGGACGTGGGACTCCGTTCACTGGGGGACCCACTGCGTCGACTGCTATCCCGGTGACTGCCCGGTCCGGGTCTATGTGAAGGATGGCAAGGTCGTTCGGGAAGAACAGGCTGCTACGTTGCCTGTGATCGAAGAGGGCGTCCCCGATTTCAACCCCATGGGCTGCCAGAAGGGTGCTTCGTGGAGCCAGTCGCTCTACGGCCCCGACCGCGTGATGTACCCGCTCAAGCGCGCCGGCGAGCGTGGCGAAGGCCGGTGGGACCGTGTCTCCTGGGACCAGGCCCTCACTGAGATCGCCGAATCGATGGTCGATGCCATTGAGAACGACGGCTCGGCCTCAATCGTCCAGGAAGGCACTCCCGAAGGTGGCGGCGGGATGGCCATCGGACGCTTCCGCTCCGTGATCGGTGGCCACTACCTGGACCTCCAGGGGTCCTTCAACGACTTCTCCATCGGCCTCTACGAAACCTTCGGCAAGTTCAGCCCCACCTCTTCAGCCGACGACTGGTTCAAGTCTGAACTCATCCTGTTCTGGCACATGAACCCCGTATACACCCGCATTCACCTCTATCACTTCATCGCCGAGGCCCGCTACAACGGCGCCGAGGTCGTGAACATCTCTCCCGACGTCAACCCCTCCCACACGCACGCCGACTATCAGATCCCGATCAACGGCGCCTCGGACCCGGCCTTCGGGCTGGCGCTCGTGCAGGTGATGTTCGCTGAGAATATCGCCGATTGGAAGTTCCTCAAGGAACAGACGGACTTCGGCTACCTGGTCCGTACCGACACCCGCCGGTATCTACGCCAGACCGAGGTCGAGGGCAAAGGGCGCGAAGACCAGATGTACCAGTGGGTTCCTGACAAGGGGCTCAAGCTCGCCGATCGCGGCAATATGCACCTCAAGGGAGTGGACATCGCACTCGAGGGCGTCTTCGATGTAAAGCTCGCGGATGGCTCCACAGTGCAGGTGACGCCTGTCTACTCGCTTCTCAAGAAGAAACTCGACGCCGAGTACACGCCCGAGAAGCAGCAGGCCATCACGGGCGTGCACCCGGATGTGATCCGGATGCTGGCGCGGAAGGTCGCCACGAAGAGGACGAACATCATGCTGGGCTACAACGCCTGCAAGTTCTATCACGGCGACCTGATCGAGCGCGTCCAGTGCCTCGTTCTTGCTGCCAGCGGGAACTGGGGCAAACACGGCACAGGCATCCGCTGCTGGGCCGCAGGCATGCACGATGGGCAGGCAATCGCTATGGCCAAGCCTGGCCCTGGCGCTGCCAACAGCGAGATCATCCTCAGCGCCCGCGATGCAGCCGTCGCCTCCATGAAGAACCTCGACCCCACAATGACCACGGAGATCGCCATCCGCGAACTTGCCAAGACGATGGCAGGGAGCGAACGCGGTGGCATCAACCGCACCGACCAGACTCCCGTTGGTGGCGGCACAGCAGCCCCGCCGGCCTTCTGGTGGTACTGGCAGGCGGGTTACAGGGAGCGCTGGAATCGGCGCGAATGGGGTGACACCAGCCTCCCCCGCAACTTTGACGATTACTTCAACGAGGCGATTGAAAGAGGCTGGTGGACCAACCTCGATAGGCCACGCCCCGAGAATCCGCCCCGGGTCTTCATCGAGTGTGGCGGCAACACCCTCCGCCGCACCCGCGGCGGAAAGAAAGCATTGCTGCCGACGCTCTGGCCGAAGCTGAGGACCATCGTGACCATGGACTTCCGCATGAGCCAGACGGCGCTCTACGCCGACTATTTCCTGCCCGTCGCGCAGCACTACGAGAAGATCACGTTCGGCATGCCCACCCCCCACGTGATGAACCTCACGCTCGGCGACAAGGCTGCGGAATCTCCCGGTGAGGCGAAAGACGAGTGGACCATCTTCCGCATGCTCATCGACAAGATTGCGGAAATCGCAGCATCGCGGGGCCTTGTGGAATACACGGGCAGCAACGGCGTCCCCCGCACGTATTCCAGCCTGGCGAAGGCCTATTCGATGAACGGCTACTTCGACAACCAGGACGCTCGCATCGACGAGACGATCCGCGACTCCGCCCTGGCGGGGACGATCCCGATGGGCACCACGCTGCAGACCATGCGTGAAAAGGGCCACGTGCGCTTCATTGACTGGGGTCTATCACCGATGGCGCTCTCCCAGGCGTCTCCCATCGAGCCGAACAAGACCCACGTTCCCTTCCGCGACCACGTGGAGAGCGGTCATCCCTTCCCGACGTATTCGCGCCGTGCGCAGTTCTATATCGACCACCCCTGGTTCCTTGAGGCAGGCGAGGAGTTGCCCGTCCACAAGCCAAATCCGAACATGGGCGGCGACTACCCCATGGGCCTTACCTCCGGCCATAACCGCTGGTCCATTCACACCATGAACCAGGCCAATAGCGTCATCCTCGGCACACACCGAGGCGAGCCGTTCGTCGAGGTTGGCCTCGCCGATGCGGCTTCTCACGGTGTCAAGGACGACGATCTCATCCGCGTCTTCAACGATGTGAGCGAGTTCAAGGTCCGTGTGAAGGTCTCGCCTTCGGTGAAACCCGGCCAGATCGTCTCGTACAACGGCTGGGCCGGCTTCCAGTACCGGGATTGGTCGGGGGCAAACGAGATCGAGCCCGGAATGGTCAAATGGATTGCCTTCGCAGGGGGCTATGGCCATCTCCGCCATCTCGCCAGCGAGTGGCAGCCTATCCCCAGCGACCGCTGGGTCCGCTGCGACTTCGAGAAGATCTCCGGGTAGATTCGCTTCCAGAGCCTTCCCCCTTTGCCGCGGGCAGTTTCCCAGAGCTGCCCGCGGCCTTTTTCCATTGATCACGCCTGCCCCCGGGCCCTAAGCTCCGCGCTACTAGCCAACCAGGAGGTTGCCATGACCGTCATTCCGCCCGACGAAGTCGGCCCCCCCGAACCAGTCGCCTACGATTGGCCGGCTCTCGTTGATGACCTGAATCGCCTCCTCCGCCTCAAGACCACGCCTATCGGGATGAAGCTCTTCGCGACGGTGGCCGAAATGGAAGCTATCCCAAAGATCCGCCGGCCGCAGGCTGTCCACACCGCCGACCAGGTGGTCGCGCAGGCGGCACGGCTCGGCTGGACGGTCGGCGCGACGGCAGCAGACCTCTCGGGGGCGCAGTGCAGCGCCGTGCTGGGGCTTCATCCGCGGGACGAGCAGTGGCTCTCGGGCCGGGCAATGACCGGGGTCTGGTTCGAAACGCTTGAGGACAGCGCGGCGCACCAGGCGGCCATGAACGTGGTCCCATTCGGGCGCTCCGAGGCCTTCGCCGTCTCGCCGCTCACCTCGGGGAGGCTGGACCCGCCGGACATCTGCCTCATCTACGCCACGCCCGGGCAGATGATTATCCTCATCAACGGGCTGCAATGGTCCGGGTACCGGAAGTTCGACTGGAGCGTCGTGGGTGAATCCTCGTGCGCCGATTCGTGGGGGCGGGCATTGGCGACGGGCGAGCCGAGCCTCTCCATCCCCTGCTTCGCCGAGCGCCGCTACGGCGGCGTGCTCGACGAGGAGTTGTTGATGGCTATGCCGCCGCGCTTCCTTCCGAAGGCCATCTCGGGGATGCAGCGCCTGGCGGCCAACGGACTGCGCTATCCGATTCCCCAGTACGGCATCCAGTCCGACGCGCGCGCAGGGCTCGGTGTGAGCTACGGAAACCGGTAGGAGAGAGTGGAAGGGATGAGGGAGCGGCTTGCCCCCCTCGTGCTTACGGTCGTGGCAGTTCGCGCGGGGAGAAGCCGTGGGAGCGGAGGAGCGCCGCGCCTGAGAACCCGTTCTGCGCCAGCGCTTCGGCGAGGTTGTGGGCGGAGCGCAGCACTCGGACGGCGTCTTCGAGCGGGATCTCCCCATTGGCGACGGCATTCGCCAGTTCGTCCAGGTCCTGGAGTTCGTACCGCTCGCCTTCGAAGACGAAGAAATCGAGCAGCCCGTCATGAACCGCCCAGGTGTCGCCATCGACCTCGATGATCTCCGTCTCCATGTACCATTCCGGCTCAAGTGCCCTGCCGCCGAACAGGAACCGGCCGATGGCCCAGCCCTTCTCTGGAAGAAGCCACGCTTCCAGGTAGTCGATGCGCGGGTTCTCCGCCACATGACGTGTTACGTGGAGCCCGGCGCCGGCCA
>CAYYYI010000081.1:9867-11694 GCA_964475735.1 uncultured Anaerolineaceae bacterium
GGGGCACCTTTTAGCCCCATAAGACCGCGCAGCATCTGCACCTCGCCCAGGTGTTCGGCGGTGTGGCCGATGGCGAAGAAGGCCACCGCCTCCAGCTTCGACATGCGGTCGTAGCCGGGATACACCTCCGCGAAGAAGGGGAAAGATAGTTCGGCGGCGGCCTCGTCGTCGGACATGGCGGCGAGGGCGGCGGAGATGCTGTCGCCCACGGCCTTCGCGTAGGCGCAGAGCTTGCCGCGATCGAGGTCAAGCGTGGCAATCTGCTGACGGGTCATCCCGTTCCCAAAGGGGCTTGCACCTGTCTCCGGCACGGGCAGGCGCGCAGCCCAGCCGCCGGAGGCGAAAACGCTGGGGCGCTGAAGGACCATGCCGTGCACAAGCTCGTCGGCGGCGCGGTAGGTGTGCCAGGTCGCGAAAGCGATGGAGCTGTCGTGCCCCTCCGGCTGCCATCGGAGCTGCTCGGGGGTAAGGTCCTTCGTCAGCAGGTCGGGGTACCAGTGCCAGAAAGAGAGGTTCTTTGCGAGCGCGGCGGCGATTGCCATAGGGGCCTCCTCGATGATGGGCGGTACGCTATCGCAAGCGGAGGGCGATGGGAAGGAGGGTCAGGCGCTCACCTTCGCGCCGGTGCGTCGGCGCTCACCCGGCGCGATCGTGCGAGGCGACCATCCAACCGCCCCCGCGAGCAGGGTGGCAATGTACTGGTTCAGGCTCACCCCCTCGCGCCGCGCTCCAGCCGTGAGAACGGCGTGCAGGCTGGAGGGGAGGCGAACCATGAGCTTTCCGCTATGTGAGGCATCGCCTCGCGGTTCGGGGATGGTGTCTCCGTGTCGGAGGGCAACCTCAAGCCACGTCCGCATGGCGTCATTGATCATGTCCAGGGCCTCAGAAGGCGTGCTTCCTTGTGAGACACAACCGGGCAGTTCGTCCACCCACACAACCCACGCGGGCGCGTCGCTGCCGCTCTCGTCGCGCACCATCGAGATGTGGTAAGGGAGTCGCATGTACTCTTCGGCATTC
This sequence comes from uncultured Anaerolineaceae bacterium, assembly GCA_964475735.1. GTDB lineage: Bacteria > Chloroflexota > Dehalococcoidia > Tepidiformales > Tepidiformaceae > UCB2. Next base: position 10,885 of record CAYYYI010000081.1, read on the forward strand.
ATTCTGTGACCTCCGCAATCGCGTCGAGCGCGATGCGCACGTATGCGGGCTTGAGTGGGCGGCGATACGGGATCGAGAGGTTCCTGGCCAGCCGAGGATGGCGATAGACCCAGTGGCTGGCTGACGTGGCCTCGAGGTTGAACCCGGTCTCCTCCAGTGCAAGGCGAAGATCCTCGGGGTCAGTGTCGTTGACCTGCCTCCTGATCCGGGCGAGCCGCTTCTCGCTTCGCACCTCCGAATGCTACCACATGTAGTGTCACACTGATCATCGATCGCCCAACAACAAACAGCGGGAGCCCGGACACCGGGCACCCGCCATTGGAGTGTGACTGGCGGCCGTCTCTCAGGCGCGGCCCTTCATGATCATGCGCCAGTACAGCCGCGGCAGGCCGTACTTCTTCACCCAGTACATGGTTCGCCGCTCCTTCGACTGGTCGAACTTGAAGCTCTCTTTCGGGTTGAGGTCGTAGTCGAACTCGGCCATCACAAGCTTGCCGTAGCCGGTCACGAGCGGGCAGGCCGTGTAGCCGTCGTAGCTGGCCGGGAGCGGCTTCGAATCGATGGCCGCCAGGAGGTTCTTCACCAGCGCCGGCGCCTGCTTGCGGACGGCAGCGCCAGTCTTGCTCGTCGGCAACGAGCTGGCATCGCCCAGGGAGAAGACGTTCGGGAACTTCGTGTGCTGCAGCGTGCTCTTGTCCACGTCGACCCAGCCGTCGGCGTTTGCCAGCGGGCTGTTGCGCACGAAGTCGGGCGCACTCTGCGGCGGTGTCACGTGGAGGAGGTCGTACTTGACGACGGTTTCCTCGTTCG
>CAYYYI010000082.1:0-1338 GCA_964475735.1 uncultured Anaerolineaceae bacterium
GTTCCCGTCACCATAATGCGAACATCTGTGCGAATGGGGGCTCGCTGTGACCGAACCCGCCTACCCGGTCCTTGCCACCCGCACCATGCCGCCCGCCCTCGCGGCCGAGGCGGTGCTAGCCGAGCTTCGCGCCAAACCCACCGAGACCACGGTGCGCCGCCTCGACGAGCTCCCCGCGCGCTTCGCTGATTGGCCCGAAGGTATGCACCCGGACCTCGTCACCGAGCTCGCACGGCGAGGCATAGCTCGCCCCTACACCCACCAGGCCCAGGCCATCGAGCACGCGCTCGCGGGACGCAACACGGTGGTCGTGACACCCACAGCCAGCGGCAAGACGCTCTGCTATAACGGCCCCGTCCTCAGCACCATCCTGCGCGACCGTTCGGCCCGTGCGCTCTACCTGTTCCCCACGAAGGCGCTGGCGCAAGACCAGCTCGACGAGCTGTACAGCCTGATCACCGGACTCGGCGCGGACGTTGGCACGTTCACCTACGACGGCGACACCCCCGCCGACGCCCGCCGTGCGGTGCGAACCGCCGGGCACATCGTGCTGACCAACCCTGACATGCTCCATACGGCCATCCTGCCCCACCACACGAAGTGGGTGCAGCTCTTCGAAAGCCTCGAATACGTCGTGCTCGATGAGCTCCACACCTACCGCGGCGTCTTCGGGAGCCACGTCGCCAACGTCATCCGGCGGCTGCGCCGCGTGTGCCAGTTCTATGGGTCAGACCCCACGTTCATCCTCTGTTCGGCGACCATCGGCAACCCGGGCGAACTGGCCGCCGCGCTCGTGGGCGATGAGGTCGAGATGGTGGACGACAACGGCGCTCCCCAGGGCGAGCGCATCGTGGTGGTGCACAACCCGCCGGTGGTGAACCGCGAACTGGGCATCCGGCAGTCTTCGCTCAAGTCCGCCCGCGACATTGCCGGGCGGCTTATCCGGGCGGGGGTACAGACGATCGTCTTCGCTCCTAGCCGCGTTCGCGTGGAACTGCTGCTCACCTACCTGCGCGACGCGCTCAGGAACAAGCCCGGCGAACCTGAGCGCGTGGCCGGTTACCGGGGCGGCTACCTGCCCCTTGAACGGCGGACCATCGAGCGCGGCCTGCGCGACGGGACCATCCGCGGCGTGGTCGCGACGAACGCCCTGGAACTCGGCGTCGATATCGGCGGCATGGGCGCGAGCGTGGTCGTCGGGTATCCGGGCACGCTCGCGAGCCTCTGGCAGCAGTTCGGGCGAGCGGGGCGCCGGCACGAGGGTTCGCTTTCGGTGCTGGTGGCGTCTTCGAACCCGCTCGACCAGTACGTGGCGACCAACCCCGGCTTCGTCTTCGA
>CAYYYI010000082.1:1438-10248 GCA_964475735.1 uncultured Anaerolineaceae bacterium
ACCTGGCCCCCGTCTTTTGCATGTGCGACCCCCGCGACATCGGGAGCGAGGCGCAGGTGCGGTCGCCGTTCACGCAGGCGCCCACGGTGTATCTCTACGACACCGTGCCGGGCGGGGTCGGTCTGGCCGAAAAGCTGTTCGACGTCCGGAAGGACCTGGCCGAAGCCTGCCTGGCCGTGCTCCTGACCTGCGAGTGCCCCAACGGGTGCCCGGGGTGCGTCGGCCCGCAGGTGGAGGCGAAGAGCCCGGCGAAGAGGGCGGCGAAGCAACTCCTGGAGCGGCTGGGGCGGTGAAAGGCGAGTGGCCCAGGTGCTGTTCCTCCGGGGGCTCGCGCCGGGCTAAAGGCTAAAGCGCTTGACACATTAAGCATTTCCTCCCAAGATCGCTTCTGTGGCCGCAGGCTTCGCGCGAGGGTCTTGCGGGAACCGGGTAGGCCTGATTGCAGCCAGCTAAGAGTCGTTCACCCCGCCTCTTGCTCAGAAGGGCCCCCCATTTGCCGGGGGCCCTTCGCTTTACGCGGGGCAAACCATTAGCGCGGCGCAGTTCATGTATGCTCGAATCACGGGCAAAGACCATTCGCGCACGCGGGCCCAGATTCGCCGATACGATCGTGCAGGCTTAGACTCGGGGCTCAGAGCATTGGTTCAGGTCAGTCCCACAGTCTTCCGGTTATCCCGGGGAGGTTTACACCAGGCTATGTTCAAGAAGCTGCGCGCCGCGCTCATCCTGCTCTCCGCTGCTGCCATGATTGGCGGCCTGGCCGTCGCCTGTGGCGGCGACGATGACGACGACAACGGGGACTCCGAGCCGGTTGAGATCCCCGCTGGCGCGCCGATGATCGACCAGGACAACCTGGTCTTCATCCCTGACAAGCTCACCGTTAAGTCCGGCGAGAAGGTCTACTTCAAGAACAGCGAGACCGCCATCCACACGGTCACCATCAACGGGAAGAATGTCTCGGGGAACATGAAGAAGGACGATGTGGTGATCTGGATTCCGGAGAAGGCGGGTGAGTACAAGGTCACCTGTGACTATCACCCGCAGATGAAGGCCACCATCAAGGTCGAGTAGCGGAACCTGCCTATCGGTCCCGGGCAGCAGGGGAAGTGAGCGCGGCGACCTTCCCCTAGAATCGGTGAGATGATCTCCAACTGGTTCCGGACAACATTCAAGTCGCTGGAGAACCGCGACTACCGCGTGCTCTGGTTCGGGACCACGCTTGCGTTCCTCTGTTTCATGATGTCTACCGTCGTGCAGTCGGTGGTCGCGTTCGACCTCACGGGGAAGAACCGGGCCGTCGGCGCCGTCTCGCTCGGCATGGGCGTGGCAACCATCTTCATCTCTCCTTTTGGTGGCGTTATCGCCGACCGCGTATCCAAGCGGCGGCTGTTGCTCGCGGGTCAGTCGATCGTTGGGCTCAACTTCGCAGCAGTCGGCGTTCTCATCGTCACCGATCAGATCACCCTGCCACTGCTAATCGCGTCGACGTTCGTCCTTGGGGCGGTGTTCTCGTTCATTGGCCCCGCCAGGCAGGCGTGGATTGGCGAGATCCTCCCCGGGCCTGCGCTTGCCAACGGCATCGCCCTGCAGCAGATCGCCATGACGCTCACTCGCATCTTCGGGCCGTTTGTGGCCGGCGGGCTGATCGCCCTGTCCTTCATCGGCACGGGGGGCGCCTATCTCTTCATGGGGGCCGCATTTGCGGTTGTCGTGGCCACGCTGGCGCAACTCCCTTCGTCCAATCCTCGCCGGGAGGGACCGGCACGCTCAGTGGCCGATGACTTCCGTTTGGGCTTCGACTACATCGCCGGGACCCCGGTGCTGGCGCTTCTATCGCTGACGTTCATCGGTGTGGTGATCACAGGGTTCTCGTACCAGGTTCTCCTGCCGGGTTTTCTCGAGAACGAGTTGGGGCGCGACCCGCGCGAAATGAGCTGGCTCCTTGGGATCGGCGCCGCGGCCGGGCTTATCGTGACGCTCGGCATCGCGGGATTCGCGGGCTCGCGCCACGCCTGGCGGCTGATGTTCGTAGGGGCAGCCATGCTCGGCATCTCGCTTGCGCTCACCGCACTCGCGCAGTCGTTTGGGCAGGCGCTCGTCGCCATGCTCTTCGTCGGTGCGGGTTCGAGCGCTTTCCAGCTACTCAACAGCGCCCTGGTGATGCAGGAAGCCGAGCCAGCGTACTACGGGCGCGTGATGTCCATCACCATGCTCGCCTGGGGCCTGAACGGGCTCGCGGGGTTGCCGTTCGGCGTACTGGCCGACCGTGCGGGTGAGCGACAGGCCCTGTTCGCCATGGGGGTGCTCGTTCTCGCCGTGGCTACTGTTGCCGCTCTGGCCCGGGCTGGCATCGCGCGGGGCGCAGATCCCGTGCCTGCGGCGCCCTCCGGCGGCGAATGAGCCGCCTCCCTGTTACGCTGGAAGGACACCATCCGCACCGGAGCCCACAGCCTTTCATGAAACGGGAAGAGATCGCCGCGCTCATCGCAATCCTCCAGGCACAACTCGAACTCGGGCCCACGAACCTCGCCGTGGGGACCTGGAAGATTGGCTTTGACCGCCGTCGCGAGGCTTTTACTTTCGACAAGTGCGAGAACGATGGCTACTGCGAAGAGCGCCCGGCTGTGATCTCAGTTAAAGGTGAAGTGCTCGACCCCGGCGGTCCGCTCTTCGACGTTTGAACTGCCGTGTGGCTGCTTTGTTCACCAATTCTCCCCTGATTTGGACACACAGCCCTCGTGAAACCGGCTTCTAGTGCCGATTAAACAAGTTGAATGCCTGCGCGTACGTTTGCCCCTGCCGGCCCTCGGCCAGAAAAGCACGCCCTTGTCCGCGTGCTCGTCGTGGATCTTGACGTCAGCGATGTCAAGCGCCTGCGCGCCGCACTTGAAGGGGACAGCGCCTTCAGGGTTCATTCTGTACGGACCATCGAGGAGGCGGAGAGTTGCCTCGCCGACGCTTCGTTCGACGTGGCACTCATCGAGAGCTCGCTCTGGAGCCCCGATGGCGCGGGGCTGGTGCGTTTCGTGCGCGAGAAGCACGTCGACATGGCCGTTGTGCTGTTGACTTCGGGTCACCAGCGCGACGCGATCCCTGCTCTCAAGCTCGGCGCGCACGACTTCATCAGTAAGCAGTCGCTCGATGACACCGAGTACGTGAGTGCGCGAATTCTTGCGGCCGTCGAAGAAAGCCGCGCCCTGCGGCGCCGCGAAACCATGGTTCGCTGGCTCGAGCGCGAAGCGCGGACCGACCACATGACCGGCCTGAGCAATCGTCGCGCCTTCGACGAGCAGCTTGAGACGGCGTGCGAAGAGAGCCGCCGAACAGGGGAACCGGTCGCACTCATCCTCGTCGACGTGACGGGCACCCGCCAGGTGAACGAGGCGTATGGTCATCCCGCTGGCGATGCCATGATCAGGCGCACTGCGCGCGCGGTGCTGCGTTGCGTGCGCGGGGGCGACTTCGCCGGGCGAATTGGGGGGGATGACTTTGGCGTCCTTATCCGGGGAGGCGAAATGGATCTCGCCCGCCGGATTGCCCGGAGGATTGCGCACGAGATAGAGCGGTTGAACAACGAGGACTCAGATGGGGAGATCCCGGTGAGCGTTTCGTTTGGTGTGGCCAGCGCCCATGCCTGCGACGCGGCAGAGCTATTCGCTGCTGCCGATCACCAGCTCTCCTCGCACAAGGGTTTGCGGCCGGCAGTGACCCCTTTCTTCCTGCGAAACGAGGACGACGGACCATCCGTCGCATGAATCGCTTCGCCCAGGCCCGCAACAGGAGGGGGTACCGTGTTTCACAAGCGGCGTGATTTGCAGCCAGAAGTGCAGCCGTCCGAGATCGAGGACCCGACCCGTCCGAAAACGATCGACGCGGAGACCGGGCTCGGGAACCACCGCCAGATGAACGATCTGCTTCGCCGGGAGATCGCCCGCGGCATGCGCTACGGCGATCGAAGCGCCCTGACCGTGTTCGATGTCCGCGTTGCCGGGTTCCGCCCAACCACCTCCGAGCCCGAGCCACCATCCCCTGCGCAGTTCGTGGCCGATGTGCTTGTGCGCGAAGCGCGCGAGTCCGACGTGGTCTGCCGCATCGACCTGACGCACTTCGCCGTGTTCCTCACCGAGGCGGATGCCGCTGGCGGCGAACTGTTCGTACAGCGCGTGAGAACGGCTGTCTCACGAAGCCCGTATGCACGAAACGTGAACGGCAGCGGGATCTACGCTCGTGCATGGGCGGGTTGCGTGGGCTGGGACCCGAACCTTGCTACGCCTGCAGCCTATCTCGCTGCAGCCATGGACTCCCTCGAGACCGCGCGAGCCGCCCTCCATGCCCAGGAGAGCTACTTCGCGGGGCGCGCGTCGTAGGAATGGCGACCGTCCCTCGTCGCCCTTACCGGCCTGCAGGAAGCCCGCGAACCTCGGGCAGGTAGCCGAACCCGTCGATCCACCACGAGGCAGCGCTCGATCCCCAGGCGTTGCCCGAGCGGGTGAGGGTCCCCTTCGTCTTTCCGTCCTTGCCAAGGATCCACAGTTCCCAGGTCTCGTCGCGCCGTGCCCAGTAGCCCAGCAGCAGCCACGCGCCATCGGGGGACCATGTGACGAGTATGGGCTGGTTGTAGCGGGGAACCTCGAACTGCGCGATCTTCGTCCGCTCCGTTCCCGCCACCAGAATCACGTCGCCGTCTTCTTCGATCACAACCTGCTCACCCTGTGGGGACTCGCCGCCGCGCACCGGCCCGCTGAATTCGGCTGTGATACCGGTGTCACGCTTCTCGCCCGTGGCGAGGTCGTATTCGATCCAGGCTGGCGGTCCGCTCTTGTACGTGTCCACAAAGGCGATGGTGTCGCGGTCTACCCAGCTGAGGCCGTAGACACCCTGTCCGGGGCAATGGACACGGCTACGCGACTCGCCCGAGGCCGGGGCGCGGACGATGCAGCCGTCGCCGTCCAGGAAGATGATCTCGCCCGGGATGGCGGGGTTTGGGTTCTTCTCGAGTGATGGCGGCGAAGGGTCGTAACGGCCGAACTTGAGCACGAGCACGACGAGCACGAGCGCCGCGCCGACGCCGGCCAGGATCCCGGCGGCCCAGAGCCGCCTCGTCAGAGGGCTGGTTGCCGGACCCATGGCCTGTACCTCGCAAGTGTGATGACCGCCGCAATCAGCAGCGCTCCGATGAGGATGAGCAGCAGCGCTGCCGTGGTTTCGTCTTCAACGTGGCGCGTGATGGTTGTGATGAGGCCGCCGAAAAAGCCGGCGACCCCGGCAAGCATGTAGAAGAGCACCCCGCGCCAAATGCTCAGCGCGATCAGCGCCGCGCTCGCCAGGAACACCAAGGACTCCGCCCAACCCTCGTCGATGCCGGCGAAGAAAGCGCCCCAGGCGACTGCGGCGGAGGCGACCGCACGGGCCGAAAGGCGGGGGCTCAGCCACTCGCGCTCGGTGACCACGATCCCGGCAACCCCGATAACCGCGAGGGAGATGCCCCCAACGTGGAAGCTGAACTCATCGGAACGCCCGCCGAGGGCGATGGTGAGCATGCAGGTGGCGGCGCCCAGGCCAATAACCTGGGGATGACTGGGCGCGGCGACCCAGAGGGAGAGAGCGAGCACGGAAGCCACAACGCCGGCAAGGAGCTGGACGTCATCCTCGTGCCACCCGGCGGTGTCCCCTGCTATCGCAGCCGCGCCGGTGATGAGGGCGCCCCCGGCGAGCCATGCGATATGGCCGCCGCGGACCATGCCCGGGTCAGGTAGCGTTCTGAGGCCCGCGCCGAGGGCGAGCGCAAGGAGCCCGGGCACCCCGACCACGGCCACGCGCGCCCAATCTTCGAGGTCGTCCCACGACGTGCCAACGAGGATGACCACGCCCACGGCCGCGACAGCGATGCCGAGATAGACAAGGGCTTCGAGGAAGCCGGGACCTTCGCGAGGCGCCCCGCGCCCGGGGACCGGCGCGGCCCCTTGCTCGAAGGCTCTGATCCGCTCTGCCGCTGCTTCGTCCAGCACGCCAGCGGCCTGCCAGCGCCGGATGTGCTCGTCTATGGAGGCCACGGCGACACCTTAGGGGCGGCAGGCGCGTCGCACAACCCCACCCGGGGGCGCGACGGCGGACGCAGGACGGCGTAGGCTTGCGGCCTGAGACACACTGCGGGAGGTTCGTGATGTCGCTGCGCGGCAAGGCCGCAATCGTGGGCATCGGCGAGTTCAAGCCCACCCGTTACACCGAGGGCGCGACGACGCTTGGCATGCTGGTCGAAGTGGGCCGCCAGGCGGTTGCAGATGCCGGGATGGAGATGGGTGAAATCGATGGCCTCATCACAGAGAACTTCGCCGAGGCCCCTTTCATGGCCCCCTCGACGGTGGTCGAGTACCTGGGCATCAAGGCGAGGTTCGCCGAGCTGGTTGACCTCGGCGGCGCGACGGGCGCGGGAATGGCCGCGCGGGCTGCCATGGCTATCGCGAACGGCCTCTGCGAGACCGTGCTCTGCGTGACCGGAACGCGGCGCGAGGCGCGCAGCCCTTCGGGGCAGCGGCGCTCGGCCAGTTCGGGCTACGCGGGCCGGCGGGTGGACCGTACGCCCTACTCCGAGTTCGAAGCCCCCTACGGCGCAATCGGCGCGAACTACGGCTACGCGATGATCGCCAACCGCTACCGGCACGAGTACGGGGTGACGCCCGAACAGCTCGCGAAGATTGCCGTAGCTCAGCGCTACAACGCCTGCCACAACCCCGAGGCGATGTTCTTCGGGCAACCCATCACCATCGAGGACGTGCTGAACTCGCCGGTGATCGTGGACCCGTTACACATGCTGGAGATAGTGATGCCCTGCGCGGGGGCGGCAGCGCTCGTTCTGACGAGCGCGAAGAAGGCCGGGAAGATGAAGCGCCCGGCCGCCTACGTCCTGGGGGTGGGTGAGCACACGACCCACCGGAGCATCACCTACGCGCCGAGCCTGACCCACACCGCCATTAAGGCCGCCGCCGATAAGGCCTTCGACATGGCCGGCGTTCGGCGGAAGGACATAGAGGTGGCAAGTATCTACGACTGTTACACGATCACGGTCCTGCTTTCGATTGAAGATGCCGGCTTCTGCAAGAAGGGCCAGGGCGGCAAGTTCGTCGATGAGCACAACCTCCAGTTCGACGGCGACTTTCCGCTCAACCCGCACGGGGGGCAACTTTCGTTCGGGCAGGCCGGGACCGCGGGCGGCATGTCCCACGTGACTGAGGCGGCCCGCCAGGTGATGGGTCGAGCGCAAGGCCGCCAGGTGAAGAAATGCCGCTTCGCCTTTGTCAACGGCAACGGCGGCATCATGAGCGAGCAAGTCTCGCTCATCCTCGGGAGGGAGCCATGACCTCGGAAGAGACCAGGGAGACTGCCGCGACCGGTCCTTCCACTGTGCCTTACATGAAGCCCCTGCCCGAGCCGTCGCCGGTCACGCAACCGTTCTGGGACGCCGCCCGCGAAGGCCGGTTGCTGATTCAGCGCTCGAAGAAGACGGGGAAGGCTGTCTTCTACCCGCGCTCCATCTCGCCGTTCGGGCCCAATGATGAGCTGGAGTGGTTCGAAGCGAGCGGCCGCGGAACTGTGTACACGTACACGGTCGCCCGCCGGCCGGTGGCGCCCCAGTGGGCGAACGACCCTCCCCTGGTCATCGCCATCGTGGAGCTGGAGGAGGGGCCGCACATGACGACAAACCTTGTGGAGTGCGACCCCGGCGACGTGCGCATCGGGATGCCCGTTACGGTGGTGTTTGAGGCGGTGACGCCAGAGGTGACGCTCGTGAAGTTCCGCCCGGCCGGGTAGCGCCTCCGTGTCAAACGGCTCAAGTTCGCCAAACAACGTGACGATAACTCCCGTGGCACTTGCCAAAACGGGGGATCGGAATGGCGCGCACCTTCCTGCTGGTTGAGGGAATCGAGTCCGGGGCTGACCGGGTGGCGAAGCTGCTCGCCCTCGCCGGCCCGGGCTGCGAGGTTCTCCGCGCCGGGTCCGGCCCGGCTGCTCTCTCGCTGCTCGAAGAGATCCACGTCGCGCCTGCGCTCGTCTTCGCGGATTTCTCGATGCAGGGCATGAACCTCATCGAGTTCCTGGGCGCAATGCGCATGCGCCGCTGGCTCGATGGCGTGCCCGTCGCGGTGCTCGCCGGTTCCATCGCGGACCGCGAGTTGGTGAACTGCTACCGTCTCGGGGTCTGTGCGGTGCTCACGGGACCATTCGCCGGCCATGAAATCCGCGCCGTCATCGCCGAGTGGGCCCGGCCTGCGCACCGTGCCGCGGATGCCGCTACCCGGGAAGGACCCGGCCCGGCGGCCCGTTCTCACGTGGCCTGACCCTCAACGGCAGATCTCCTTCAGGGCTTCGCGGATCTCCGCGGCGCGCTCGACCGTCTCCTCCAGGGAGCCCTGGGCGGGGACAAGGTTGATGTGCCGGGCGCCCGCCTCCACGTAGCGCGCGATGAATTCCGCAACTTCCGCCGGGGTCCCGTAAGGGGTGTAGCGCTCGAAGCGGTCGAACGGCACGCGGTACATCGCCTCCATGCGATCGGCGACCTCCGCCCTGGCGGCATCGCGATCGGGGCCGGCGCTTGTCCAGAACTGGATTCCCATCTCGACGGCTCCCGGATCGCGGCCGGCCTTCGCCGCCGCCTCCGCGATGGTCTCCTTGGCCTGCAGGAAGCGGTCGACTGACTGCCAGATGCCGGTGTAGCCATCACCGTAACGGCCAGCGCGCACCAGGGCAGCATCGCTCCGCCCACCCACGAAGATCGGCACATGCCGGAACGGCCGCGGGTACACCGTCACGTC
>CAYYYI010000082.1:10348-11686 GCA_964475735.1 uncultured Anaerolineaceae bacterium
AGCGTCATGGCCGCGGTCGCGCCAAGGCGCACGTCCCAGGCGCGGATCATCACCGAAACGTTGGGCATCTCCATCGATTCCGTCTCCTTCGAGCCGATTCTACCGCTCGTGCGGCCGGGCATTGTGGCCCTGATAACGGCGGTCTGAGATAGTCGTCACAGATAAACATGGAGAGCCAGCGATGAGCCACGGACCCGCGCGCACGCCAATGATCTTCGATCGCGCCTTTCTCACTGGCGTTGAGGGCGTTACCGAGCTCGTCTTCGTTCGCCACGGCGAGCAGTTCATCCCCGACCCGCGGACCGGGCCGGTGGGCGACACCTTCGACCCGCCGCTCAGCGAACGGGGGCGTCAGCAGGCGAAGCTCGTGGGCGCTCGCTTTTCCACCGAGATGGTCGACGCCGTTTACGCCAGCCCACTGAAGCGCGCGTACGACACGGCAGCGGAAATCGCCCGGCACCATCGCATCCAACCGGCCGTTCTCCACGACCTGCGCGAAGTGGAGATCTTCCGCGAAATACCGGCCGACAGGTCAGCGGCCGACTTCCTCGGGGCCGCTCTGCTTGCCGGGTTGCGCGAGCGCATGCTCAACGAGAAGAAGTGGGATGTGTATCCCTATTCCGAGTCCAGTTTCGAGTTCCGCAAGCGAACCGCGAACGCCGTCGAGGCGATCATCGCGGAGAACGAAGGGAAGCGGGTCGTGGTGGCCTGCCACGGGGGCGTCATCAACGCCTACATCGGCCACATCATCGGAGCCCAGTTCGACATGTTCTTCCGCCCGGCGCACACCTCAGTGAGCGTCGTTGCTGCCGGCGAAGGCATTCGCGCCCTTCATTCGCTGAACGACGTGCGCCACCTGGAGACGCCCGAAGGCAGCTTCCTGAGCCACTGAGGACGGGCCACTGGCCGCCGGCCCGCCGTGCCTGTTGGGGCTAACGGAGTAGAATCACCCGCACTCACTGCTCGACTGGAAAGGGGGCGCCATGCCCGTCGCTGATTTCTCTCTCGCCGGTAAGGTTGCCATCGTCACCGGCGGAAGCCGCGGTATCGGCCGCTCCATCGCCATCGCACTGGCCGAAGCCGGGGCTGACGTATGCGTCGCCGCTCGCAAGATGGAGACCCTGGAAGAAAGCCTCGCCGCTGTGAAGGCCACCGGCCGGCGCGGCATTGCTGTGCCCACCAACGTGCGCGACCTCGTAGCCGTCGAGAACCTGGTGAGCGAGACGAAGCGGCAGTTGGGGCGCATCGACATCCTTGTGAACAACGCCGCCACAAACCCGGTATTCGGCCCTGTTCAGAACATCGACGAGCGCGCCTGGGACGCGATCATGAACACGA
>CAYYYI010000083.1:0-5469 GCA_964475735.1 uncultured Anaerolineaceae bacterium
TCTGGTGCTCCCAGCAGTTCAGCCCGCCCAGGCGGCCGTAGGGGCGCTCGTAGACGCGCAGGGTGCTGCCATCGCCTTCGCCCCAGACGCTGCGTTCGTAGAACGTGGGCTTGAGCTTGCGGTGCTTGCCGAGGATGCGCCCTTCGCGGCCGATGAAGAGCAGGGTGCAGTAGATCGTTCCCTGCGTGGTGCTGTCGCGCTCGGCAATGCCGATGGCTACGTCGATCCCGGCCCGCCGGGCGGCGGAGCAAAGTGCATCCGTAGCGGGCGAGGGGATCTCTACTCCGTTGAGAATGAAGCGCATGAGGGCGCCCCGAAAGGCCGGGTGCTCGGGCCAGGCGCCGAAAGAGGCATAGCCGGAGACGAACGTCTCGCCGAAGACGGCAAGTTCCGCGCCGAGAGCGCCCGCCTCGCCGATCAGGCGGCAGGCCTTGTCGATTGTGGCGTCGCGGTCGAGATAGACCGGGGCGGCCTGCACCGCCGCGAGGGTGAAGTCCCTGAATTCCTCGCCCATGGTGGCCTCCTCCTTGGGCCTACGATTCTAGCGCGTGCCAGAAGCCTGCTACTGCGGCGCGCCCGTGACAGCCACGATGGCCTGTTCGAGGATGTCGCAGGCGCGATCGAGTTCGTCGTTGGTGACGGTGAGCGGCGGCATGAGGCGAACGGCGTTGGGCCGGACGGCGTTCGCGAGCAGACCGTGTTCGCGGCAGGCGGCCACAACATCGGCGGCGACGTCGCGGGAAAGCGCGACGGCGACGAGCAGCCCGCGGCCGCGAACTTCGGTCACGACGGGGAGCCGGTCTTCCATTGACCGCAGGCGCGCCACCAGGCGTTCCGAAGCGCTTGCGGCACGGGCGGGCAGATTGTTCTCGATGACGTGGCGCAGCGTGGCGACCCCGGCGGCGGCCGCCAGCGGGTTGGCTCCGAAGGTGGTGCCGTGGTCGCCAGGGACGAAGTGGGCGGCTATCGCTTCGCGCGCAAGAACGGCCCCGATAGGAACGCCGCCAGCAAGCCCCTTGGCGAGACACATTATGTCGGGCTCGATTCCCTCCTGTTCGTGGGCCCAGAGTGTGCCAGTGCGGCCCACCCCGGTCTGGACCTCGTCGAGGATGAGCAGCAAGTGGTTCTGCGTGCACCACTCTCTCACCGCCGCGAGGAAACCGGGCTCGGGCAGGTTCACGCCGCCCTCACCCTGGATGGGCTCAAGGAGCACAGCTACCGTTTTCGGCCCGGTGGCTGCGCGAACGGCGGCGATGCCGTTCCACGGGACATGGGTAAAGCCAGGGGACAGCGGCTCGAAGGGCTCGCGGTAGCGGGGGGTGCCAGTCGCGGCGAGGGCGCCCATGGTGCGGCCGTGGAAGCCGTCCTGCATGGCGATGATCTGAAAGGCGCCGCCGCGGGTGTCGAGTCCCCAGCGGCGGGCGAGCTTGATCGCGGTCTCCAGCGCCTCCGCGCCCGAGTTGCAGAAGAAGGCGCGGTCGAGACAGGAGTTCTCCACGAGCAGCTTCGCCAGCTCGACCATGGGCGTGGTGTAGTAGAGGTTGGAAGTGTGGATGAGCTCGCGCGACTGGCGGGTCAACGCCGCTGCGACGACCGGGCTGGCGTGTCCCAGCGCGTTGACAGCGAGCCCCCCGACGAAGTCGAGGTACTCCTTCCCGGCGTCGTCCCAGACGCGCGTTCCTTCGCCGCGCACGAGGACTACCGGCTGCCGCGCGTAGTTCTGGAAGAGGTACTTCCGCTCTTCGGCAATCCAGTCAGTCATCTGCGCCCCCGAAGCCATGCCATCTGTGCATGGTAGGGCACGGCATCGCCGGGGTCACCGGCAGCCGAAAGGCCAACAGCGGCCGCGTTAGCTGAACGGCGCCCGCTCGAGGAGGAGTTCGTGGGAACCGTGAGCATCCACGGATGGGTCGCGCGACCAGGTGCTGTCGTGGAGGGTCCAGCCCTGGCGCCCATCGGCGAGGAGCAGGTCGAGCACGTCGCCGAGGTGGCGTTTCAGCTCAGGGCTGCGAACCGGGGCGAGCACTTCGATTCGTTCGTCGAGGTTGCGCTTCATGATGTCGGCCGAGCCAATGAAGTACTCGGGGTCGCCGCCGTTCTCGAACATGTAGACGCGCGAATGTTCGAGAAACCGCCCGATTACCGAGACCACGCGCACATTCTCGCTGAGCCCCGGCAGCCCGGGCCGCAGCCGGCAGATGCCACGGATGATCAGGTCGACTTTGACTCCAGCCTGCGAGGCCTCGTACAGGAGGCGCGTGAATTCGCGGTCCTCAAGGGCGTTCATCTTGAAGACAACGCGCGCCGGAAGCCCCTTCTTCGCGGCGTCCATCTCTCTGCAGACCCGGCGCGCGAGCTCATCGCGAAGGCCGGTGGGAGCAACCAGGAGGTGGGAGCTTTCCAGAGTCTCGGCGAAACCGGTGAGGTAGTTGAAGATGCGCACCAGGTCAGAGCAAATGCCGGGGTCCGAGGTGAAGAGCCCGAAGTCGGTGTAGAGGCGCGCGGTCCGGGAGTTGTAGTTGCCGGTGCCGACGTGGGCGTACATGGTGACGCCGTTAACCTCCTCGCGGACGACGAGGCAGATCTTGCTGTGAATCTTCATGTTGGGCATGCCGTAGGCCACGTGGACCCCGGCGCTCTCAAGCTTGCGGGCCCACTCGATGTTGTTCGCCTCATCGAAGCGGGCTGTGAGCTCCACCAGGACTGCAACCTGCTTGCCGCGCCCTGCGGCATCGATAAGAGAGGCAAGGATGGGCGAGTCGGGTGAAGTGCGATACATGGTCTGTTTGATGGCGAGGACGGCCGGGTCATCGGCAGCCTCATCGACAAACCGGGCGACTGTGGCATCGAACGATTCGTAGGGGTGGTGAACGAGGAGGTCGCGCTCCCGGATCTCGTTGAAGAAAGAGACAGGGTCGCTCACCGATACGAACGAAGAAGGAATGGCGGGGATGAACGGCTTTTCAGCCAGCTCCGGCAGGGGAAGCGCGGCCAGCTGCATCAGGTCGGCAAGTCCGAGCGGCCCTTCGCCGACGTAGACGTCCTGCTCGGCGAGCTCCAGCTCTTCGAGCATCAACTCCAGGCGCGAAGGCGGCAGAGGGCCCGAGATTTCGAGGGTCACCGCTGCTGCAAGCCGGCGGCGGCGAAGCTCGGATTCGATGAGCTCGAGGAGATCCTCTGCTTCTTCGCCGGGGCTGCCTGTCTCGGCGCTGCGGATGACGCGGATGGCATGCCAGCCGGTGACCTCCATCCCCGGGAAGAGCATCTCGACGTTCGAGGCGATCACGTCCTCGATGAGCACAAAGCGCATGTCGCCCGCGTCGAGGAAGCGCGGCCGGTTCTGGGGGACTTTCACGCGAGCGAACCTTTCGACGCCACTCCCCGGGTGCCTGACGTTCAGAACGAGCGAGAGGCTGCCGCTGGAGATGAACGGGAAGGGGTGCGCGGGGTCCACGACGAGCGGCGTGAGCACGGGGAAAATGGCCTCTTCGAAGTAGCGCCGCAGGTTGTCCCTTGCCGCCGCATCGAGCTTTGCGTAAGGGACAATGCGGACACCATGACTCTGCAGAGCGGACCGCAGCTCTTTCGACCAGACCTGCTCCATGCGCGCCCGCATTTGGTGACAGCGCTCAACAGCCAGGTCAAGCTGGTCGGCGATAGTCAGGCCATCGACGGTGCGGGTGCGGGAGTCGGCCTGGAGCATGCGCTTGAGCCAGCCGATGCGCTTGGCGAAGAACTCATCCAGGTTGCTGGCGGTGATTGCGAGGAACTTCACGCGTTCCAGGAGGAGGTTGCGCTCATCGATCGCTTCTGCGAGCACCCGGTCGTTGAACTCGAGCCAGCTGATCTCGCGATTGAGATAGAGAGCCGGGTCGTCGAGATCGATGTCCGCGGGCGCGGCCGTGGTGGCTGGTGCAGTCTCGCCTGCTTCGATTGTCACGTCTCACCCGCTACCGGGAGGATTAGTACACGTTTGCCTTCGCCATGACCTCCTGTCAATCGGCGACCACCGGAGCTGCTCTGCGAGTGCTATGGGCCGGGCGTCAACACGGTGCCCCGCGCGTGGCGGTGAAGGAGGCTGTTCGCCTCGCGGCCGTCGATGATGCGCACCGGGACGCCGAGTCCCACCGCGTGCAGGCAGGCCTCTACCTTCGGAACCATTCCGCCGGCAATCACTCCATCGGCGATGAGCCGCCGCGCCTCGGCAGTGGTCACCGATGGGAGAGGTGACCCGTCTGCGCCGCGGACGCCCTCGACGTCGGTCAGGAAGACAAGCTCGCGCGCGCCCACTGCGGCGGCTACCTCGCCCGCGATGGTATCGGCGTTGACGTTCACAAGCTGGTCCGAGCTTGTGCCGGGAACATAGCCGATGGAGCTGATAACCGGGACTATCCCGGCGGCGTGAAGCGCAAGGATGGCGGCAGGATGGACTGCGACAGGCTCGCCGACAAAGCCAAGTTCGGGCGAAGCGAGGCGGCATTCGAGGAGGCGCCCGTCGGCTCCGCTCAGGCCAACCGCCGCAGCCCCGGCGGCATTGATGGCGGCCACGATCCGCTTGTTCACGAGGCCCGCAAAGACGGCGACAACAACAGGCAGCGCCCGCTCATCGGTCACGCGCAACCCCCGCTCGAAGCGTGATGGGATCCCCATCGCCTCCAACCACCTGCTCGCCTCGGCGCCACCGCCATGGACGACGATTGGCACGTCGCCCGAGCAGGCCATGGCAGCGACGTCGCGGAAGGTGGTGTCCGCCTCGCCCAGGGTGCTGCCACCGATCTTGATGACGAGGGGCGCGCTCATGTGTGGTAGTCGGCGTTGATCTTCACGTAGCCCTCGGTCAGGTCGCAGCCCCAACCGTTGGCAGAGCCATTCCCAACACCCAGGTCCACCTCGATGGTCACGGTGTCGCCTCGCATGGCGGCGGCGACAGCCTCGGGGTCGAACTCGGTGGGGCGTTCATCTTCGAAGACGCGGTAGCCGCAGACGGAGACCGTCATGGCCGGTTCGGAAACAGCGACGGTGGAGCGCCCAACAACGGCCACGATTCGGCCCCAGTTGGGGTCGGCGCCGTAGACCGCGCTCTTCAGCAAATAGGAAGTGGTGAGCTCGCGGACGAGCTGGCGCGCCTCCCGATCCGACGCGGCGCCGCGGACGGTAACGTCCATGAGCTTCGTGGCGCCTTCGCCGTCGCGCGCGATCTCCTTCGCGAGGTAGACGCACAGGGCTTCGAGCGCGGCCGCGAATTCTGCCGCGTAGGGCGTGCCCTCTCGAATGACCTCGCCGCCGGCCAGCCCGTTCGCCAGGAGGATGGCCGTGTCGCTGGGGCTGGTGTCGCCATCGACGGATACGAGGTTGAAGGAGAGGTCGACCGCCTGGCTGAGAGCGCGCTGCAGGAAGGCCTGTTCGACCGGGGCGTCGGTGGTGAGAAAGGCGAGCATGGTGGCCATGTTGGGGTGGATCATTCCCGAG
>CAYYYI010000083.1:5479-11467 GCA_964475735.1 uncultured Anaerolineaceae bacterium
CCCGAGCCCTTGCAGCAGCCGCCGAGCGTGTAGGGACCGAAACGAACGGAGCCGTGCTTCGGCCGCGTGTCGGTGGTCATGATGGCGCGGGCGAATTCGTGACCTCCACCGGGCGACAGGCGCGTGGCGTGAATGCCCGGCTCGATCTTCTCCATTGGGAGGAAGTGGCCTATGACGCCCGTGCTGCAGACGAGGACATCGGCGGGCGGGATGCTGAGGCGCTGCGCCACGAGATCGGCCATGCGGCGAGCATCGGTGATGCCGCGCGGGCCGGTGCTGGAGTTCGCCACGCCGCTGTTCACAACCACAGCCTGGGCCTTGCCATCGGCGAGATGGGCGCGGTTCACGTCGATCGCGGCCGAGTGGAGCCTGTTTTTCGTGAACGTAGCCGCTACGGTACAGAGCCTATCTGAAGCGAGAATAGCCAGATCGAGTTTGTCGTCGCCGTAGGTCTTGATGCCAGCGTAGACGGCCCCGGCGGAGAAACCCTTCGGAGACGTGGAGGAGCCTGTGACGTCGACCTCCTGGCTCATGGGTAGACCGCCGGGAGGCTGAGGCCCTCGGTCTGCGGGAGGCCCAGCATGAGGTTCATGCTCTCGATCGCCTGGCCGGCCGCACCCTTTCCGAGGTTATCCAGCACGCCCACCGCAACGAACATGCCGTTCCGCTCGTCAACGACGGGGTGGACCAGGCAGAGGTTCGTGCCCAGGGTGTGCTTGGTGTGCGGGGGGACGGCCACCACGTTCGTGAAGGGCGCGTCGCGGTAGAACTCGCGATAGATGTCGTTGACCTCGGCGTGCGTCACAGCACGGGCGAGAGGCGCGTAGCAGGTGGCGTGAATGCCGCGAGTCATCGGCACCAGGTGGGGCGTGAAGGTGACCTTCACGGCCGGGCCTTCACGCAGGGCGGAAAGCTCCTGGGCCATTTCGGGCTGGTGATTGTGGTTGGCGATCTTGTATGCGGAAACGTCCTCATTGACGTCGGCATAGCTGTAGCCGCCGCCCGTACCTCGCCCGGCGCCCGAGATCCCGGACTTGGCATCGACCACGATGGTATCCGCGATGATCCCGGCGGCCACCGCTGGAGCGAGGGCCAGGATCGACGCGGCCGGGTAGCAGCCTGGATTGGCGACGAGCTTCGCGGCGGCAATGCGCTTGCGGTTGAGCTCGGGGAGGCCGTAGACCGCCTGCAGGAGCAGATCTGGCGCCGGGTGCGGCTGGCCGAACCACTCCGCGAAGGCCGCGGGGTCTTTCAGCCGGAAATCTGCGGCGATGTCGATGACGGGGATGCCGGCGCGGACGAAGGGCTCGCACGCGGCGGCGCTGGCAGCGGTGGGAAGGGCCGACATGATGATGTCGACGTCGCCTTCGATCTCTTCGCTGATGCGGAGGTCGCCGTAGACGGCGAGGCTGGGGAAGGCGTCACCGAGAAGCTGGCCCGCCAGCGAGCGGCCGGTGGCCGAGGCAAGGCTGGCGCCCGGGTGGTTCCAGAGGAGCCGCGCCGCCTCCATCCCGGCGAAGCCGGTGACGTTGATGATCCCGACCCTGTATGTCATGCACTGATTGTGCGTGGGGAACGCGGATGAATCCACCGGGGGGCGCTGGCCTTCCCCACATGCCCGGTTGCGGCTCCTGCCTTACAGTGGCTTTATGTCCGAGCTTTCTCTTTCTTTTGTCGGCACGGGGAACGCCTTCGCGCCCGGCGGCCTCTGCTGGAACGGCTTCTTAGTGAACGGCCGATACCTGTTTGAGGCGCCACCGCAGGCGCTTATGTCCCTCCGCCACGAGGGCGTCGAGCCCAACGATCTCGACGCGGTGATCGTGAGCCACCACCACGCTGACCACTTCCTTGGGCTCCCGTTCCTGCTGCTCTACTGGAAGTACCAGGGGCGCACCCGCCCGGTGAAGATAGTTGGCCCGCCCGAAACGAAGCAGGTAATGGAGCAGGTGACGGAGCGGACGTACCCGTCCCTATTCGAGATCGAGTACGAGATCGAATGGGTGGTGGCGGAGCCGGGGAAGGACCTGTGTTTGGGCGAGCTCCAGGTGCACCCGGTTGCGGTGAAGCACGACGACAAGCTGAACGTGAGCCTGGGCTTTGCGTGCGCGCTGAACGGCAAACGCTTCGGCTACACGGGCGACACGGCGATCTGCGACGGTGTGCTGGATCTGGCCCAGCACAGCCGGGTGCTGGTGAGTGAGTGCGCCTCGCGCGCCGGGAACGTGCCCATTCACATGAACCTGGTGGATGATATGCCCCGCGTGCGTGCCGCCATGGCCGCGGACTCAACGCTGTTGCTGACGCACATTGATAGCGACGTGGACAGTAATGGGCTGCCCAATACGCTTGTCGCAAAGGACTATCAGACCTACCACTTCTAGCAGGCAGTGGTTTGGCCGCGCCTTCGGCGGTAGTTAGAATCAACGAAACCAGGGAGAACACATGGCACATCCTTTGCGGGGCGCGACGGCGCTCACCGGCCTGGGCATGACGCCAATGGGCCGGATCTTCGGCAAGTCGGCAACCGAGCTGGCAGCAGATGCGATTGCCGCCGCGATCGCGGATGCGGGCCTGGAGAAGTCCAGCATCGATGGGTTGCTCGTCAATGCTGGGGCAAGCCAGGGGATAACGCTGGGGCTACAGAACTACTGCGGCCTTACGAACCTCAAGCTCCTGAACCACATGAACGGAGCGGGGTCCACAGCGGCTCAGATGGTGCAGTACGCTTCGATGGCGATCGCGGCAGGGATGGCGCGGCATGTGGTGTGCGTGTTCGCCGACACGCCCCTGAGCGAGGGGAAATCCGCCGGCGCTGCCTATGGCATGCGGGCCAACGCTCCCACCCGCCCGCGCGGCATGGTGGGGCTCTACACGGCAGCCGGGTACTTCGGCGCGAACACGCCCTATGCGCTGGCTGCAAGACGCCACATGGCGCTCTACGGGACAAAGCAGGATCAGCTCGGCGAGATTGCGGTTTCGCAACGGAAGTGGGCCGTGATGAACCCGCTCGCCCAGATGCGCGAACCGATGACCATGGAGGACTATCACGCCTCGCGCTGGATCATCGAGCCGCTGCACCTGCTCGATTGCTGCCTGGTGTCGAACGGAGCTATCGCGGTGATTGTTAGCCCCTCGGGCGAAGCGAAGGACATGCGTCAACCGCCCGTCTACGTGCACGGTATGGGGCAGGGACACCCGGGCGATGGCAACAGGGCGGGAAGCGACTGGGAGACAGAGACGGGGGCTCGCATCGCGGCTGATACCGCGTACAAGATGGCTGGCGTGGGACCGGAAGACATTGATATCTGCGAGCTGTACGACTGCTACACGTACACGGTGCTGGTCACGCTCGAGGACTACGGCTTCTGCAAGAAGGGCGAGGGCGGACCATTTGTGGAAGGGGGCCGGTTGGGTCCCGGCGGTTCGCTGCCAACGAACACCGGCGGGGGGGAGCTCTCCGCCTACTACATGTGGGGGATGACGCCCCTGAGCGAGGCGATCATCCAGGGCCGGGGCGCGGGCGGCGAACGCCAGGTCGCCAGGAACGATGTCATCCTTTGCACTGGAAACGGCGGCTACCTGAGCTACCACGGCTGCCTGATCCTTAGCCCGCACGCGTCCCAGGGAGGGGCGGAATGACACAAGAAACGACGATTCCGAAGCCCCTGCCCGAGCCGGACGAGGCGTCGAAGCCGTTCTTCGATGGCGCCCGCGAAGGACGCTTCATGCTGATGAAGTGCCAGGCGTGCGGCGCCATACGGCTGCCATCGCGCCAACACTGCGACTCCTGTCTTTCTCCCGATTTCGAGTGGATTGCGGCCAGCGGGCGCGGCAAGGTGCGCACCTTCGCGATCATGCATCAGCGCTACCACCCGGGATTTGCCAACGACATACCCTACAACGTGACCATCGTCGAACTGGATGAAGGGCCGCGCCTGCCAACGAACATCGTGGGTATCCTCAATGGCGAGATCCGCGTTGGCATGGACGTGGTTGTCGAGTGGGAGCACCACGAGGACGTGACGATCCCGAAGTTCCGGCCCGCTTCATAGCAGCCCGGCGCAGGCTAGCGCCGGTGGGCAGGACGCCAGGGGAGATCTTTGCAGGCAGCTTCGTTGTTGTGCTTATGACAAGCGCTGTTCTTAACACTTGACCGTTCGTTACACTGTCGCCGTGGGGATGCGGAGATGAGCACCAACGGCGACCTGGGCATAGTCCTCTGGACGACTGACATCGTGGCGATGGCGCGATTCCTGGAGTCGGTCGCGGGTCTGCACGTTGACGAACTGCACCCGGGGTATGCCTCTTTGCGCGCGAACGGAGCTCGCATCGTGCTGCATGCCGACGAGGCTTACCGCGGCCACCCCTGGTACGACGCACTCATGCGCGAAGGTGTTGCGCGAGGCATCGGCGCCGAGATGCGCTTCCGCGTGGCCGATGTGGACGCGTCCTATGCTGCGGCAATCCGCGCCGGTGGGCTTGCCATTCAGCAGCCTTACGTGATGGATGGGATCGCCGAGTGCCAGGTGATGGGCCCCGATGGATTTCTTTTCGCATTTTGGCGCGACGCGGCCCCGGACGAAGGCGGCGAAACAGCGAATTAACATCCGATACTCTTTCTTTTCGAACGGCATCGTGATAGACTTGTGAAAGTGAGCACAATCACAAGGAGCCAATGATGTTTGTCGACCCGATCACCGTTCGGGCTTACCAACCTTCGACCGAGCAAACGCCCGAGGCGATTCACCGGGCGGAGTGGGAACGGGAAAGCCACGCCGCGAAAGCAAGCCCCCGGGAGCACCGCCCTCAGCCCGACACCGAGATGATGCTTGCGCGCTGGTTCGCCAACGCCGGCCGCTTCGTGCGCCTGGCCTGAAGCAGCGACTAACCACCCTGACGTGAGAGGCGGCCCAAAGGGCCGCCTCTTCGTCTGTCCGCAGGGGGCATTGAGCTACTCGTAACGGAGTGCTTCCGCCACCGGGACCCGGGATGCGCTCCGGGCGGGCAGGAAAGTCATGATCATGGACGCCCCAAAGGCAAGGACTGATATGCCAGCCAGGTTCAGCCAGGGCACAGCGAAGCCGGCGTCCTTCGACTCTTCGCCCACGCTGCCGCTGGTGAAAAGCACCCAGGAGAGAGATACACCCAGGAACAGGCCCAGCAGCACACCGGATCCGGCAACAAACCCTGATTCGAAGAGGAAGCTGAGGGCGACCATTCCGCGCTTGTAGCCGATGGCGCGGAGCATGCCGATCTGCTGTCTCCGCTCCACCACGGCGCGCGATGCCACCACGCCGAGCGCGGCGATGCCGACGATCAGGCCCAGCCCCATGAAGCCCTGAAACACGAGCATGAACGCGTTGGACGTGGCCTGCTGGTCATCGAGGACCTTCTGCAGCGATTCGGCTGAGGCCGTTACGAGGGCTGCCTCCAGGGTCTTCGCGTACTCGCGCGAACTGGTTCCCGGTTCGAGGGCAAGGAAGTATGCCTGCCCCCTTGCATCGGGGTAGGCCTCCTGAAGCGTCTCCTTGCCGACGAAAATGCCACCCCAGAAGTTGTCGCCTGCCTCCTTCACCTGGCCAATCACGGTCACGGTGGTGATGTTCCCCGAGCCGGGGTCTCGCAGGTCGAGCGTGAAGGGCTCGAATCCACTATGGAGCGGGTTCAGACGAAGTGTGTCTGCGAATGCATTGGGGCCGCCAAACTCTTGCTGTTCGGCAGTCACCCAGGCAGGAAGCACCGCCAACGACGGGTTGGCCGCCATCGCTTGCCACACTGATTCGTCCGACTCGTATCCCGCTGCCCGCACCTTCATTGGCAGCCGCACGTTGAGCAGGAAGTCACTGTCGGCGCCTATGACCTTAAAGCGAGAGAACTCCTTAACCTCACCGTCGTCGTTCTCGAACCCGTCGCGGTTCTGAACTTCGGCTTCAAAAGCGTAGGCCATGCGGTTCTCGCCAACCGACCTGATGGGGCTGCCATCGACGC
>CAYYYI010000084.1:0-7742 GCA_964475735.1 uncultured Anaerolineaceae bacterium
ACAGGCCGGCTTCACCGAAATCCTCCGACGCCCGATGCTTGGCGGGAGCATCGAGATGGTGCTGGCGAGGGTTTCATGACGGGTGTCCATGGTGGGAGGCTCCAAGGCGAGCTCTTCGAGGAGTGCGCAGGCTGGATCTGGGAGCAACTCCAGGAAGAGGGAATGTTCCTCTCCGGCGAGGTTGTCGACCTCATCCTGGCGACCGAGCGCGAGCTTGGCGTCCACACGGGCGACCTCGGTGAGATCGCGCAGGTCCTGGAGGACGAGTTCCGCATGAGGGGAATCGCGGCCAACCCGTTTGCGCTCGACGCCCCGCTCATCCGCAGCGTCCTGGAGTGGGAGGACGACTTCCTCGGGTTCGCCGGGATAAAGCGCGCAGAGAGCTAACCATTGACGCCCGCCCGGCTGGTGCCGGAGACTGGCCGAAACCGCCCCGGAGGTTGCCGCAAGCAAACGAACCGCAAGCGCACGCGGGAAAGCACACAGCAAATAAGCGCCAGGTCCGTCCAGCAGGGCGGATGACGAGGCGGGGGCAGTATCGAACCACTCGGCGGGTGGCCCCCCGGCAGGCACAGCCGAAAGGCGGCAGACAAACCAGCATGGGCAACCGGCTGACAAACCTGCGCCACGTGCCAGGGACTCGCACTCCCTTCTCCGCTTTCCTTCCAACGGCAGCATCAGTGCCGCGACCGCCGCTCGAAGCGGGCGGCTCACGGCCGGTTGCCGCCGCGTGCTCCCGCCGGGCCCGTCACCCGGGCCTCACCGAAAGGAGTTCGCCCCTTGTGCGGAATCGTTGGATACGCCGGTTCGAAGCCGGCCTCACCCATTCTTGTCCGGGCCCTGCGCGACCTTGAGTACCGCGGCTACGACTCCGCCGGCATCGCCGTGCTCGGCTCCGCCGACGGCGAAGGCCTGGTAATCACCAAGCGCGTCGGGAAGATCGTCAACCTTGAAGCAGCTCTCGAAGCCTCCGGCAGCAGCGAGGCCACCGTGGGCATCGGCCACACCCGCTGGGCCACCCACGGGCGCCCCAGCGACCTCAACGCCCACCCGCACACGAGCTGCGGCGGCGAGGTCGTCGTCATCCACAACGGCATCGTGGAGAACTACGCGGCGCTTCGCACCGCGCTCATAGCGCGCGGCCACACGTTCGCCAGCGAGACCGACACCGAGACCATCGCCCACCTCATGGAGGAGCACACCAAGGCCGCCACGCCGCTGCTTGAAGCGCTGCGCCTCACGATCGCCGAGCTCGAAGGCTCCCACGCGATTGTGGCCATGAGTCCTGCCGAACCGGGCGCCATTGCCGCCGCGCGCGTTGGCAACGCCGGGGGCGTCGTGGTTGGCTACGGCGAAGGCGAAATGCTGGTGGCCAGCGATCTCGCCGCCGTGCTCCCTCACACCCAGCGCGTGGCTTTCCTCGCGAGCCATCAGCTGGCGCGCGTGGACCGAAGCGGCGCGTCCTACATCAACGGCGACGGACAGCCGGTGGCAGTCAATGTCCGGCGGATCCCCATCGACCCGGTGAGCGCCCTCAAGGGGCAATACGAGCACTTCATGCTCAAGGAGATCATGGAGCAGCCCGAGGCCCTCTCAGACACGATTCGCAGCCTGGTAACGCTGGAACCGGCCGGCGTGCACCTCCCGGACCTGGGCGAGATGGCGGCCCGCCTGGGCGAAGTGCGGCGAGTTATCCTCGTCGGCATGGGCACGAGCCTGCATGCAGCGATGGTCGGCCGGGTCTTCATCGAGCGGCTCGCCGGCATCCCCGCCGAGACGGACAACGCCAGCGAGTTCCGCTACCGCGACCCGGTCATCGGCCCGGGCGCCCTCGTCGTTTCCGTGAGCCAGTCGGGCGAGACCGTGGACGTCCTCGAAGCCATGGCGGTCGCCGGCGCGAAGGGCGCAATGCAGGTGACCATCTGCAACACCGAGGGCGCACAAACCACCCGCGTGGCAGGCGGAACCGTCTACACGCGCGCCGGGCTGGAACGCGGCGTCGCCAGCACCAAGTGCTTCACCACGGCCATGGTGGCGCTCTACGCGCTCGCCCTGCGGCTCGGCGAGGTGCACGGCCGCCTCACTTCCGATGAGGTTGCGGAGCACATCCAGGACCTCGCCCGCCTGCCCGATGCGGCTTCCCGCATGCTGCAGGATCACGCGCCTTACAAGGCGTTGGCGAACCACTTCTACGACACGCGCCACTTCCTCTTCCTCGGCCGCGGGCTTGCCTTCCCGGTCGCCATGGAAGGGGCGCTGAAAATGAAGGAGATCAGCTACATCCACGCCGAAGGCTACGCCGCCGGCGAGATGAAGCACGGCCCCATCGCGCTCATCGACCGCAGCTTCCCAACCGTCGCCGTCGCGCCCGCCCACGCTTTGCGCTCGAAGCTCATTTCGAACATCGAGCAGATCCAGGCCCGCGGCGGCGAGGTGGTCGTGGTCGCGTCCGAAGGCGACAGCGAGCTCGCGGCGCTGGCCGATCACGCGCTCTTCATGCCCGCGGTCTCCGAATTCCTGGAACCATTCGTGGCCACCCTGCCGCTCCAGTGCCTTTCGTACTACATTGCCCTGCGGCGCGGGTGCGATGTTGACCAGCCGCGCAACCTGGCCAAGACGGTGACCGTCGAATGAAAAAGGGCATCAGCGCTGCGAATCGGAAGCATCAAAACGACGGCGTTTGGGGCGGCCCGGCGTTGCGGTATAATTTCCCGGTCGAGCTATCGGCGGTCGCTATGAAGGGGCCCCGGAGGTATTGATGGTAAGCATGACCAGGTCGGTCGTATGGTTCTCTGAGGTCGGGCGGGATGACCTCGGCCTCGTCGGTGGCAAGGGCGCGAATCTCGGCGAACTGACGCGAGCCTCCATCCCGGTGCCCCCGGGATTTGTTGTGACAGCCGATACCTACTTCCACTTCATCCGCCAGAACGCTCTCGAACCGATCATCAAGAAAGAGCTCTTCAACCTGAACGTCCACGATTCCAGGGTGCTGCAGGAACGTGCCGCCCGGATTCGCGAACGCATCATCGCAGCCCCGATGCCGCCTCACATCGCCGAGGAGATCCGCCAGGCCTACCACGAGTTGGGTGAAGGCCCCGTGGCCGTGCGCAGCTCCGCCACGGCAGAGGACCTGCCCGAGGCAAGCTTCGCCGGCCAGCAGAGCACCTTCCTCAACGTCGTCGGCCCGGACAACGTTGTACGCGCCGTGCAGGCGTGCTGGGCCTCCCTTTTCGAAGCCCGCGCCATCTTCTACCGCGAAGAGGCCGGCTACGACCACGTGAAGGTCGGCCTCGCCGTTCCCGTCCAGCGCATGGTGCAGTCCGAAAAGTCCGGCGTCCTGTTCACCGTCGAACCGGTCACCTCCGACGGCACGAAGATCACCATCGAAGCTGTCTACGGCCTCGGCGAAGGTATCGTCTCGGGCGAAATCTCGCCCGACCTCTACATCGTCACCAAGGAATCGCTGCAGATCCTCAGCAAGCACACGGTGCCGCAGGAGAGGATGATCGCCCAGCGCCCCGGCTCCGACGGCACCTACGAGCAGGCGAACGCCTGGCTGCCCGTGCCGCCCGAGCTGGTCCACCGCCCCAAGCTTACCGACGACGAGATCCGGGAGCTTGCCCGCATAGGCCGCGACGTAGAAGAGCACTACGGCCACCACCAGGACATCGAGTGGGCCTACGAGGGCGGTAAGTTCTACCTGACCCAGGCCCGCCCCGTCACCACCATGCGCGAGCAGCACGAGGACGAGGGCGAGGAGGAGACCGCGCCGGTCATCCTATCGGGCCAGCCCGCGAGCCCGGGCGTCGGCATAGGCGCAGTACGCGTGGTCCAGAGCCCGGACGAGATCGACATCGTCCAGCGAGGCGACGTCCTCGTCGCCGAAATGACAACGCCGGACTTCGTGCCCGCCATGAAGCGCGCCTCCGCCATTGTCACCGAACGCGGCGGCCGCACCTGCCACGCCGCCATCGTCAGCCGCGAACTCGGCATCCCCTGCGTCGTAGGCGCGACGGGCGCGCTCGCACACCTTGCCGTTGGCCGCGAGGTCACCGTCGATGGCACACGCGGCAACATCCATGAGGGACGCGCGGAGGCGCGCCTTGCGTGGGCGGAACGGCAGAAGGAGCGCTACGCGAAGTCGGCGTCGCTCAAGACTACCACCAAACTTTATGTGAACCTGGCCGAACCGGAGCTCGCGGACGTCATCGCCCAGAAGCACGTGGACGGCGTCGGCCTCCTGCGCGCCGAGTTCATCGTCGCTCAGATCGGCACCCACCCGCGGACGTTCATCGAGGAAGGGCGGCCGGAGGAGTACACCCGTCAGCTTGCTGAAGGTATCAAGCAGTTCTGCAAGGCCTTCGCCCCAAGGCCCGTCGTCTACCGGCTAACCGACTTCAAGACAAACGAATACGCCAACCTCCGCGGCGGCGCGAAGTTCGAACTGAACGAAGAGAACCCGATGATCGGCTACCGCGGCGCTGGCCGCTACATTAAAGAGCCCGACATCTTTGAGCTCGAGGTGAACGCCCTCAAGGAAGTCCGCCGCGAGCACAGCAACCTCTACGTGATGGTGCCCTTCGTCCGCACCCCCGCGGAGCTCAAGGGCGTGAAGCAACTGCTGGCCGAGCACGGCCTCGTGCGCGGGGACAACTTCAAGTTGTGGATGATGGTCGAGGTTCCCTCCAACGTCATCATCCTCGACAAGTTCATCGACATCGGCATCGACGGCATCTCCATCGGCTCGAACGACCTGACGCAACTGGTACTCGGGTGCGACCGCGACAGCGAAATGCTCGCCGACACATTTGACGAGCGTGACGACGCCGTGATGGCGGCCATCCAGACGGCAGTCGCAGTCGCCCGGAGGCGCGGCATCACTGTGGGCATCTGTGGGCAGGCGCCAAGCGTCTACCCGGAGATCACCGAGAAGCTGGTGGAATGGGGCGCGACCAGCGTCAGTGTGAGTCCCGACATGATAGACCGCACCCGCGAAATCATCGCCAACGCAGAGGCCAAACTGGGCCGGGCCCCGGCGTAGCACCGGGGCCTCTCACTTACACTCCTTGACAGGCTGCGGCCCACTTCTTGATTATGCCCACTAGCTCATACCCGATGGGAGGCACGCCATGGCCGTTCGCGGCTATGTCCTTATCGAGACGGACGTCGGCAAGGCGAAGGCTGTCGGCGCCGCCATCACCGAGTTCAACTACCCCGGGGCGCGCGTAGCAGCCGTCGACACGGTCACCGGACCGTACGACGTCATCGTGCAACTCGAAGCCGACGACCTCGACCGTCTGGGCAACGCCATCACCGACGCCATCCAGAAGGTCTCGGGGGTCCAGCGGACCACCACGTGCCTGGCGGTTCGCCTCGCCTGACCCGCATCCAGCCCGGCATTCCACGCTCTGCCGTACCATGTAGCCAGGCCATGACTGCATCCGCGTCGTCCATGATCAGCGTCGACGAGGCGCGCGATCGTATCCTCGCCTTCTTCGAACGGCTGCCCGCCGAACGCCGCCCCGTGCTCGACGCCCTGGGCCAGGTGCTCGCCGAAGACATCGTCGCGTCTTTCGACATCCCTCCGCTCGACAACACCGCCATGGACGGCTACGCCGTCCGCGCCGCCGATACGGCCGGAGCATCGGGAACAAGTCCCGTCGAACTCGCCGTCGTGGCCGATCTCGCGGCCGGCTACATACCCGAACAGCAAGTCGGACCCGGGCAGGCGGTGCGCATCATGACCGGCGCTCCCATGCCCCCGGGCGCCGACGCCGTGGTCCCCTTCGAAGAGACCGATGAGCCCCTTCGCGGCGTTGGCGAAGCTCCCTTGAAGGGAGCCACCGTTCGCGTGTTCACGGCTGCGGCGCCAGCAGCGAACGTCCGCTTCCGCGGCGAGGATGTCACCGCCGGGCAGGTTGTGATTCCCGCGGGGCGCGTTGTCCGGCCATCCGAAGTGGGCGTGCTGGCCAGCCTGGGCGTCGTTGAGGCTGCCGTCTACCGGCGGCCGGTGGTCGCCATCCTCTCAACCGGCGACGAGATCACCGAGCCCGGCCAGCCCTTGCTCCCCGGCCGCATCTACGACTCAAACGCCTACAGCGTCGCCGCCCAGGTGAAGAAGCTTGGCGGCATCCCGAAGCTCCTCGGAATCGCCCGCGACACAGTCGGTGACATGACCACGAAGATCCGCGAAGGCCTCGGCGCGGACATGCTCGTGACGAGCGCAGGCGTCTCGCGCGGGGACTTCGACGTGGTGAAGGACGTGCTCGCCCGCGAAGGCGCGATCGACTTCTGGACCGTGCGCATGCGGCCGGGGAAACCGCTCGCCTTCGGCTCTTTCGAAGCGCCCGCTGGCCGCAAGGTGCCCCATCTCGGCCTGCCCGGCAACCCGGTCAGCTCCATGGTCTCCTTTGAGCTCTTTGGCCGCCCCGCAATTTTCAAGATGCTTGGCCGCACCGATTGGGAGCGGCCCATGGTGCGCGCCATCACGCGGGACCGCGTCAGGAACGCTGATGGCCGCCGCTTCTTCGCCCGCTGCATCGTGAGCCAGGGCGACGATGGCCGCTGGTACGCCAGCCTGACCGGCCCCCAGGGCAGCGGCATGCTCACCAGCATGAGCGCCGCCAACGGGCTCGCCGTCATCCCCGAAGAGATGACGGAAGCGAAGCCCGGCGACGAGATCGGCGTGCTGATGCTCGACTGGGAGCACGCTCCCTGAGCTAACTCCCCGGCTCTGCCCGATCGCGCATGAACATCTCGATCAGGTCTATCGGCACCGGGAAGACGATCGTGCTGTTGTTCTCGGCAGCCACTTCGGTGAGGGTCTGCAGGTAGCGCAGCTGCACGGTGATCGGCTCCTCGGCCATCACCATCGCCGCTTCCTTCAGCCGCTCACTTGCCTGGTATTCGCCGTCGGCGGCGATGACCTTCGCGCGGCGCTCGCGTTCGGCTTCCGCCTGGCGGGCCATGGCGCGCTGCATCGAGCTCGGCAGCTCGACGTCCTTCACCTCGACAGTCGAGACCTTGATGCCCCATGGCTCGGTCTGCTCGTCGATGATCTGCTGGAGCCGCTGGTTGATCTGCTCGCGCTGGCCCAGCAACTCGTCGAGGTCCGACTGGCCCAGCACGGAGCGGAGGGTGGTCTGCGCTATCTGCGATGTCGCGCGAATGTAGTCCATGATGCGGACGACTGCCGCCGTCGGCTCCACCACGCGGAAGTAGATGACGGCGTTCACCTTTACGGTGACGTTGTCGCGCGTGATCGCCTCCTGCGCCGGGACATCGAGCGTGATGGTTCGCAGATCGACCTTCACCATGCGGTCCACGAACGGGAGCATGATGAAGAGGCCCGGGCCTTTCGCTCCCATCAGCCGCCCGATGCGGAAGATGACGCCCCGCTCGTACTCCTTCACGATGCGCACGGAGAACGGCAGCAGGGGGATGACAAGCACCGTCCCCAGGCCGAGAAGCAGCGCCTTAACGATCGTGGAGCCGACGCCGGTTGGATAGTCTCCCGGCGGTAGCCCCTCCGTTCCCTGCGGTTCCTGAGTCATTCCATCTCCTCCTTCTGGACCTTCAGGCGGAGCCCGTCAGCGCCGACTATACGCAGCCGGTCGCCCGGTTGGGCGGTACCCCCTTCGAGCGACGCCTGCCAGCGCTCGCCCTGGACGAAGACGAAGCCCTCAGGTGAGAGCGGCGTCCGTGCGACTGCAACCTTGCCCATGAGGGCCGCGGTGCCGATA
>CAYYYI010000084.1:7842-11351 GCA_964475735.1 uncultured Anaerolineaceae bacterium
GCCTGCTCGGCCCAGTCGGCGTTCCGGCCGCGCAGCTCGGCAATGCCACGGATGTACGCGACCGCGTCGTTTTCCACCTTCTTGCCCATCGTCCCGCCGATGTCGCTGCCGTCAGCATTCACGGCCGAGGCCGCGCCGATCGAGGTGTTCGGCGCCATCACCGCAAAGTGCCCGGCCATGGTGATGAACGTGCCCGCGCTGGCCGCCCTCCCGCCTGCCGGGGCAACGTAGACCGCGATGGGAACGCTCGACCGCTGGATGCGCTGGACGATCTCGCGCATGGAGGAGTCGAGGCCTCCCGGAGTGTCGAGCTGGATGACAACGAGCTTCCCCTCGTTCCCCTCCGCGCGGCCGATGCCACGGTCGATGTACCGCTCCATAATCGGGCCAACGGTACCCTTCGCGGTCAGCACGTGAACGGCCCCGTCTTCCGTCTTCGCGCCGCAGGCAGCGGCCACGCCTGCAACCAGCAGCAACAGCAGGACCGCTCTGCGCAAGAACTTCATCCCGGTGCTCCGGAACTGAGTATACCGGCTGCGAAATGGGGCCGGGCGGCCTGTTCTCGCATAGCGGACGTTCTTCGCCGCTTAAGCAGGCCGGGCTTATCATGAAAGGCACACTGCCATGTCCTCACTTCAACTCGCACCACCCCAGAGATGCCGCGGCATGCGCGACCTGATGCCCGCGGATATGCGCGCCTTCCGGCGCGTCGAGGACGCCTTCCGGGCCGCCGCCTCGCGCTGGGGCTACGAAGAGATCCGCACGCCCACCATCGAGAACTACAGCCTCTTCACCGTCGCCGGCGCGCTCACGCCGCAGATGCTGTCACGCGTCTATACGTTCCTCGATTGGGACGGCTGGAGCGGCGAGCGCGTCGTCTTGCGCCCCGACTCCACCATCCCCGTGGCGCGGGCGGCGGCGCAGGCGGGCATCGAATTCCCTGCCCGCCTCTTCTACGTGCAGAACGTCTTCCGCTTCAGCGACACCGCCGACCGCGAGGACTGGCAGCTCGGAATCGAGTACCTGGGCGCGCCGGCCCTTGTGGGCGACCTCGAAGTCGCGGCGATCGCCTGTGAAACCCTCGATGGTCTCGGCCTCCAGCCCGAGGTGCGAATCGCCCACATCGGCATCGCCCGCGCCGTGATCGCTGCCCTCGGTGCGAACGGCGTGGCCGCCACCGAACTTTCGGCCGGCGTCGCTTCGCAGGGTCTCGCCGCTCTGCGGGACGCTGCCACCGGTCACGGGGGGCTGTCCGCCTTCATCGACGTCGCCCTTCAGCCCGGGGGCGTGGCGCTGCTCGACAACCTCGAGGCGCTCGCCGCGTCCTCCCTCAGCGACGCCGTGACAGCCGTCCGGGAGCTTCGCAGCATCGCAGCAGCGCTGGCGGGCGCCGGGAGGACCGTGACCATCGACCTGGGCCTCCCGCGCGACTTCGAGTACTACACAGGCGTGGTCTTCGAATTCGTGAGCGGCGGCCACTCCTGGGGCGGCGGCGGCCGCTACCGCCCGGCTGGCCCGGGAACCCCCGAGAGCGCCTGCGGGCTCGGGCTGGACGCCGCCTTGCTCGCGGCTCACATCTCGGCGACCACGCGTCCGCCCATGGTCGTCTCGATCGTTCCCGCCACCGAAGCCGACATGGCCCGGGCCGTATCGGTGGCCCGGGCGCTCCACCGGAGCGGTGTCGCCGCTGCGCTGGCGACCGGCGCGGAGGACGCTCCCCTGGCAGTCCGCGTCTCTGCGGAGGGTTTGGCAGCACGTACCCCCAATGGCGAGCGCAACATGACGGCCCTCGACGACGTCGTCGGGCTGCTTCTCCAGTTCAAATGACCATCAAGCTGGCGCTCCCCACCGGCGACTCGCGGCCCGCGGTGGGCGCCCTTCTGCAGCAGGCCGGCATCGCCGCGAACGCTTACGAGCCCGGGTCGCGAGTGCTCCGCTCTGTCATGGAGGAGGAGCGCCTCACCCTCCGCATCTTCCGCGAGAAGGACATCCCCATCCAGGTGGCGCTTGGCAACTACGACCTCGGCGTCTGCAGCGACGTCTGGGTCTCAGAGCTCCAGGTGCGCTTCCCGCTGCAGCACGTGGTGCACGTGGGATCCCTGCCCGGCGCCCGTAGCCAGGTCTGGCTCTGCGCTTCGCCCCTTTCTGGCGCCACGGCGGGCAACGTGCCCGCGACCGCTTCCCTGGCGGGCGCGCGTATCGCCTCCGAACTGCCGGACCTGGCAGACCTCGTGGGCGTGCACCTCCGCATCCCCGGCTACCGCCTCCTGCCGCTCTACGGTTCGGCCGACGCCTACCCCCCGGAGGACGCGGAACTCGTGGTCATGCCCGCCGACGGGCCGGAGGCGGTCGAAGCCAGGGGGCTCGTGCCCCTCCATCGTCTCTGCGAAGGCGGCCTTGCGCTCATCGCCAACTCCGATTCCCTCGCCGGGAAGGACCTCTCACCCCTTCTCGCCCGGCTTGGGCCGCTGCTAACAGGCGAAAAGGGCCAGCTGGACCTGCCGCACCCGGGCAGCCTGCAGCGCTTCCAGGCGTTCACCCGCGACGCCTCCGCCCTCCGCCTGGCGCTCCCCGACGGCCACGCCCAACGCCACACCTGGGCGGCCCTCCAGGACGCGGGCCTGTCCTTCGACGGCTACGAAGAAAAGACCTATTCCCGCCGCCCCTGCTCGAACATCGACGGGCTCGAAATCAAAGTGCTCCGCCCACAGGACATGCCCTCGCTTGTGGCCACCGGGGCCTTCGACATCGCGGTCACCGGCGTCGACTGGCTGACCGACCACCTCTGCCGCTTCCCGGCATCGCCGGTCACCATTGCGGTTGACCTCGGCCGTAGCCGCTACAAGATTGGCCCCGTCGTCGATCAGGCCTTCCCTGCAGACACAACGGACGCCGCGGTCGGCGCCTGGAACGCCCTTGGCAGGCCCGTTCGCATCGCCAGCGAATTCCCCGCCCTGGCCGAAGCGTTCGCCCGCGACCATCACCTTCTCCACACCCAGATCATCCCCATCAACGGCGCGAGTGAAGGCTTCGTCCCCGAGGACGCCGACATCCTCATCGAAGGCTCCGAGACCGGCACGAGCATCCGGGCCAACGGGCTAAAGATGCTCGACCCCTTCATGGAGTCGACGAACTGTGTCATTGTTCGCCGCGAAGCAATGACGACGCGAACGGCCCTGCTGGCCGATCTGTTGTCGCGCTTCGAGAAGGCGGCCCGCGCCGCGGCGGTGAGCTGATGCCCCCCATTACGCTGCACATGGTCCTCGCCAGGCAGGTTGCCGGCGGCGTCGCGTCGGACGACCTCACGGCCTGCCCGGGGTCCTACCTCCTGGGCGCGACCACGCCCGACATCCGCCTTCTCACCCGCCAGGACCGCTTCAGCACACACTACTTCGACCTCGGCGGCCCCGACCACCAGGACTCCGTCGGCGCCTTCCTCGCCCAGCACGAACGCCTGCTCGACGCCGGGAACCTCAACGCCGAGACGCGCGCCTTCGTTGCGGGCTACA
>CAYYYI010000085.1:0-11282 GCA_964475735.1 uncultured Anaerolineaceae bacterium
CTGCTTCGCGCTGCTCTCGCTCGCGCGCCTCTTCCTCTTCCCGGCGCTCCCGTTCATCGGGCGTCTCAACCACCAGCCCGCCCTGCTCGTCCACGTCGAATGTCGCTTCGAGAAGATCTCCCACCACCGCGTACTTCGTCCCTCCGATGTAGGTCAGCGGGCTGAACCGGCGCTCTTTGAGCAGCCACGTGCCGGCGTACGCCTCGTCCAGCGCCTGCACCCCAACGACGCGCCCCACGAAGAGCGTGTGATCGCCGATGCGGATCACGTCGTGCACGCCGCACTCGATCCACGCCAGGCACTCTTCGATGAGCGGCGCGCTGATGCGCTGGGCATTGAAAAGCGTGAGCCTCGCCGCCTCGAGCTTGTTGGCGTTCAGCCCCGTGTGCGAGCCCAGGAAGGCCGTCTGCTTCAGCAGGTCCGGCCCCGGGATGTTGATCGCGAACTCTTCGCTGAAGCGGATCATGTCCGCTGTGTGCCGGTGCGGGTGAACCACGCACCCCACAAGCGGCGGCTCCATCGAAAGCGGCGCTGTCCAGGCTATCGGCGCCGCGTTCGTCATCCCTCTCCAGGCCGTGGTCACAATCGCCACTGGTCCGGGGTTAAGAAGGCGACGGGCGTCTGTCTCGTCGCAAAGGCGGCGTACCAAGGTTGTCTCCCGGGGTTAGTAAACGAGCCTCCGCAGTGGGAGGCTCGTTCGTTGAAGTTTACCGAGCAGGCTCAGGCGTGTTGACGGCCGTTCCCGCTGGGGCTAATGCGTCGCCAGCGCAGGAAGTTCCAGTAGGCGAGCAACTCCGGCAGGTCCTCCGGGTGCTTCTCAAGCTCGCCGATCAGTTCGGCGATGTCGCTGTCCTTCACGTACAGCATGTCTCCGTCTTCCCCGAGGAAGTAGTGGAGCGGTCGATTCAGAATGCGGGCGACGTTCAGTAGCATGTCGATGCCCACTGACCGCTGCCCGGCCTCGTAGAGGCTGATGGCGCTCTGCGTGGTGCTCAGCGCCGAGGCGAGCTGCCCCTGGCTCAGGCCCGCGTCGCGGCGTGCCGCGCGAATACGCTGCCCCAGCTGTGACGAAACAGGAACCTTGCCGTTTTCTGCGATGGCCTTCGCCATGACTTTCATCTACCTCCCAACCCGATGGTGAGTACTGTCGGCCGGTATACGGTTGTGCAATACACTACGGAGAGGCGTCCTTTGGGTCAATCGAACCGCTCAGTACCCCAGCGCCGGGTCGACCACGTTGTCCAGCGGCTCCCCCGTCACAAAGTGTC
This sequence comes from uncultured Anaerolineaceae bacterium, assembly GCA_964475735.1. Classification (GTDB taxonomy): domain Bacteria; phylum Chloroflexota; class Dehalococcoidia; order Tepidiformales; family Tepidiformaceae; genus UCB2. Next base: position 1,269 of record CAYYYI010000085.1, read on the forward strand.
GCAGATTCTCCACGAATAACTCCGCTGAGCGCCGTCCATACCCCTCGATCGACCCCGAAACGTGCGGCGTCATGATCACATTCTCCATCCCCCAGAGCGGGCTTTCCGGCGGTAGGGGCTCCGGGTCGAAGACATCCAGCGCCGCCCCTGCGATTGTCCCATCGTGCAGCGCGGCGATTAGCGCCTCCTGGTCGACCACGGCGCCGCGAGCGATGTTCACCAGCGCTGCCGTGGGCTTCATCTGGGCCAGTTCGCGTGCCCCAATTAGGCGGTGTGTCTCAGGCGTCAGCGGCACGCAAAGCACGAAGTAGTCTGATTCCCGCAGCAGCCTTTCGAGGTCCGCGTAGGGCACGACCTCGTCGCAGTCGGGATCGGTGGTCCCCGGCGGGGCCGTTCGCCGTGACGCGATGACCCGCATGTCAAACGCCCGTGCCCGGCGCGCCGTCTCCCTTCCGATTGCCCCCAGCCCGGCGATGCCCATCGTCTGTCCCGCCAGCTCGTCCACGCGCCACGCGTTCCAGCGCCGCTCGTCCTGCCAGCGCGCCGCCCGGTGCAGGTTCTTGGCCAGCATCAGGATCGTTCCCATCACCCACTCCGCGATCGACACCGCCACCAGCCCGCTCACGTTCGTCACCACGAAACCGCGCCCCAGCAGGCCGTCCCGCGCCAGCCGGTCGACCCCGGCGTTGATCACCTGGAACCATTTGAGGTTGGGCGCCGCCTCAATGAACTCCTGCGGGATACTCGTCGGCCCGAACAGTACGTCCGCCTCCGCGAGCTGCCGCTTCCACTCCTCCGCCTCCTTTCCCGCGGCCCCCGGCCGTGCGATGCCGGGCAGATGCAGCACCCGCACCCGCTGGTCCACCCCCCGGATCGCTTCGAGCACCTCGTCGCGAACGGGAAACCCAACCGCAACCGTGATTGTTCCGGTCACCGAGCCCTCCTATCGGCCACGCGCCAGCCGCTCGGCCAGCGCTTCCGGCAGCCCCGCAGCCGCCATGCGCCGCTGCGTTGCCGCGATATCGTACTCAACTCGCCGGAACGTCACCTCGCCCGTCGCCGTGTCGAGGATCGCGTACCCCGCCCGCGGGTCGCCGTCGCGCGGCTGCCCCACGCCGCCCGGGTTGACGCACACCGGCCCTTCACCAAGCTCAACCATCTGCCCGTGGCCGGGCGCCACGATGTCGAGTTCCCCGCTCTCTCCCGGGTGGCGAACCACCAGCGGCAGGTGAGTGTGACCCGTCACCGACCACGGCGTCTCCAACAGCGCGAAGTGCCGCTCCGCCGCCTCGTACGTCGAGAAGTACTCCCAGATCGGGTCCGCGAGTGTTCCATGAACGAAGGTGACGTTGTCTTCGCGCAGCACCTGGGGCAGCGCGCTCAGAAAGTCGCGCGTCGCCACAGTGATTCTGGCGGCCGTCCAGCGGTTCGCCTCTGCCGCCAGAGGCGTGAATTCGTCCAGAGGGAACAGGCCAACTGCCCCTCCGTCGTGGTTGCCCATCACCCCGGCCGCTTCCAGATCCACCAGCCGCTCCACCACCTCATCCGGGTCGGGACCGTAACCCACCACGTCGCCCAAATGCCGGCACGCGTCGTAGCCTTCGCTGGCCGCGTCGCGCAGCACCGCATCGAGCGCTGCAAGGTTCGAATGGATGTCGGCCAGGAGCACGATCCGCATGCCGGGCCAGCGTAGCATGGCAGGCAGACCATCCGCGTATGGCGTAAGAGGAGCCTTGCCTATACTGGCCTGTATGGGCGAAAAGCACGACTTCGAACTCGCCACCAGCGGCGAGCAGGAGACCCGCGAAGTTGGGGAACGCCTTGGCAAGGTCCTTCAGCGTGGCGACGTCATCCTCCTCAGCGGCGACCTTGGCACGGGCAAGACCTGCCTCGTGCAGGGCATAGGGCGCGGGCTCGGCTGCCAGGCATCCGTCACCAGCCCGTCGTTCGTTCTCATGAACGAATACGACGGTCGCGAGCGCCTCTTTCACGTCGACCTCTACCGCATGGAGGACGTGGAAGAGCTTGACGAGCTCGGCCTCTGGGATTACCCCGAACAGGGTGTGCTCGTCATCGAGTGGCCCGAACGAGGCGCGGAACTGCTGCCCGGCGATGGCCTCATCGTTGAGCTCCGCTACGGCGACTTCGACCGCCAGCGCAAACTCCGCTTCCTTCCGCGGGGGCCGCGCGGCGCTGCCCTCGTCCAGGCGCTTGGGGCCGCGTGACAACCATCCTCGCCATCGATACTGCATCTCCCTCGTTCGCGCTCGCCCTTGCTGTCGACGGCGCCATCGTCGCCGCCGTCGAACAGGACGCGGCCCGCGACCACTCGAAGATGCTGCTCCCTGCCATCAACCGCCTGCTCCGCGGCCACAACGCCCGCCTCGATGGCATCGCCGTCGTGAAGGGCCCTGGCAGCTACGCCGGTTTGCGCGTGGGCATCGCCACCGGCGAGGGTCTCGCCCTTGCCCATGGCGTCCCCTTGCGCGGCATCGGAACGCTCCCTGCTGTCGCTGCTGCCGCAGGACTGCCCGAAGTCACCGCCATCCACCCGGCCGGGCGGGGCGAATTCGCCGCGCAGCCATTCTCCACTGGCGAGCCCGCCGGCCCCATGTCTGCCCGCCGCGCCGAAGACCTGGCCGGCCCAACCCTCGCGGGGGAAGGCGCCGGCTCGTTGGGCGGCATCGAAATAGGCCCCCTCGCGCGTTGCCGGGCGGCCCTCCTCGCGCTGCTCCCGTCCTTCGCCGATGGCCCCTCCGAATGCGTCGACGCCGTCTACCTGCGCGAACCGAACATCACCCTTCCGCGGCGTTCCGGCTCTGCCCTGCCCGCCCGCTGAACAGAACTTCCCGAACGGAGTAGTCTCGACCCATGGAACGCACCCTTGTGCTCGTCAAGCCCGACGCGATGCAGCGCGGCCTCGCCGGCGAGATCATCGGCCGCCTTGAGCGCCGCGGCCTGCGCATCGTCGCCATGAAGCTCACCCGGATCGACGCCGCCCTCGCGAAGCGCCACTACGCCGAGCACGAAGGCAAGCCGTTCTTCAACGGCCTCGTCGACTACATCACCAGTGCGCCCGTGATCGCCGCCGTGTTCGAAGGCACGGGAGCGGTACAGGCCGTGCGCAACACCGTTGGCGCCACCAACCCCGTCGAAGCCGCGCCCGGCAGCATCCGCGCCGATTTCGGCATCGAACGTGGCCGCAACCTCGTCCACGCCAGCGATAGCCCGGCCAGCGGCGAGCGTGAGACAGCGCTCTTCTTCGCGCCGAACGAAATCCTCTCCTGGAAGCGTGATACCGACCGCTGGATCTTCGAGTAAGCCGCGTTCAGGCCTCGGCCGTCTCCTGCCAGCTCCCGTCTTCGGGATGGCGGCGCAGCTCCCAGAACGTCTCCTGCACCTCGGGCACGCGCTCGCGGAGGCCCGCGTCGATGCGACGAAGGAGATCCTCCGCCTTCACCACGTCCAGGTCGCGGCGCACCTGCAACTCCCCGGTGACAAGGACGCTGTGCGTCCCCAGTTGCATGGTCAGCAGGCGCACGACGTGCTCGACCTCCGGGAAGGCGGTTACCGCCTCGTGGATCTCGCGGCGCGTGTCGGGGTGGGCCGCCGCTCCCAGGAGCAGGTTTCGCGCCTGCAGGCCGAGGATGAGCGCGACGATGGCAAGCACGATTCCGACGCCAATGGAGGCAACGCCGTCCCAGTGCTCATTCCCGGTGGCCTCGGATAGGGCCAGCCCGGCCGCCGCGATCGCAAGGCCCGTGAGGGCCGCGCCGTCTTCGAAGAAGACGGTCTTGGTGGTGGGGTCCGGCGCTTCGCGGAGGTAGCGGAAGATGCTCCACTTCCGCGCCCGGGCGCCCTTGAGGACGGCCCGCACCGCCATCACCGCCGAGACGGACTCAAATACGAACGCCAGCCCCAGCACGCCGAAGGCCACGGCGAGCTCGCCCGTGGTGCGGTGGTGCTCCTCGTCCTGCAGCAACGTCCGGGTGCCCTCGAACAGCGAGAACGTCGCCCCCGCGACGAAGATGAAGATGGCCGCCAGGAACGACCAGAAGAAGGGCTCCTTGCCGTAGCCGTGGGGGTGATTCTCGTCGGCGGTGCTGTCCGAGAGGTTGATGCCGACAAGAAGGAAGACCTGGTTCACCGTGTCGGCCACCGAGTGAGCGGCCTCGGCGAGCATCACGGCGCTCCCCGTCAGCCCTCCTGCGACGAACTTGCCAACAGCGATCCCGAAGTTTGCCCCCATGGCCGCCAGGACCGCGCTCTTGCTCTCACTTGCCATGCCACTCCTCCCGCAACGGCGGCCATGCCAGGCCCTGGGGGCCTGCTGTCACCGCAACGGTGGGTCTGTCAGCGCCCGTTCGATGAGCCTCAAGCCGAACTCGACGCCAGGCTCAAGGGCGTCCTCGTCGATGACGAACCCCGGATCGTGGTGCCGCCCGGCGATACCCCTCGCCTCGTTCCGCGCCCCCAGCCAGAAGTAGCATCCCGGCCGCTCCCGCAGGAAGTCGGCCATATCGTCGGCGCCCATGCTCGGCGCGGCGTGGATTCGCTCCGTCCCGAAGAACTCCTCCGCCTCGGACCGCACCATCGCGGTCACCCGGTCGTCATTCACCAGCGGCGGGCAGCTCGTCTGGTGCTTCAGTTCGTACGTCGCGCCAAAGGCTGCGCACACGCCCGCCAGGATCTCCTCCGTCCGCTGCAGCATGAGTGTGCGCACGCGATCACTGTAGCTCCGGATGGTCCCCGTCATCGTTGCCGACTCCGCGATCACGTTCCCCCGGAATCCGGCCGTGATCTTGCCGATGGTGAGCACCGCCGTCTCCGACGGGCCCACCGATCGGCTGACGACAGTCTGCAGCGCCGTAATCGCCTGCGCCGCCACCACCACGGCATCGACCGATTGGTGCGGCGCCGCCGCGTGCCCGCCCCGGCCGGCAATGTCAATCCTGATGGCCGTCGGCGCTGCGAAGAACGGACCTGGCGCCACGTTGATCGCTCCGAGGGGCACGTCCGCGCTGATGTGCAGACCCAGCACCGTGTCCATTCGCGGCGAGTCCAACACCCCGTCGGCGATGCACGCTTGCGCCCCTCCCGACGACTCTTCGGCAGGCTGGAACACGAAGCGCACGCTCCCCGGCAGTTCCCCCGCCCGCTTCGCCAGCAACTCCGCCAGTCCGAGCGCGATCGCGATGTGCGCGTCGTGGCCGCAGGCGTGCATCACCCCGCTGCTTTCCGATGCGAACGGCAGTTCGCTCCGCTCCGGCACGGGGAGTGCATCAATGTCTGCCCGCCAGAGCACGCCCGGGCCCTTCGCGCGCCCCTCGATCAGAGCCGTTGCGCCCGTCTTGGCGATGGGCCTGACCTCCGCGAGGCCCAGTTCCGTCAGCCTCTCGATGATGACCTGTTGCGTGCGGTGTTCCTGCCACGACACCTCCGGGTGCCGGTGAAAGTCACGGCGCGTCGCGATCACCCCTTCACGGATGGCTCGAACCTCGGGACGGATGTGGGAGAACGGCGCACGCCTGTACACGGCCCGGAGCTTAGCACACGATCGGGAGGGTCAGTCGCCCGCGGGCGAGGGGGCTGTTGAACGGCCGCTCAGTCGCGTTGCCAGCGCCACGAACCGCACACCCTGCACCAGCGCGACCCCGGTGATGATGAGCGCCAGCCCCATCAGCAGGTTCCAGCCCACCGTCTCGTCCAGCAGCAGCCACCCCAGCGTCACCCCGATCGGCGGCATCATGTAGGTGACCACCGCCGAGCGCACCGCCCCCACCTGCCCGATGAGCCACATGTAGATGACCACCGCAAATCCCGAACCGGCCGCGCCCAGCGTCAGCAGGCTGCCCCATTCCGCCGCTCCCATCCTGGCGTTGTCGAAGGCGCCCGTCGCGAGGGCCACCGGCAGCAGGAACAGGCAGGCGAACCCCACCTGCCCGATCGTCAAAGGCAGCGCCGGGATGTGCCCGAGCCAGCGCCGGATAGCCACCCCACAGAACGCATAGCACACCGTCGCGCCAACCATCGCCAGCATCCCGCGCACCGAATCGGCGCTCAGGCCCGCCGTGTCGCCGCCCATCACCGTCACCACCCCCGCGAAGCCGAGCGCCAGCCCCACCACACGCCCCGCGCTCAGCGGTTCGGCCCGGATCAGGATCATCGAAAAGATGGCAGCCCAAAGCGGCATCCCCGAATTGATGATGCTCGCCGGACCGCTCTCCACATGGTGTTCGCCGTACCCGTAGAGCGACCACGGCAGTGCGAAGTTCAACAGCCCCAGGCCCGCCAGCGCGAACCACGTCTTGGTGTCTCGGGGGAACTGGTGGCGCGCCATCCATGCAAACGGCAGCAGCGTCGCCATTCCCAGCGCTGTCCGCCCCGAGCTGATGCCCACCGCCTCCACGTCCGCCTCCGCAAGCACGCGGATAAACAGAAACGACGCCCCCCAAACGAAGGCGAGCGTGAGCAGGGCAGCGATCTGGCGGGTGGTCAAGCCTGGGAATCCGGGAGCCTTCTGGCAGTTCCCTCTACGTTAGCCGGTAGCGCGCTTTCAAGCCCGGGCCAATCGCTCGGCGCCTTTTCCCCAAATTGGAGCCTCACAGACTCCCTGAGCTTCTCCTGCCACTCCGGTTCCCCCATGGGAGGACCGGTGAAGCCCGGGCACTCGCGGTGCCGCAGGAGCAGCGGGGCTGACCCGCCCGCCGCGGCTGCTCTCACGGGCCGCCCCGTTTCCGGATCGAGCAGGAGAGCCTGGAAGGGGTAGAGCCGGCAGGCGGCGGGCCGCCCTTCATACTGGCTGCAGGCCAAATCCTCCCCCAGCAGCGCGCACGCCCCTTCGCGGCGCGCAAGCAGGTACGGCTCCGCCAGCGGTAGCGTGATGGGCTCGCCGTCCACGGATTCAAGAAACTCGGCTCTGGCCAGCCCGCAAACCCCCTCCAGCCGCGCCACGTCACCGTCCCCCAGGGGCACGTTCAGCGCCCGGCAACACCATGCATTGCACGTTGCGGCGCGGCAGATGAAGCTGTTTTCGCCCGGGAGCACGAGGTCATATGACGGGTAGCGGCTGGCTACAGCGCGCCATAGACGCGCCCCTGCACCGCCATCCACCGAGCTCAAAGCCACCAGGCTATGTTAATACGGAAGCGCCGCACGCTTGCGGGGACGGGCTCCAACGCGCACAGTAGCGCCGTTGCCGCAGGGCAGCCGCGCGAAGTATAGTTGCCGTCCCCCGGGCGAGGGGTCAGGTTTGACGTGAGTAACGATCCAACAGTCGAAATGATGTCCGCTGAAGAGCGGTCGCGTCTGCGCAAGCAGATGAGCGACCAGGCAGTCAAGCTCGCCATTAGCGGCCGCTGGGATGAGGCCGCCGCGCTCAATCGCGACTTCGTCAGGCTCTTCCCCGATGACGCCGAAGGCTACAACCGGCTCGGCAAGTCGCTCACGGAACTCGGTCACGTCGCCGAAGCCCGCGGCTGCTACGGCAAGGCGCTCGAAATCGACCCCACCAACCAGATCGCCCGCCGCAATCTCGACAGGCTGGCGTCGTTGAAGGACACCGCGGGTTCGTCGCCCTCCCAGCTCGATACCCGCATGTTCATCGAAGAGACGGGCAAGGCCGCCGTCACCATTCTCCAGGCGGTCGACTCCGGGCTTGCCGCCACGCTCGATGCCGGCGACCTCGTCGAGCTTCGCCAGCAGGGGAACGCCGTCAACGTCCATACCATCGCCGGCGGCTACGTGGGCATGGTCGAGCCGCGCGTCGGACTTCGCCTCGCGAAGATGATGGAGGGCGGGAACCGCTACTCCGCGGCGCTCGTATCCGTGGCCGGAAACGAGATCAAGGTCATCATCCGCGAGACCCACCAGCACCCCTCGCAGATCGGCCGCGTCAGCTTCCCACAGGCCAGGGCCGTCAGCGACGTGCGACCCTACACCCGCCGGGGCCTCCTTCGCGGCGCCCTCACCGAAGACATCGAATTCGGCGACGACGAGGACTACCACGAGGAAGAGGAAGAGGGCTGGTCCGAGACGTCGGAGGACATGGAGCGCGACACCGGCGTCGACATCGAGCCTGATGACGAAAGCTTCGATTGAGATTGCGGAGCCGAACCCGTACAATTCTCCAATCCTGTAGAGCCGCCGCGAGCGAGGAACGATGAAGCGATGAAGATGATGCTCGCAACGAACCGCCGGCGCCCCGTCCACCCACCGCGGTAGAGGGCCCGCCACACCGTTTCGTCTTGCGCCGGGCGAATCCGCCCGCGCCCGCTCTATCAGGGGTTCCCCTCGTGACACCACCTCCGGTCGAGGCCCGTGGCCTCGTCAAGTCCTTTGGCTCATTCCGCGCCGTCGATGGCATCTCCTTCACGGTGCAGCCGGGTGAGTGCTTCGGCTTTCTTGGCCCCAATGGGGCCGGCAAGAGCACGACCATCCGCATGATCTGCTGCACTTCGCCCGTCACCAGCGGCGAACTGCGCGTCGCGGGCATGGACCCGCGGCGCCAGGCTCGCGAGATCAAGTCGCGCCTGGGCATCGTCCCCCAGGAGGACAGCCTCGACCCCGACCTGCCCGTCCGCCAGAACCTTGAGGTCTATGCCCGTTACTACGGCGTGCCCAAAGCCATCGCCCGCGAACGCATCGCCGAGAGCCTTGCCCTCTTTCAGCTCACTGAAAAGGCCGATGCCCCCGTCAGCGACCTCTCCGGCGGCATGAAGCGCCGCCTGGTCATCGCCCGCTCGCTCGTGAACGATCCCGGGATCCTGGTGCTCGATGAGCCCACCACTGGCCTCGACCCCCAGGCCCGCCACCTTGTATGGCAGAAGCTCCGCATGCTCCGCGCTCGCGGCGTCACCATGCTCCTCACCACCCACTACATGGACGAGGCCGCCCACCTCTGCGACCGCCTCGTCATCATGCACCGCGGCAAGATCCTGGCCGAAGGCAACCCCCACGACCTCATCCGCGACCACGCCGGCGAAGTGGTGCTGGAGCTGCGCATGGACGAAGAGGAGCGCGCGCCCCTCCTCGGCGAGCTCACCGGCATCGGTGGTGTCGCCATCGAAGAGGTCGAAGACATCGTCTACATCTTCGAAGCCGGCGACGCCGCCCGCCAGATTGCCGCCCGCATCGCCGACCCGGCGCTCGCGTTCCTGCGCCCGGGCAACCTGGAGGACGTCTTCCTCCGCCTCACAGGAAGGGGGCTCCTCGATTGACCGCCATCGCCACCCGGCCCGACCTATCCCTCGGCTCCTACCGCGTCTGGCAGCGCAACCGCGATGTCACCTTCCGCCTCTGGCGCACCGAGTTCATTGGCGTGGTGGTCGAGCCGTTCGTCGTCATCCTTGCCCTCGGGCTCGGCCTCGGCCAGTTCGTCAAGCTCAGCTCGGGCGAAGACTACGTCGTCTTCCTCACGCCCGGCCTGCTCGCCATGTTTCCCATGTTCGCGGCCGTCTTCGAATGCGCCTGGGGTAGCTACGTTCGCCTCGAAATGCAGCACACCTACGACGCCATCGTCTCCACTCCCGTGAGCGTCGACGACGTCATCACCGGCGAGATCCTCTGGGGCACAACCCGCTCGATGGTCAACGCTGCCTACATCCTCATCGTGGCCGCGATCCTGAACCCGTGGCTGCACATGCTTCAGTCGCCCTGGGCGCTGGCCATCATCCCGCTGGCCGTCCTGCCCGGGCTGCTCTTCAGCGCCATTTCCATCTGCTTCGCCTCGCTGGCCCGCGCCATGAGCCAGTTCAGCTACTTCTTCAACCTGGTCATCAACCCCATGTTCTGGTTCGGTGGCGCTTTCTTCCCGTTCGATGAGCTTCCCCGCTGGGCCCGGGTTCTCGGCTGGTTCATCCCCCTGGCGCACGTAGTCGACCTCTACCGCGGCTTCGTCCGGGGCGAATTCGCCTGGTCGATGCTGGGCGACTTCGTCTGGGTGGCGGCCGCAACAGCGGTGTTCTACTGGCTCGCCCTCGCAGGCATGCGGCGGCGCCTGATCCAGTGATAGGC
>CAYYYI010000086.1:0-11265 GCA_964475735.1 uncultured Anaerolineaceae bacterium
GGGGTCGATGCCGTTCAGGAGGGCCAGGTAACTGGAAACGTAGTCGCCCCAGGCGGTGCCGATGATGATCTGGTCGAGCACGCGGCTCCCGGCGACGCCGATGCGGTGGACCGGCAGGCCCAGCTCTTCGAACAGCTTCGCCGTGAAGTCGAAGCGGAACTGCACGCGCTCGTGGTAGAGGCCCGACTCGAGGGTCACGAGCGATACGCCAGCGGCGGCCTCTTTCGCTGTGGTCAGGCCCACAATGAGGTTGTGGTTCGCCTCGGGCAGCACGTCGAATGCCGCGAGCATCTTGCCGTTCTCGGCCACCTGGTTCTTGAAGCGCGAAGCCACGGGCGCAAGGTGTTCCGCCCCCAGGATGAGCGGGATGCGCCCGCGGAGCGCTTCGGCAAGCTGCTTGGCCTCGTTCCGAGCCGCGGGCACCTCGATCCCCACCTCGTTCGTGACAAAGGCGTCGTGCAGCATCGCCACGGAGGCGATATCGGCCATCTCAACAGGAGTCATCTCCAGGCGCGCCCCCATGCGCAGCAGCGGCGCCAGGCTGTGCGCGACGGCGGCCCTCGGAGCCGCCTCGTACCGCAGCCGGTGGACCGGCACGCCGTCGGCGGCGGCCCTCTCGGACAGTTGCCCGCCCTTCGTGACGGCAAGGATCATCGCGCCGCGCTTCCAGGCGTCGTCGTAGCAGGAGAGACTCTCCTCGGTGTTGCCGCTGTAGGACGAGATCACCACCAGGGTGCGGTCTGACACGAAGTTCGGAAGCGCGTAGCCGCGCGTAACCGTCACGGGGACTTCGGCTGACTGCGCGCAGAGGGCGGCGAAGTAGTCGGCCGCGGTGGCGGAACCTCCCATGCCGGCGATCACGACGCTCGCTGCGTCCTCCGCGCCGGCGGGCAGCTCCATATCGTCGGAGGCGTGCCAGGCCTTCAGGAGCTCAGCGCCAACGGCCGCGACGTGGTCCAGCATTCCTGTCGAGTCGAGCGCATACAGGCCGTGGTCGTCGAGGCGGCTCACGACGCCACCCCCGCGATCGCCTTCCCGGCTTCAAGCATCGGTTCCACAAGCGCCTCCGAGCGGACTTCGGTGTAGATGCGGAGCAGCGGCTCCGTGCCGGACAGGCGGAACAGTAACCAGCCTTCATCGACCAGGAAGCGCCAACCATCCAGCCGGTCGCCGCCAATCACGGTGCGCCCGGCGATCTCGCGGGGGGCAGCGGAGTCGAGCCTTGCCCGCACGGCGTCGTTGGCGCCCGGCTGGAGCTCGAAGTCGAGCCTGCGGTAGAAGTGCGGCCCGGTGATGGCGAACACATCGCCCAGCAGTTCAGATGGAGTCCGGCCCGTGGCGGCGACGTAGTCGAGCAGGTAGAGCCCGGCGAGGATGCCGTCGCGCTCGGGCAGGTGGCCACGGAAGCCGTAGCCGCCCGATTCCTCGCCGCCGATGAGCGCGTCCTTCTCCATCATCAGGGGGCCGATGTGCTTGAAGCCGACCGGCGTCTCGTAGCATTCGACGCCGTAGTGGGCGGCGAGAAGGTTCGCCATCCGCGTGGTCGTGATCGAGCGCACGACGGCACCCCGCAGGCGGCGCTCGCCGAGCAGGTAGTTCACAAGCAGGGCGAAGGTTCGCAACTGATCGACATAGGCGCCATTCTCGTCCACCAGGCCGGTGCGGTCGGCGTCGCCGTCGTTGGCGATGCCGATGGAGAATCCGCCACCGGACGTGAGCTGGAGGAACTCGCCGAGGTTGGCCTCGATAGGCTCGGGCGCGCGGATGCCGGGGAAGAGAGGGTTGCGATCGGCGTGGATCTCGGTGACGGTCGTCGAACCGCCGGCGAGCAATTGGCCAAAAAGGCCCGCGCCCGCGCCATACATCGGGTCAACGGCGACGCGGAGGCCAGCGGAACGGATGCGGGCCACGTCGACCTGCCGCTCGAGAGCGGCCAGGTAGCCCGGCACCGGGTTGAACCGGGTAATGCTCTCGCTCGACACCGGGGCGAGTTGGATGCTTGCCGGAGCCGCGAGAATGGCGGGGACGCGGCGCTCGATGTCGGCCACGATCTCGGGGGAGGCGCTGCCGCCGTAGTGGGGCTTCACCTTGATGCCGTTCCATTGGTACGGATTGTGCGAGCTGGTGACAACGACTCCGCCGCAGGCGCCCGCTTCGATGATGCGGTAGCTGAGCGCCGGTGTTGGCGCGGGACGGTCCGCAAGCTGGACTGTGAAACCGGCGCCGGCAAGGGTGCGCGCTACAGCCTGAGCGAACCCATCGGAGAGGAAGCGCGTGTCGTAGCCAACGATCACTGGCCGGTCGCGGCCATACGTCTCGGTGAAGTGGTCTGCGACGGCCCGGGCGCAGGCGCGGACGTTTTCGAAGGTGAAGTCTTCGGCGATTATGGCTCGCCAGCCATCAGTGCCGAAGCGAACGGGGTTAGTTGCCATCCCGCGCATGATACCGGGTCCGGGGCTCGATGCTCGTCCCCGGTGGGACGGCCGTGCCCGCTTCGATAACTGCGCCGCTGCCCACAATTGCGCCCGTCACGCGGGCTCCGTCACCTACTTTCACGCCGTCGGCGAGGATGCTCTCGCTAACCACAGCACCTTCGCCGATGACCACCGACTCCCAGAGCAGCGAATCGCAGACGGAAGCACGGGCGCCGACGCGAGAGCCCTCGCCAAGCGTTGAGCCGGCCACCTGCGCCGTGGAATCGACCGCTACCCCTTGCGCAAGCGCCGCACAATCCCCGCGGGCAAACAGGGCGCGGTTGAGAGCAAGGTAGCGGACGGGGCTCCCGATGTCGGCCCAGAGGCCATCGAACCGGTAGCCGAGCACGTTGCGCCGGCGCGCGACGAGCGAGGGGAAGAGCGTCTCCTCCACCCGTACAGCACCCGGCGGGATCTCATCGACCAGGCCGGGCTCGAAGATCCAGACACCGGCGTTGACAAGGCGGCTCGGCGCCGTACCGAGAGGTGGCTTTTCGACGAAGCCGGTCACCATCCGGCCTTCGTCGACCACAGCCACGCCGAACTGGGAAGGGTCATCGACCTCGTACAGGGCAAGGGTCAGATCGGCCGCGGCGCTCTCGTGGGCGCGAAGGGCATCGGCAAAATCGAAGTCGGCGAAGACGTCGCCATTGACGACCACGAAGCGGCCTTCGACGCCGGCTTCGCGAACGGCGTTGCGGATAGCGCCCCCGGACTCGAGACGCTGGTGTTCGAGCACCTGCACGACCTCGATGCCGTGGGCCATGCCGTCCGGGTAGGCGGCAGCGAGGTCTTCGTTGTTCAGTCCGATGGCGAGAATGGCGCGGCGGAAGCCCGAGCGCCCGAGCCACTCAAGCAGGTACGCGATGGCCGGCCGGTTGCAGAGCGGCACAAGGCTCTTGTGGCGCGAGTAGGTGAGCGGCCTGAGCCGCGTCCCTTGCCCGCCCACGAGCACGATGGCGTCCATTGCCCGGCGCCGCCCCCGCTAGTCGCGCAGCCCTGCGCTGGCGCGCAGGTCGGCGGCGCGGCTGGAGTCTTCCCAGGCGACGTTCAAGTCGTTCCGGCCGAAGTGGCCATAGGCCGCCGTGGCCTTATAGATGGGCCGCCGGAGGTCCAGGTCGCGGATGATGGCGCCGGGGCGCAGGTCAAAGTGCTTCCGCACGGCGGCGAGGATGGCGTCGTCGGAGACGCGCCCGGTTCCGAAGGTCTCCACCCCCACCGAGGTCGGCTGGGCAACGCCGATGGCATAAGAAAGCATGAACTCGCAGCGCGTCGCCAGGCCTGCGGCGACGATGTTCTTCGCCACCCAGCGGGCGGCGTACGCGCCAGAACGGTCGACCTTCGTCGGGTCCTTGCCGCTGAAGGCGCCGCCCCCGTGCCGGGCGATGCCGCCGTAGGTGTCGACGATGATCTTCCGCCCGGTGAGGCCCGCGTCTCCCTTCGGTCCGCCAACCACGAAGCGGCCGGAGGGATTCACGTAGACCTTCGTCTTCGTATCGATCAGGCGCGGGTCGACGATGGTTCCGATGATGTGTTCGCGGACGTCGGTCTCGATGGTCTCATTGTTGACGTCCTCGGCGTGCTGGGTAGAGATGACGAGGGCCTCGGCGCGGACGGGGCGCCACTCGTCGTCGTACTCCAGGGTGACCTGCGACTTGCCGTCCGGGCGCAGCCAGGGGAGCTCCGCGTTCTTGCGCGCCTGGGCGAGCCGCCGCGTGAGCTTGTGAGCGAGCGAGATTGTCATGGGCATGAGCTCGGGCGTTTCGGTGCAGGCGAAGCCTATCATCATGCCCTGGTCGCCGGCCCCGGTTTCGAGGTCTTCGAGCGTCACCTGGCCGTGCCGCGCTTCCCAGGAGCGGTCAACCCCGTGCTTGATGTCGGGCGACTGCTCATTGATAGCGGTGATGACGCCGCAGGTGTCGGCGTCGAAGCCGATGTGCGAAGAGGTATAGCCAATCTCCCGGATGGTGGAGCGGACGATTCCGGGGATGTCGACGTAGGCGTCGGTGGTGATTTCGCCCGTCACGAGGACGAGACCGGTGGTGATGGCTGTCTCGCAGGCAACCCGGGCCCTGGGATCTTTGGTATAGATGGCGTCGAGAACTGCGTCGGAGATCTGGTCGCAGACCTTGTCGGGATGACCTTCCGTGACGGATTCGGAGGTAAGGAGCCGCCGTTCAGACATTCGTGTTCCTGCCCACAGTGGTATTAGCCTCGTTGCCGGCGCCGCGAGCTTGCGGGCAATGAAAAACCCCTCGTGAGAGGAGGGGTTTGCTGCGCCCTGAGGCGCTTCTTCCCCTCCGGCGGAGGGGCGGGCGTCGGCGGCCCGCCTTTTGTTGCCCGCCCCGGTTGTGGCGGGCCGCGTCGTCTTGGCACCTTGGAGGCTTAACCAGGTTGCCGGGCTTCGGAGCTTTCGCCCCTGACCCTCTGGACGCTCCATCGATAGTAGCAGAGTCGCCGCGCGATGGTCACGCGCTATACTCAACGCATGGCGACGCAATCTTCTGTCTATGAGACGGTCCGCGAGCAGGCCCTCAAGCTCGGCGACGATGAACGCGAACTGCTCATGGTCGAGCTGGGCATGAGCCTCGGGGAAAACTGCCCCGACGCGAACGAGGGATTCTGGGCCGCAGAGGTGAAGCGGCGCATTGACTCGCTCGACGCCGGCGAAAGCGACCTCGTTGCCTGGGACGAAGCCGGGAAAATGATCTTCGACGACTGACTCAAGGTGGAAGTCGTCTTCTCACGAGCGGCAATCCGAGAGGCGCGTGAAGCGCGCATCTGGTTCCGCGACCGTGATCCTCGGACCGTAGCCGGGTTTCGGCAACGCCTGAGACAGGCTCGCGAACAGCTCGCGGAGTTCCCGCATTCTGGCCGCCGCTTCGCACACGGCACGCGCGCGCTCTCCCTGAGCCCCTACCCCTACTACCGTGTGTACAGGGTGCGAGCTGACGTGGCGGAGATCCTCGCGCTCGTGCACACGCGGCAAGGCGCGGCCTTCTGGCGAGATCGGTAGCCGGCGGCAAAGACCGCCACCCGCGGCCTACGTCCCCGCCTGCCAGCTGGTGAGGTACCGCTGCTGCTCTTCGGTCAGGTAGTCGATGGAGACGCCCATGGCGTGGAGCTTCAGGCGCGCGATCTCCTGATCGATCTCCTTCGGCAATTCGTAGACCTGGTTCGCGAGCTTCTGGTGGTTCGTGGCGATCCACTCCGCACCCAGCGCCTGGTTTGCGAACGACATGTCCATCACGGCGGCCGGGTGTCCTTCCGCGGCGGCCAGGTTCACGAGCCGCCCTTCGCCCAGCACGAAGATCTTGCGCCCATCGAGCAGGCGGTACTCCTCGACCGAGGGGCGTACGACGCGCTTCCCTTCGCTCATGGACGAGAGCGCCTTCAGGTTGATTTCGGCGTCGAAGTGGCCGCTGTTCGCGACGATCGCCCCGTCCTTCATCGCCTCCATGTGGGCGCGGTCGATGACGTTGATATCGCCGGTAAGGGTGACGAAGAAGTCGCCCACGGGCGCAGCATCGGCCATGGGCATCACGCGGAAGCCGTCCATCACCGCTTGCAGGGCGCGCACCGGGTCTACTTCGGTCACGATCACGTGGGCGCCCATGCCGCGCGCCCGTTCGGCCAGGCCGCGGCCGCACCAGCCATAGCCCGCCACTACAAACGCCTTCCCGGCCAGCAGCACGTTAGTGGCCCGCACGATGCCGTCGATGGTCGACTGGCCCGTGCCGTAGCGGTTGTCGAAGAGGTGCTTAGTGTCCGACTCGTTGATGGCCACAATCGGGTAGCCGAGCGCGCCGTCCTTTGCCATTGCCTTCAGGCGGATAACGCCGGTCGTCGTCTCTTCCGTGCCGCCGGCCACGCCTTCGAGCAGGTCGCGGCGGTCCTTGTGGAGCGTGGCGACGACGTCCGCGCCGTCGTCCATGGTCAGTTGCGGGCGGTGCTCAATGGCCTGGTGGATGTGCTTGTAGTAGGTCTCGTTGTCCTCGCCGCAGATGGCGAAGACGGGGATGCCGAAGTCATTCACAAGGGCGGCGGCGACATCGTCCTGGGTGGAAAGCGGGTTGCTGGCGCAGAGGCGGAGGTCCGCACCGCCGTCCCGGAGGGCGATGGCCAGGTTGGCCGTCTCGCTGGTGACGTGCAGGCACGCCGTCATGCGAATGCCCTGCAGGGGCTTCTCGCGGGCGAAGCGGTCGCGGATGAGGCGCAGCACCGGCATTTCGCGGGCGGCCCATTCGATGCGCCGGACGCCTTCGGGGGCCAGCGAGAGCTTCGCGATATCGTGGGGAACAGTCATGGGTTCGGTCCTTGCTTCCCGTGCCCTGGGGCACAGCCGGGCGGGGAATTGTGGGATGCGGGAACTCCGCTCAGCGCCGGAGCGTCACGAAAGAGCCATCATACTTGCGGCCGCGAATAGACGCCCGCACGCGGCGAAGGGCCGCGAACAGCCCAAGAGGGTCTCGCCGTGCGGCGCTCGCCTCCACAAGCTGGCACGACTCCCGGTAGCCGATCCGCTCGTAGGCGGCCACTGCGGGCCGGTTCGACGGGTCGACGGTGAGGACAACCGTGGAGCAGTAGGCGAGGAGCGTCTCCGTCACGGCGCTTGTGGCGGCGGTGGCGTAGCCATGCCCGCGGTAGGCCGGGTGGGTGAACACGTTGCCGACAACGGCCACGCCCTCCTGGGGAGAGACGACGTGCGTGCCGGCCACGGCCACGAGCCGCCCATCCACGACAATGCCGCGGTAGACGCCCTTCTCCAGGTGCTCGGACACGTAGTAGCTGGGGCCACCCTCGGAGGAGTAGAGCGCGTTCACCCTGCGGATGTCGAGGCCCGTCATGGGCACGGCAGGGATGTTGGAAAAGGGCGCAAAGGCCGTGGCGTTGACGCTCATGCGGATCATCGTCTGTTGCGTGGCCAGCCGGAAAACGCGCTTGAGCGAATCGACGTGCTGGGGCTGGCAGGTGACGTACGTGTGCGACGGCCCGGGGTGGATGGTAAGGATGGCAGCCACAGCGTCGGGGTCGCCCATCACGAACGTGGCGTCGCCCAGGCCGCCCTTGCTGTGAAGGACAAGCCCCGAACCGGATTCGCCCCACGCCCGGTACCAGTGCGTGCGCTCCACGAGCCCGGGCTCGAGCTGGCCGAGAGCATAGGCCGTGTAGTCGATGCGCGGTTTCAGCATCTCGCGGATGCGGACGGGGTCGCGCAGCTGCTGCACCACGTAGTCGTGGTGGCGGCGCACGGCGCCTTCCCAGCGCATTTCGTTTTCGGCCACTACTTCCCCACCTCGAAGTGCGTGAGCGCGCGGAACTCCAGGTAGCGCTGCTCGACCTCGTCGCGCGTGAGGGTGAGCAGCCGGTCGGGGCCGTACCCCTCAACCTGGAACGAAGCCACGGTTGAACCATAGATCACGGCGCGCCGGATCTGCGCCGTTGTAACCTCGGGCACGGTGTCGAGGTAGCCGAGGAAGCCACCCGCAAAGGCATCGCCCGCCCCCGTGGGGTCGATCACCTCTTCGAGCGGGTAGCCCGGGGCCACGAAGTAGTCCTGTTCGCTGACGAAGGCGGCGCCGTATTCGCCCAGCTTGATGAGCACGCCCCGCGGGCCGCCATTGAGAAGGGCGCGGCCCGCCCGCGCGATGCTCGGAGTGCGAGCGATCTCGCGGGCTTCGCTCTCATTAAGGGAAACGAGGTCGGCCTGGCGCATGGTTGCCCGAAGCTCATCCAGGGCGCCATCGATGAAGAACTTGATGGTGTCGACCATGGTCGTGCGGGGCGCCGTGAGCAGATTCATTATGTCGCGCTGCAACACAGGGTCCCCCGCGGCGAGGAACGCCGAGGTGGAGTCCTCCCAGCCGGCGGGAAGCCACGGTCGCCAGTCCGCGTTCACGCCCAGGTCGGTGTAGAGCGTGTCGCGGGTGTTCATGTCGAAGTGGTAGCGGCCGCCCCATCGGCTCGTCGCGCCGCCTGGAATGGTCTCGATACCTGCCAGGTCGATGCGCCGGCCTTCGAGCTTGCGCCGCTCCACGGCGGGGAAGTCATCGCCAATAGCGGCCAGAAGGCGCACGTCCGTGAACAGCGCACCGGCGAGCGCGGCGCACGTGGCCGACCCCCCGAGCGAATCGTGCACCTTCGCAAAAGGCGTCTCTATCTCGTCGATGGCCACCCAACCGGCGACCAGGAGCGTCATACTGTCACCGCCGCGCGTCGCGCAAGAATAGGCCCGAGCCGCTTCCGGGCTTCATCGCCAATGGCTTCAAGTGGCGTCACGAGGGCAGCGTCGAGGGCAGAGTGGCAGGCGCACGCGCCCACGGGCAGGGCCTGCACCAGCTGCCTCACGGCAGCGCGGCTCGTTTCCACGTTGCGCTGCAGCACGGCGAACACAGTCTTCGCGTCCACCGCTTCGTGTTCGTGATGCCACGCATCGTAGTCTGTGACGGCGGCGAGGACGCAATAGCAGAGCTCCGCTTCGCGGGCCAGGCGCGCCTCGGGCAGGGCCGTCATGCCGACGATGTGCGCGCCCCACGAGCGGTAGAGGTGGCTTTCCGCGCGCGTCCCGAAGGCGGGTCCCTCGATGACGACGTACGTGCCGCCTTCGCGGACGGTGGCCCCTGCCCCGCGGGCGGCAGCGGAGACGGCTTCTCGCATAGGCTCGCAGAAGGGATCGGCCAGGGCCACGTGCGCCACTACTCCCTGCCCGAAGAACGTTGGAGGCCGCTGCCCGGCCGTGCGGTCGATTAGCTGGGCGGGGACGGCCATGTCGCCGGGGTGGTACTCCTCGCTGAGGCTACCAACCGCCGAGACCGCGAGCACGCGCTCGACGCCCAGTGACTTGAGCGCCCAGAAGTTGGCGCGCTGGGGCAGTTCTGAAGGAAGAAGCGCGTGCCCGCGCCCGTGCCGGGCCAGGAATGCGGCCCGCCGGCCTTCGAGCGTGCCCACGCGGATGGCGTCGCTCGGGGGGCCGAAGGGCGTGTCAATGGCGATCTCCTCGATGGATTCAAGGCCCGGCATCTCGTAGAAGCCCGAGCCGCCAATAACGGCGAGATCGATGGAACCAGGCACGCGCGGCTGCTCTCCGGTGCAAAGGTTGCGTGCAGTGTAGCCGTTCGGCGCGTCTATCGCTGGCCGAACAGGTTCGCGATCGCCTCGCCGAAGGGAGGCCGCAGTACGCCCCGTTCGGTGATGATGGCGGCGATGCAGGAGGCGGGCGTTACGTCGAAGGCAGGGTTGTAGGCTTCCACGCCCTCAGGGCTCCAGCGCGCGTCGCCGAACCCGCCGACCTCAGACGCCGAGCGGGACTCGATCGGGATCCCTTCGCCCGATGGGCAATCGGGGTCGAACGTAGACGTGGGCGCGGCGATGTAGAACGGAACAGAGTGCCGGACCGACACAGCGGCGAGACCATAGGTGCCCACCTTGTTGGCGGTGTCGCCATTGGCGGCGATGCGGTCCGCGCCGGTAATGACCGCCTGGACCGCACCCGAAGCGATGAGCGAAGCCGCCGCTGTGTCGGGGAGGAGGGTCGCGGGGATGCCCAGGCGGGTCAGTTCCCACATCGTCAGCCGCGCGCCCTGGAGGAGCGGGCGGGTCTCGGTCGCGTAGCACCTGCTCAACCGCCCCTGTTCGTGGGCCACCAGCACCACGCCAAGAGCCGTACCGATGCCAGCCGTGGCGAGCGCACCCGTATTGCAGTGGGTGAGCACGGATGCGCCCGGCGGCAACAGCCCGGCGCCGTTGCGGCCGATGGCTTCGTCCTCCGACTGGCGCGTCACAAGGAACTCCTGCGCGTGCCGCCAGAGGGCATCCCGGCGCGCCTGCGGCTCCGGGCCCGCGGCAAGGGCGACCACCAGCGCGCGCCGCAGGGCCCTGCCCAGGTCGGCCGCAGTCGGGCGAGTGGCGTCTATCTCGCGAGCCGCACGGGCGAGGTCGTCATCGGTGACGTCGCCCGCATCAGCGGCCACGGCCATGCCCGCGGCGCCCATGACCCCGAGCAAGGGCGCACCGCGCACGCGCAACTCTCGGATGGCCTCGCACACGGAGCTGACATCGGACAGCAGGATGCGCCGCTCGGCGAAGGGGAGGCCTGTCTGGTCGAGGATATCGATGCCAGCGCCCGGGATTAGCCGGACAGGCTCAATTCGGTTCTTCACGCAGCCAGTCTAGTGCTTGCGCGCGCACAAGGCCGCACTGTCGTCCTGCATCGCCTTCCGGCAGCCTGCCGGGGAGCCTCAGCCGCCGTTGACCGCACTGACCTTCACCGATGATTCCAATGCCTCGAGGTCTGACCGCAGCCGGGCGCGCGTGGCTTCGCCGATGCCGGAGAGCAGGTCGGACACGTGCCTTTGGAGGCGGCCCTCGATGGCCTGGACAATCCGCCGGCCGGAGTCCGTTAGCTCCAGGCGCACGGCGCGGCGGTCCTCCATGTCTCGCAGGCGGTGCACATGACCGGCGCGCTCGAGCCTGTCGAGCACCCCGGTCACCGTTTGCGACTGTTGCGAGAGGAAGTCTGCGACGAGGCGAGGCTGGGGACGGTCGAACGAACCGATGGCCAGGAGCGTCACAGCCTGGATGAAGGTGACGTCGTGCTCCTGCACCAGGCGCCGGTCGAGCTCGCGAACGAAGGCGTTGGTGGTGCGGTAGAGGCTCGCTACCAGGTCAAGCTCGTGCGTTGCTCCGATGCTGGTGGTAACCATGGCGGCAGTGTAGCACGTCTATCCCAATGCGGGATGCAGGCGAGTACCAGAATGCTATGCCTTTGTAGTCTTTACGGAAGATCAACTTC
>CAYYYI010000087.1:0-11250 GCA_964475735.1 uncultured Anaerolineaceae bacterium
TCAACCCGGAAAGGCCCGCATCGATTCGGCGACGCTGGTCGTGTCGTATAGTCGCGGCGAAAGTCAAACCGCTGGAGTGATGCGATGCCCGCTACAACGGTCCTGCTTGAAGGCCTGTTTTTCCCGGAAGGGCCACGATGGCACGAAGGGCGGCTCTGGTTCTCGGACTTCTATTCGCACCAGGTGGTCGCCGTCGACACGGCCGGGCGGAGCGAGACGATCATCGAGGTTCCCGGGCAGCCTTCGGGGCTGGGGTGGCTGCCGGACGGGCGGCTGCTCGTGGTTTCGATGATTGATCGGAAGCTGATGCGGCTGGAGGGTGGGCGTCTCGTGGAGCACGCTGACCTCTCGGGGATCGCCACCTTCCACTGCAACGACATGGTGGTCGACAGCGCGGGCCGCGCCTATGTAGGCAACTTCGGCTCGGACCGCGCGACGGGCGAGCCGCTGCAGGCGGCGAAGATGGCGATGGTCACCGCGGAGGGCAGCGTTTCGGTGGCCGCAGAGGGGTTGATGTTCCCCAACGGCGCCGTAATCACGCCCGATGAACGGACGCTGATCGTCGGGGAGACGTTCTCGCGCTGCCTGACAGCATTTGATCACGGGCCCGACGGCACGCTCTCGAACCGGCGAGTTTGGGCGAACCTGGACCCGCACTTCCCCGACGGTATCTGCCTGGACGCGGAGGGGGCTGTGTGGATCGCAGACCCACGCGGGAACGCGGCGGTGCGGGTGGCCGAGGGGGGCGAGGTGCTGGCCGAGGTCTCGACCGGCGACCGGGGGGCGTTCGCGTGCATGCTTGGCGGCGAAGACGGGCGCACGCTGTTCATCTGCACAGCGGCGGGCTCGGGCGAGGTTGCGGCGGCGCAACGGTCGGGGCGGATTGAGTATGTGCGGGTCGACGTGCCGCACGCGGGGTGGCCGTAGGGAGAGGGCGAGCGGGAATCTCATCGAATTCTCATCTTCGCATCACCAAACGCCGAGCCTGCGGGACTACGCTGGCGCCATCACAGGGAATGGGGTGCAACCATGCATGTCCTCATCGTCAACTTCAACCTGAAAGACATGTCCCACGAAGAGTTCCTCGCGGTGTGCGATGAGCTGGCGCCGGCATTCGCGGCGGTGCCTGGGCTCATTGCCAAGGTCTGGCTTTCCAGCCCCGAGACGAACACCTACGGCGGCGTGTACCGCTGGGTGGACCGGGCCGCGTACGAGGCGTTCGCTGCCTCGGAGTTGTTCGCAGCGGTGGCCTCGAACCCCCACTTCGCCAACATCACCGCGAAGGACTTTGACGTGCTCGAAGGGCCCTCGGCGGTGACCGGAGTGCGAGACGCGGCCGCCGTCGCGCGGTGACGCGTTGCTCCCGCCTGGCGCGGCGGCGAAGCCGCCACCCCATTCTCGCCATGACAGGATGTAGAATGCAGCGGCCATGACAACAGTCAGCCGGGGTCGAGTTGGACTCAGGATCGCCGCCGCGGAGCGGAGCGGCGCCGTGGGCCGCGACGAGGAGCTGTCGGAGCTACTCCGGGCTCTTCAGCCAGACGGGCCGGTGGTGACACTCGTCCACGGCATCGGGGGCATCGGTAAGTCAACGCTGCTCGGGATGTTTGTGGCGGAGGCGCGCAGGCGCGGCGCTACCGTGGTCGTACTGGACGGACGCACGATTGAGCCCACGGACGCCGGATTCATGCGGGCGGTTCGCGAGGCGACGGGCGCCGAAGCAGCCACGCTCGCAGGCATCACCAGACGCTTGAGAGCGCTTGGGACCCCGACGATCGTGGTCGTTGACTCGTATGAGCTGCTGCGGCTGATAGACACGTGGCTGAGGCAGACATTCATACCCGCGCTCTCGGCGAATGCCCGGCTGGTGCTGGCCGGCCGGGAGGCGCCGGTGTGGGCGTGGTACACGGCGCCCGGGATGCGCGGCATCTTTCGGCAGGTGCGACTGGGCGAACTCACGGACGTGCAGGCAGGAGAGTTGCTGGAGCGCAACGGATTCGAGCGGAGCGAGGCGGCGCGGATCAACACCTTCGCCCGCGGGCACCCGTTGGCGCTGCAACTGGCGATCGCGGCGGGGGCCGGGGCGTTCGCGCCAGGGCACGCGGGGAGCGCACAGCACCAGGTTGTTGAGGCCCTGGCAGGGGTGTTTCTTTCGGATGTGCCGGACCAGGCCACTCGCCGGGCGCTCGAAGCCGCGTCGACGGTGCGAACCGCAACCCGGAGCCTGCTGGGCGCGATGCTGCCAGACCAGGCTCCGCAGGATGCTTTCGACAGGTTGAAGGCGCTGCCATTCGTGGAGGCGGAACGGGACGGCCTCCGGCTGCACGACTCGGTGCATGCTGCCATCGCCTCGCGCCTTCAGGCAGCTGATCCCGCAGGGTACCGCGATTACCGTCGCGCAGCATGGGGCATCCTTCGCCAGGAGCTCCGGGCTGCGGGAGAGGATGAACTGTGGCGCTACACGGCTGACGTTCTCTTCCTGCTGGACAACGCGATCATCCGGGATGCGTTCTTCCCGAAGGGGTCCCACGATCTGGCGGTGGAGCCCGCCCTCCCTGCCGACGAGCAGGCGGTTGCGGAGATCACGGCCGCGCACGAAGGGAGCGAGGCGACATCGGCACTGACGGCATGGTGGCGCAAGGCGCCCGGCTGTTTCCAGGCGATCCGGTCCGCAACCGACCGCGTGGCGGGGTTCTATGTACTTGGCGACGTTTCGAAGGTCCCCACAACGCTGGGCGACGACGATCCCATGTGGGTGGCCTGCCGGGAGCACCTTCGTTCCCATCCGATGGAGCCGGGGGAGACCGCACTCATCTGCCGGCGCTGGCTGAGCCGCGTGGATGGGGAGATGCCCTCGCCAGTGCAGGCCGCGGCCTGGCTCGACTTGAAGCGCACGTACGTCCAACTGCGGCCACGGCTGCGGCGGGTCTACTGCGTGGCTTCGGCGCTGGAACCGTATGCCCCGGCGTTGACACGCCTGCGCTTCCAGCCAGTTGGAGAGGCCGTGCGAACGCTCGATGGGCGCACATACCACACCGCCCTGCTCGACCTTGGCCCGGAGTCGATCGATGGATGGCTGGCCCACCACATTGAGACCGAACTGGGGATAGCCGCAGAACGCTGCATTGAACTCGATGAAGCGGCGCGCGAGATCATTGTGGCGGGCCAGAGGCTTCCGCTCACGCGGCTGGAATTCGGAGTGATGCGGCGCCTTTCGGCACGACCGGGGGCGGTCGTAGAGCGGCAGGCACTCCTGGCAGAAGTGTGGGGGTACCAGTACGACGGCGGCAGCAATGTGGTGGACGTCGTAGTAAAGGGCTTGCGGAGGAAGCTGGGGGACCACGCCGGCGCGATAGAAACAGTGCGCGGCGCCGGGTACCGTCTGCGGGGCTGAGTGCCCGGGGCAGTGGTCGTTAGAGCGCCGGTGAATCGTCAGCGGACGTGGGCGAGACTGACAACAGGGGCACGTAGCAGTCTCATTGCCTGACGCCTCAAAGCACGGCCTGCAGCGCGGACTCCAGCTCTGGGTGTTCGAAGCTGAAGCCCGACTCCAGCAGCCGGGCGGGAACGACGCGCTGGCTGGAAAGCAGGAGCTCATCGGCAGAGTCGCCCAGCATGAGGCGAAGGGCGAAGGCGGGGGCGGGGAAGATGGCTGGCCTGCGAAGCGCCCGGCCCAGGGCGCGCGTGAACTCCCGGTTGGTGACCGGGCCCG
Source organism: uncultured Anaerolineaceae bacterium (assembly GCA_964475735.1). Lineage (GTDB taxonomy): Bacteria > Chloroflexota > Dehalococcoidia > Tepidiformales > Tepidiformaceae > UCB2. The sequence continues at coordinate 3,713 of CAYYYI010000087.1, forward strand.
GGGCGGCGACGTTGTAGACGCCCGCGAGGCGACCTTCGAGCACGTGCATGGTAGCGGCGATGGCGTCGTCGAGGGTGACCCAGGACATCCACTGGCGGCCGCTGCCCAGCCGCCCGCCCGCTCCAAAGCGGAAGGGAAGAAGCATGCGGGGGAGAGCCCCGCCCTCCCGGGAGAGAACGATGCCAAAGCGAAGCAGGGCTGACGGGGAACCGTGTTCTTCCGCGCGGCGGGCCTCAGCCTCCCAGGCCCCGGTCAGGTCGGCGAGGAAGCCGGAGCCTTTCGACGCGGTCTCATCGAGCATCTCCTCGCCGCGATCACCGTAGTAACCGATGGCGGAAGCGCTGACAAGCGCGGGCGGGGTTTCCATTGCTGCCAGCTGGTCAACGAGGAGCCTGGTGGTCTCAACGCGGCTGGCAAGCAGTTCCTTGCGCCGCGAGTCGCTCCAGCGGCCGGAGCCGATAGACTCGCCTGCAAGGTGTACCACGGCATCGACACCTTCGAGGGCGCCCGGGCGGAACCAGCCGGAACCGGGGTCCCAGATGGCGGAGGGCGTTTCGGGGTTGCCCCGGATGACGCGGAGGACATCGTGGCCTTCGGTTTCGAGGCGGCGCCGTAGGGCGGTGCCAATGAGGCCTGAGCTGCCAGTGATTGCGACTTTCATGGCTTGCTCCTTTCGCGGCAGGCGACGACGGGCCCCGCGCTGCGGGCCGGCTGATACAAGCGTAGCCTGCGGGACGGGACCTGTGGCAGGGGCGGCGCGCGCCCGGTGTGGGCAGCCTCACGATTGGGCCTCGCGGCCATCTTCATCGCGCCTTTCGGGATGCGCCCTTACGCTGAGCGAAATGGAGGGCGCGAGTGCTGCTGGGCGTTGACCTTGAGACGCTGATAGAAACGATTGGTTACGCGGGCCTGTTCGCGATCATCTTCGCCGAGACAGGCCTGCTGGTGGGGTTCTTCCTCCCGGGGGACACGCTTCTTATCACGACTGGGCTCGTGGCGCAGCGCGGCGTCCTCGACATCCGCATCCTGATTCCGCTGCTGATCGTGGCGGCAGTGTCCGGGGACGCGACCGGTTATCAGATCGGAAAGCACTCGGGGCCCCGCATATTCAAGCGTGAAGATTCGAGGCTCTTCCACAAGAGGCACCTGGAGCGGGCAAAGGGCTTCTACGACAAGCACGGCGGGAAGACGATCGTCCTTGCGCGCTTCCTCGCCATCGTTCGCACGTTCGCACCGACAGTGGCTGGCGCCGCGCAGATGCCGTACAGCCGGTTTGCCATGTTCAACATCATCGGCGGCGCGGCCTGGATCACGTCGATGCTGCTGACGGGCTACTTCGTGGGCGAGGCGGTACCGAACCTGGAGGTGTTCTTCATCTTCGTGGTGGGGTTCTTCTTCGTGGTTTCCATCCTGCCCGGCGCATTTCACGTATGGCGGGAGCGGCGGAAGGCGGGCGAGGCGGAGGTCTGAGGGGTCAGCGTTCTTCGCTGGCGATGAGGTCGCGGAGCTTCTGGAGGCGATCCTCAACCTGCCAGGTCCGGGCCCAGTGTTCTATGTACTCCCAATCGAGGTTGGGGAGCTGGAGCAGTTCGATCGTGTCGCGGTGGTCCTTCGTGCGCCCGGCGATGAGCTTGAACACGATGAGGTCCTCAGCGGTGGCGGCAGGAATGGGCTGGCTGGAATCAACCTTGCGGGCGCGCGAGATCGCAAGCTCCTCGAATTCGGTGCTGGCCTGGGAGATGTCGATGCCAAGCCCGGTGCCGGGATCGCGAAAACGCATGAAGTCGAGCCCGCGCGCAGGGTCGGTGATCTGAGAGCGGGCAAGTTCGAAGCCACGCGCGACGAGGGAGTCGCGGACCTGTTCCAGGGCGGCAGCCGGCGCGACCACAGTGAAGTCGACGTCGAAGGTGAGGCGGGGCTCCAGCAAAAGGTTGACCGCCTGCCCGCCAATCAGGGCGCACCTTACCCCAGATTGCTCAAACGCCAGCGCGACGGTTTCGAGCAGCCTCCGAGCGGCGGAATGGGGGTCAACCCCTGTAGAGGCCAAGCTCTTTCGCCCGCTGCATTAGTGCGCCAGGATCGTCGTCCGAGGCTTCGCGAAAACTGGAACGAAACGTCTGGGCCGCACGCAGGCAGTGCACCAGCCTCTCAAATCCACTCCGGGCCATGTGTTCGCGAAGCGCCCACTCGTGGCTTTCGCGCTTCCATTCGCCGATCCGCCGGAAGTGCTCGCGGTCCTTTTCGCTGACGGTTGGGGTCCGATCCTCCATGCACTCATTGTAGCGCGCCGGACGGGCGGGATCGCGCCGCAGTTTCGAAGCGTTCCACGCAGGGTTTATCATGAACTGACTTGTTTAATTTCGGAAGAATTCTGCCGGTGGTTGCCTTCGTAGCGGTCGTTGGGACGTGGGTAGGGCTGAGGCTGGCGAGCGAGGAGCCCTCGGCCCGGCCGGCAATTGCCGACGAGGCGCCGGTTGGCGCGGCGCAGGCTGCGCTCGAAGAGGCCGCCATGGCCTACGGCGCGGCAGTTCGGGAAGGGGACGCCGAGGCGCTCCGCGCTCTCCTCGCGCGGCGCTGCGGGGAAGCAGACCCGGCGGCCATCATCGACGCCCGCCGAAAGCTGTTCGGCCAGGAGACCGGAATCGCGATCGGCAAGGCGAATGTCGCGAGGCCCCAGGTGGTCCACCTTGACGAGAGGGCCGGGATCGCCCACCTGTTCCTGGGTTTCACGCGAGGCGAGCGGCGACTCTACACGCGCCAACTCGACGGTTGGGCGCTTGAGGATGGGCAGTGGAAGAGCATCGAGTGCCCGGGGAGCGGCGGCTGAGTGCAACGGCAGAACGTGAGCCACGCCGGCGCCGGAAGCGTTAGGATTGGTTTCGCGGCCGCCAGCGGCCGAGTTCGGCCTGGGAGCAGCTTATGGCCAGTCCTGTAGCACTTGTTACCGGAGCGAGCCGCGGCATCGGCAGGCAGCTATGCATCGACCTGGCGGCGGCGGGCTACGACGTGGTGATCGCAGCGCGTTCTTCGGCGGAAAGCCCGAGCAAGCTGCCGGGAACCATAGATGACACCGCCGAACTGGTGCGCGCTCACGGACGCCAGGCGATGCCCATCGTGCTGGACGTGCGTGACGAAGACGCTGTTGCGGCACTGGCGGAACGGGTCTATCGCGAGTGGGGGCGGTGTGACCTGCTCGTGAACAACGCTGCCATCGCGGTGCCTGGCGCAACGCTGGAGCAGCCAACGAAGCGCTGGCGGCTGGCGGTGGATGTCAACCTGAACGGCCCCTTCTACCTGATGTACTACTTCTGCCCGAAGATGGCCGCCGCAGGCGATGGGCGCGTGGTGAACGTGTCATCGATCGCCTCGGTGACGCCGGAGTTTGGGCGCGTGAGCTATACGGTGACGAAACGGGCTCTTGAGGCCCTGACTGAGGCGATGGCGAGCGAACTCGCGGGACTGGTGGCCGTGAACTGCATCCGGTTGGAGCTGGCAGTGTGGAGCGAGGGGTTCACATCGACCCTGCCGGGGCAGGACTTCAGCGACTTCGAAGACCCGGTGGTCATGTCGGACGCGACGCTCTGGCTGGCGCAACAACCGCTGGACTACACGGGGCACGTGCTGACGATCGGCGAACTGCGGCAGCGGGGCGTCGTACGCGGTGTGACGCGCATCGGGGATCGGGGGTAGAAGCCATGCCAATCGCTGACGTCAATGGAATTGGGCTGTACTACGAGGTTCATGGGCCGGAGAGCGGTGGGGCGGGGACGATCGTCTTCGCACACGGCGCGGGCGGGAGCCACCTTTCGTGGTGGCAGCAGGTACCTTACTTCGCGCTTAAGTACCGGTGCGTGACCTTCGACCACCGGGGCTACGGGCAGTCGGCCGATGCGCCAGGCGGGCCCGGCGGGGCGGCGTACGTGGACGACCTGCGGGCGCTGCTGGACCACCTTGGGATTGAACGAGCGGATCTGGTGGCGCAATCGATGGGCGGGTGGACGTGCCTCGGCTTCGCGCTGCGCCATCCCGGGCGGGTGCGGCGGCTGGTGATGGCCGACACGCACGGGGGGATGCGATCGCCGGAGATGGACGCGGCGTTCGGGGAGGCGATGGCGGCGCGAACGCCGTTGGCGCCCGGGGTTCACCCGGCAGCCGGGCCACGGATGGCCGAGGAGCAACCTGCGCTGGCCTTCCTCTACGCCCAGCTCGACGGGCTGAACCGGCCGCGAACGCAGGCGGAACTACTGGCGTTGCTCGCAGCAGCGGGGTCGCCCACGACGGAGCAAGTGGCGAAACTCAATATCCCCGTGCTCTTCATCGTGGGTGAAGAGGACTTCGTCATCCCGCCCGCGGTCATCGAGGCGGCAACGAAGCTCGTGCCGGGAGCGCGGCTCGAACGGGTGCCCGCGGCGGGCCACTCCGTCTACTTCGAGCGCCCGGCGCGGTTCAACGAGCTGGTCGAGGCATTCCTGGCGTAGAGGCCGCTACTGGTCGTCGCGCGATACCGCAGGAGCCACGGCGCAGCCGACGGAGGTGATACACCGCATGGGCCGGGGAGCCTGGGTGGGCTGCACGGTGGCCGTGGCCGGGACGGTTGCAGTGGGCGTGGGCGTGGGGGCCTGCGGCGAACAGCTTTCGGGGCCCGAGTTCGAGTATTGCGGGGCCTGAATGACGCCCTTGAGGGTGGGGTCGTAAAAGTCCTGGTATTTCATGGCGCCGCCGTGGGTGATCACCCATTTGAGGGAGGTCTCGCCGGGGGCGATGTCGCCAGTGTCGAAGAGTGGAGGCGACTCGACGCCAACGTCGGGCACGACCACGCGCCGCACAGTGGCGCCAACGTTCTTCCACATGACAACGTCATCGCGGCTGATGATGCAGAGCGAGGGATTGAAGCCGGTCTCGCTGGCCTCGATGACGTACGGCGGGTCGGACGCAGCCGCAGGCTGTGAGCCGCCCAGGGTGAGAGAAAGTACCCCTGCCGCTGCAACTGCGGCCGAAACCACGACCAGCAGCAGCCGGTAGAACTGTCGAGACATGCCTTCCCCGATTCCTCACCCCGCCACGGGCAGGTTCAAGGTACAGCGGCCGCCGCTTGCCGCCAACCCGAGTCTCGGGGCGCGGACCTCGGGTTAGTGGAAGAAGATGCCTGCGTCGACGACGACGGTCTGGCCGGTGACGCTATCGGCGCGGCAGAAGGTGACGGTCTGTTCGGCGATGTCTTCGGCGCTGGAGGCGCGGCGAAGCACGGCGCGATCGCGGGCGCCCTGGGCAACCTCGGGCGGGAGGCGAAGGGCCATGCGCGTGTTCTCAACCAGGCCGGGAGCGATGCAGTTTGCGGTGATGTTTGGGGCGAGGGCCACGGCAAGGCAGCGGGTGAGATGGATGAGCGCCGCCTTCGAGGTAGCGTAAGCGATGGAGCTGCCGCCCGGACTGAGGCCAGCCACAGAGGCGATATTGACGATCCGGCCCCCGCCGGCGGCGCGCATGTGGCGGGCGGCGGCGCGGGAAAGCTGGAACGGGCCGCGCACGTTGGTGTCGTAGACGCGGTCCCAGATATCGACCGTGAGGTCGTCGAGCTGGGGGAAGGGGATGCCGATGTTCCAGGCGGCATTGTTCACGAGGATGTCGAGCCTGCCGAAGCGGACGGCGACGGAGTCGACGGCGGGGTCAATGGCATTCGCATCAGACTGGTCGCACTGGATGGCGAAGGCGCGGCGACCAGCGGCTTCGACGTCGCGGACGCAGGTGGCGGCGCTTTCGGCGTTGCCGACGTAGCCAACGGCGACATCAACGCCGGCCGCGGCCAGCGCCCGGGCGATGGCGCCGCCGATGTCTCCAGATGCTCCAGTGACGAGTGCGACCTTGCCTGCGAGCTCCATGTTCAACCTCCGCGCAGTGGTGCGGCCGATTCTACAGATCCGGAGCCAACAGGTGGCGCTAATCGTGGCTGGCGAAGCGCGAATCGGGCTTGATGGCGCCGGGGGTGACCTGGCGAACCATGCCGTGCTGGGTTTCGGCCCAGGCTTCGAAACGGGGGCGCCACTCCTCGACGGTGAGCATCTCCTTGCCATCGAACCAGCGGCCGGAGAGGTCCACCAGCCAGCGAAGGGGGGCAATCTCGTCTTCGCTACCGTAGCCCCAGGCGCGGCGGTCGTCGGTGAGGCGGGCCCAGACGGAGAACTCGTGCTCGGCAGCCCAATCCTGGGCGAAATAGCTGCGGGACATGGCGCCGAGCAGGGAGGCGAGGACGGAGCGGACAGCGGCCGCGGGGTCGAGAGGGTTCACTTCGAGGGCGCGCAGAAGCGCCTCCGCAGCCGGGTTGCCGGCAGCGGCGGCACTCTTCGCCTGTTCGTGGAGGACGGCAGTCTCGAGTCCGGTCAAGAGCTAACCCTGCGTGGCTCCGGGGCCACCGCGGCCAGTCTGAAACGGGTGGCCCCGGGCCGCCATGATGCGCATCAAGTGGCTACTGGTCTCCGATTGGCTTGAGGAAGGTGGTGGGGTCAATGATCAGGCCTTGCCCGCTGGGGAGCAGGGCTATCTGGACGTTGCCCGCCAGCTTCTGAACGGCCTGGAACTGGATTAGCTCCGGGGAGAGGGAAGCGGTGAGCAGGATGTTGGCGTCGGCCTGGCCCCTGGCTTCTTCGCGGAGGGCGTCAGCCTTGCCGATGGCGACAGCCTTGGCCTGCTGGGCCTCGGCTTCGCGTTGCTTGACCCGCTCCTGCTCGCGGAGAGCGTCCTGGGTGGCGATCTGCTTCTGCTCAATGGCACTCTTAAAGGCGGCGGAGAATTGGATGTTAGTGATGAGGAGGTCCTGGACGGTGACCGAGTACGGGGCAAGCTCGTCTGCGAGGCGATCGAGCACGGCCTTGCGGATGGGTTCGCGATTGGGGGCAACATCGACAGCCTCGTACTTGACGGTCTCTTCCTTGAAGAAGTTCTGGACGCGAGCTTCGACGAGAGTGTCGAACCACCTTGCCCCGACGGTGCGGTAGAGGTTCTGCACTGCCCTTTCGGACACGGAGTAGTTGACGGTAGCGTCGATGAAGACGTCCTGTGTTTCCTTTGTGAATGTCTCGATGTTCTCGAAGTGGGCGCGCCGAACCTGGACGCTGGCGGTACGCATCGTCTGCCAGGGGGCAATAACCTGGAGGCCCTCGTCCTTCTGGCCCACGATGGAACCGAACTGGTAGACAACGCCGACATGCCCGGCTTCGATCTGCCTGATGGAGGCGGCGGTGGTGTGCAGGCTTACCCAGAGGACAAGGAGCACGCCCGCGGCGATCATGACGAGCAGACCACGGTCGGCGGCCGGCGATTCGGGTTTGGCGCTTCCCCTCGTGATGCGGCCCACGGCGAATACGGCGCCGCAGACGACGGCGGCAATGAACATGCTAACGATCCAAGACATGGTTGAACCTCCCCCAGAGTGTTAGGGCAACTATATAGGGAGGGACGAGCTATCAGGTACGAGGTATGAGTGGGTCTACTTGATGGCGACGAGGACGATGTCGCGGGCGATGGGACCGGCTTCGGCGGAG
>CAYYYI010000088.1:0-11246 GCA_964475735.1 uncultured Anaerolineaceae bacterium
GGTCGTGGGCGCCATGGTGGGCTCTCTCTTCCTGCGGGCCTACGAGCGGAGCGAGCGCGTCTATGCCGCCATGCAGTCCCGCGGCTTCAGCGGTGAGATCCGCCACATGGGCGGGCGCAAGCTCCGGCGCGGCGAATGGATGGCGCTCGGCGCCACGGCCATTGTCCTGTGTGCCTTCCCGGTCGCGGCGCGTCTCTGGTTGCCCAGGGCATGATTCGCGTGGACACCGCTGCGGAGACCGCCCGAGATTCCAGCCTTGACGCGCGCTGGGTCGAGGCCGGGCACCTCCACTTTGCCTATCCCGATGGTCTGGAGGCCCTGAAGGGCGTGGACCTGGTCATCGCGCGCGGCGAAAAGGTGGCATTAATCGGGCCCAACGGGGCAGGGAAGAGCACGCTCATGCTCCACCTCAACGGCATCAACACCCCTTCCCACGGGGAGGTGCGCATCGGCGGAATGAAGGTGGAACGCTCCACTGTGAAGCGCGTCCGTGCCGAAGTTGGCCTCGTCTTCCAAGACCCCGACGACCAGCTGTTCAGCCCCACCGTCTTCGAAGACGTTGCCTTTGGGCCGCTGCACATGGGCGTCCCGGATGAAGAGATCCACCGCCGCGTCGAGGCGGCACTCGCCGCCGTGGGGATGAGCGGTTTCGAGCGCCGACTCCCGCATCACCTCTCGCTCGGGCAGCGCAAGCGCGTGGCGCTGGCCACGGTGCTTTCCATGGAGCCGAGCGTGCTCGTGCTCGACGAGCCATCCGCCGGGCTCGACCCGCGGGGCCGGCGGGAGCTTATCGGGCTTCTCCGGGGACTGCCGCAGACGCTCCTGGTCAGCACGCACGACATGAGGCTCGTGGCCGACGTGTTCCCCCGCGTGATCGTCATGGACGACGGCAGAGTAGTTGCGGACGGCCCCACGGCATCGGTGCTTGCCGATTCCACCCTGCTCGAAGCGCACGGTCTCGAAAGCCCCTGAGCGCCAGTTTGGCAAGCGATGTTGGTCCAAATTACCGGGAGTGGCCCCGGCCTCGTATACTAGGTGCAGGTGTTCACCGGTCTTTACGACGAGTTCGCTCAGGCTATCGCCGGCCACGACAGGGACGTGGATCTCTTCGGCGCGGCCATGACCATTTCGCGTCTGAGCGGGCGCGATATCGATGTCCACGGCTACGCTCGCAAGCTTGACCTTGTCGCCGAAGCGGCCCTGGAGCACGCCGGGAGTGGCGCAGGCGCTGGCGAACTGGCTCATGCCATCGACCACCAGCTCTTCACCGTGCTGGGCTTCCACGGCGCGGCCCCCAACTACAACGACCCTACTAACAGCTTCCTCTCTGAGGTCATCGACCGCCGCGAGGGAATCCCGATCACTCTGTCGCTCGTGTACATGGAAGTAGCACAGCGCGTCGGGCTGCTCTGCGACGGCGTGGGCTACCCGCGGCACTTCATCGTCCGGTGCGGCGAGCCCGAGAGCCCCCTTTACATCGACCCCTTCAACCAGGGTGCGCGGTTGGACCGGACTGAGCTCCTGGCCGGGCTTCGAGGGATGAACTTCGGCGGTGCGGCGCCTGAGTCGATGCTCTGCGCCGTAACGCGGCGGCAGATTCTTCAGCGCATGCTTTCAAACCTGCACGGATTGTTCCGCGAAAGGCGCGACCTTGAGCGGTGGCTGGCGACCGTGGAGCTGCGGCTGCGGCTGGAGCCGTGGAATGCGGCGCTCCTGGGCGAGCGAGGGATGCTGCACTACCGGCTGGGCAGCCCGGAACTCGCACTGGCCGATCTGGAGCGGTATGTTGACGGCGGCGGCCGCGAAGCCGCGGTCTCAGGCGCCATCCGGCTCCTTGACCAACTCCGGTCACGCTACGAGGAACCCGAGGAGATGCAATGACCACCGAGATCCCGGCCCGCCCGGCACGTGGACACCAGGCGCTCCAGCGCTCCATTGCCTGGTACCTCCGGCAACTCAGCCGCGTCATGAATGTGCTCTCCGATGAAGAGCTGGAGCGGCTCATTCCGCTGCTCACCGAGCGCCGCTTCCGCCCCCGGCAGGTCATCTTCTCGACCGGAGACCCCGCCGAGCGCGTCTATCTGCTGCTCAAGGGCCGCGTGAAGATCTACCAGGTGGCAGAGAACGGCAAGGAGATCATCCTGGACCTCGTGGATCGCGGCGGTATTGTGGGCGACATGGCTATCGTGGAGGGTGGCGAGCGCATCGCCTGCGCCCAGGCGATCGACGAGACAGTGGCCGTGAGCATCTCGTGGGAGGACTTTTCCCACCTTTTGCAGCAGTCGCCGCGGCTCGGCTTTGCCATGGCAGAGCTGATGGCGCGGCGGCTTGCGGGCATGCAGCGGACGTTCATGAACATCGTTTCGAAGCCGGTGTCGGCCAGGTTGGCCGATGCGCTGCTGGCAAGCCTGGAAGACGGCGTTGTGCAACTCGGACTGACCCACCAGGAGCTTGCCCAGACCATCGGCACCAGCCGCGAGACGGTGACCGCCCTCCTCAGCCGCTTCGTGGCGATGGAGGCAATCGTGCCGCATGCGGGCGGCTACCGTGTGGCCGACATGGCTCTCCTGCGCCGCATCGCCCGCGGCGATGTGCAGGTCTCCCCTCGCCACCCGGCGGGAAACCAACCGAGCGCCGTCGCGCCCTGATGGGGGGCGCCCGGGCGGAACGTGCAGTCTCCATACCTGGCGAAAACGGCCCGGCTCTCATCGCCCACATGGCCGGCAACACCGCCCGGCAGGTGCGCGCGGCGGTCGAAGAGATTGTCGACTTCGTGGAGGTGGACCTCTGGGCCCACCGGGGGCGACTCGAAGCGCGCCATGAGCGAGCGCTCTATCCCCTGCCCCTATGGTTCGAAGAATGGACGACCCTGCGCCGGGCGCCGCGCCAGCCCTTCACACTCACCGGGCTGCTGGAAGAGACCGCGGGGAAGACAGGGGTGTTCCTCGACCTCAAGAACGGCGGCCCCGAACCAGCCCGGCTCGTGCGCGCCGCGCTCGACGGCGCTGAAGCACGGCCGGAGGCCGTCGTCGCTTCGTCGCAGCGCTGGGGAGTCCTGCGGAGCCTCCGGGAGCGGGCCCCGGAGGTCGCCCTCTACTATTCGATCGACGTGCAGGCGAAGCTCGACCTTTTCCGCTCGGTCGCAGAGCGCGACGTGCTTCCCGCGGGCGTGTCCTGCCGTCATTCCCTGCTCACCAGCGGCATCGTCCAGGAGCTGCATGGCCGTGGCCTGAAGGTGGTGGCGTGGACGGTCGATGACGTGGACCGGGCCGCTGAGCTCGTTTCGTGGGGCGTCGACGGCATCACCACGCACCGGGTGATCGAGATGCGTGACCACCTCGGGATCGCGCGGTGAAGCCCCTCGCGGTCTACGTGCATATCCCGTTCTGCACGGTGAAGTGCGGCTACTGCGACTTCAACGCCTACGCGGGCCTCGACGGACTGAAACCTGCCTACCGCGACGCCCTGCTTTTGGAAATCGAGGCGTGGCGGCCCGAACTTGCCCGCCGCGAAGTGACCTCTGTCGCCTTCGGCGGTGGTACCCCCGGCGAGATGGCCGCCGAGGACCTTGCCGCCGTGGTCCGGGCGGTGGGGGCGTTCGGACCCATCGCTCCTGGCGCGGAGATCGGCATCGAAGCGAATCCCGGCACCACAGGCCCGGACGAGCTCTGCCGGCTGGCCGCTGCGGGCGTCAACCGCATCTCCTTCGGGGCCCAGAGCTTCGACCCGGCGGAACTGCGCTTCCTCGACCGCATCCATTCGCCCGAAGCCATCGGCGCCTCGGTGGCGAACGCCCGCCGGGCCGGGATTGGAAGCGTGAACCTCGACCTGATCTACGGGCTCCCCGGACAGAGCATGGCCGGTTGGGAGCGCACTCTCAGGCACGCGCTCGCGCTGGAGCCGGACCACCTCTCGATTTACGCGCTCACGGTCGAAGAGGGCACGCTCCTCGGCCGCCGCGTTCGCGAGGGGTCGGTCACGCCGCTGGACGCGGATGCCGTGGCGGACATGTACGAGCGGGCTACCGATCTCCTTGCCCAGGCCGGGTTCCGCCAGTACGAGCTCTCCAACTGGGCCCGCCCGGGCCACGAATCCCGCCACAACCAGGTCTACTGGCGCGATGGTGATTACCTTGGCCTCGGCGCAGGCGCGCATGGGTATCTTGATGGCGAGCGATACGAGAACGTCGCCCACCCGCGGGAGTATGTGCGCCGCCTCCAGGATCGGCCAGGTGAGCACCGGCCTGCGGTCGGGCGGGCATACCGGCCCCCGGCCGCCATGGCGATGTCCGATTGGGTCACCCTTGGTCTGCGGCTCACTGAGGGGTTCGACTGCCGGGCGTTCGCGGCGAAGTTTGGCGCCGAGGTGGACGCGATCTTCGGAGCGGCGCTACGCGAATGCGCGGCTGCCGGGCTGCTCGAAGCGGCGGGCGAGCGGGTCCGCCTCACCCGCCGCGGCCGCCTGATGCACGGTGAGGTATCGGTGCGGCTGCTGGCGCACCTCGATGAGCCGGGCCGGGCCTGATCGTCTTCACACGGTGCTATCCTTGCCGCACGCGGAGGTGGAACCGTGGTTACCTACGACCGTAAGACCGCTCTCATTGTTGTCGACGTTCAGAACGACTTCGCCGACCCGAAGGGCGCCCTCTACGTGGGCGGCGGCGAAGAGGTCGTCCCCCTCGTTAATGCGGAAGTGACCCACGCTCGCGCCAGCGGCGCGCTTGTTGCCTACACGCAGGACTGGCACCCACCGGACACGCCCCATTTTGCGAAGGATGGCGGCGTTTGGCCGGTCCACTGCGTGCGAAACACCTGGGGCGCCGCCTTTCATCCTGCCCTGAGGGTAGAGGGCGAAACCATCCGCAAGGGAACCGGGGGCGAGGACGGCTACTCCGGCTTTACCGTCCGGGATGACGAAAGCGGACGCGAATCTGAGACCGGCCTCGGCGAACTGCTCCACTCCGCAGGCATCGAAAGTGTGGTTGTGGTCGGCCTGGCCACCGACTACTGCGTGAAGGCGACTGCCACCGACGCGGCCCGGAAGGGCTTCCGGGCTACTGTCCTCGAGGCCGCTATCCGCGCTGTAGACCTCAATCCGGGCGATGGCCGCCGGGCAATCGAGGAGATGCGCGCCGCGGGCGTATCAGTTGGGTAGGCGGCTCCGAATGCGGCTGGCCGGGGATGTCGCTGCATGTGGGTGACGGGGGCGAACGTTGCCCTGCTCACCGACCTGTACGAGCTGACCATGGCCGCGAGCTATCTCGAACATGGGATGAACTACCCGGCTACCTTCGACCTGTTCGTGCGACACCTGCCGGCGCATCGCAACTTCCTCATCGCCTGCGGCCTCGACGATGCGCTGGAATACCTCGAAGAACTCCACTTTGAGGACGAAGCGATCGCCTATCTCCGGTCGCTGGGGCTGTTCGACGAGGAGTTCCTGGAATTCCTCCGGCGCATGCGCTTCACGGGCGAGGTCTGGGGCATCGCCGAGGGGGAGGCCTACTTTCCGGAGGAGCCTGTGGTTCGGGTGACGGCGCCGCTCATCGAGGCCCAGATTGTAGAAACCTTCCTGCTCAACTGCCTCAACTTCCAGTCGCTCATCGCGTCCAAAGCGGCGCGCGTGGCCATCGCCTGCGGCGACCGGAGCTTCGTCGACTTCTCTCCGCGGCGCGATCACGGGGCGGACGCGGCCCTCAAGGCCGCGCGCGCTTCCTACATCGGTGGTGCAGTCGCCTCTTCGAACGTCCTTGCGGGCCAGGTCTACGGCATCCCCGTGAGCGGCACGATGGCCCACTCCTTCGTCATGTCCTTCGAACACGAGGCCGATGCCTTCGTGGCCTTCGCGCGCACCTTCCCGGAACGGGCGACGCTCCTCATCGACACGTACGACACTCTCGAAGGCGCGAGAAACGCCGTGCGCACGGCCAAACTGCTTGCGCCCGAGGGCATCCGCATCCAGGGCGTCCGTCTTGACTCGGGCGACGTCGCGACACTCGCAACCGGCGTTCGCCGCATCCTCGACGACGGCGGCTGCCACGACGTGCAGATCTTCGCTTCAGGAGACCTCGACGAGTACCGCATCGCGGAACTCCTTGCCGGGGGCGCCCCCGTCGATGCCTTTGGCGTGGGCACGCAACTGGGCGTAAGCGCCGACGCGCCGGCGCTGGGCGGCGTTTACAAGCTGGTCGAAGACGTTCAGGGGCCGAAGCTGAAGCTCTCCGTTGGCAAGCGAACGCTGCCGGGGCGCAAGCAGGTCTATCGCGTCGAACGGAACGGCGTCTTCGACCACGACGTCATCGCCCTGGAAGGCGAGGAGCCGCCGCCCGGTGGAAGGCCTCTACTCCGCCGCGTGATGACGGATGGCAGGCGCGTGGCTCCTCCCGAGCCGCTCGACGCCGCCCGCGAGCGGTGCAGGCTTGCCCTGGCCACTCTGCCGGAGCCGTTGCGCACCCTGGAGATGGTGGAGCCAGGCTATCCGGTCCGCTACTCGCCCGGGCTGACGCGCGTGCTGGAAACGGAGACCGCAAAGCACACGCCACCGGGCGGGAGCCTGTAGAATACCGAACAAATGTACGTCATCGGTACGGCCGGCCACGTGGACCACGGCAAGAGCGCCCTTGTACGCGCTCTCACGGGCATTGACCCCGACCGCCTGCGCGAAGAGAAGGAGCGCGGACTTACCATCGACCTCGGCTTCGCATGGCTCACCCTGCCCTCCGGGCGTGAGGTGAGCATCGTCGACGTGCCGGGGCACGAGCGCTTCATCAAGAACATGCTCGCGGGGGCCGGGGGAGTCGACCTCGCGCTGCTCGTCGTGGCAGCGGACGAGGGGCCAATGCCCCAGACACGGGAGCATCTCGCCATCCTGGACCTGCTCGACGTCCCTGCCGGGGTGGTGGCGATCACGAAGTGCGACCTGGTTGACGACGACTACGCGGCACTCGTGGAAGCCGAGCTCGCGGATGCCCTCGCCGGGAGCGGGCTTGCCGGAGCGCGCAGCGTGCGGGTCTCCGCCGCCACCGGCGAAGGGCTGGGCGATCTTCTCGCGGCCATCGACCACGCGCTCGATACCACGCCCCCGAAACGGGGCATCGGGCGGCCGCGCCTGCCGATCGACAGGGCGTTCACCATTCAGGGCTTTGGGGCGGTTGTGACTGGCACGCTCGTCGATGGCGCGCTGGAGGTGGGCCAGGAGGTGGAGTTGCAGCCGGGAGGCCTGCGCGCCCGCATCCGTGGTCTGCAAAGGCACCGGTCGAAGGTGCCTCGCCTTGAGCCGGGAACCCGCGCCGCGGTGAACCTCAGTGGAGTCCGGGCAGAGGACCTGCGCCGCGGGATGGTGCTTTCGCTTCCCGGCCTGCTCCGGCCCGTTACCGCCGTCGACGTGCGCCTGCACGCGCCGCGGATTCTCTCGCACCCGCTCGCGCACGACTCCGGCGTGACCTTCCTGAGCGCGACCAGCGAATCGGAGGGGAAGGTGCGGCTACTCGACTGCGACGAGCTCCTGCCCGGGAACGACGCCTGGGCGCAGGTTGTGCTCGACGCGCCGGTGGCTGTCGCACCTCGCGACCACTGTGTGCTGCGCACGCCGAATGAGACGGTGGCGGGCGGCCGCATTGTGGCCGTGAACCCGCGCAGGCGCCGCCGGCTTCACCCTTCGACGATCGACGCCCTCGCGCGCCAGCTTGAAGGAAGCATCGCTGAGCGCCTTGCGGACCTGCTGTCAGGCGGCCCGGTCGCCCGGAACGCAGTCGCCGGGGCGCTTGGGATGGAAGCTGCCGATGCGGGGCGCGCCATCGACGAGGCGGTGGCTGCCGGAGCGTGCGCCGTCATCGGGGACCGCCTCTACTCAACCGCGTGGCTCGATTCCGCCGGGGCGAAGGCCCTGGCAGCCGTTCGCGAGTTCCTCGATGCGAACCCGCTGCGGGCCGCCGTGCCACGGGAGCACGTCCGCAGCGGCATCCGGCTCGATCCGGCTGCCTTCGATGCAGTCGTCGCTCATGCGGTGCGCCACGAGCGGCTGGAGGAGCGAGGCGGAGGCGGTCTTGCCCCTGTGAGCCACCACGTGGAGCTTGCCGGGCCTCTGAAGGTCGAGGTGGACCGGTTCCTCGCTGCGCTCAGGGAGGGCGGCTTCAGCCCACCCACAGAGCCGATGCCCGGACCGGCCGTCCTCGCCTACCTCGCCGAGCAGGGGCTCGTGGAGGACACAGGGGCGGGCGTGGTCTTCGACTCCGCGGCTTTCGCGACAATGGTTGACCGGGTGAGGGCGCACATTCGAGCGCACGGCAGCGTGAGCCTGGCCGAAGTTCGCGACATGTTCGATACCAGCCGCAAGTACGCCCAGGCGTTCCTGGAACATCTCGACGCCCGGCGGATCACGCGCCGCGAGGGCGACGTGCGGGTGCTGCGCGAACCGGCCGAGGTGGCGCGTTGACGCTGCGAATGGAGCAGGTGCTGCCACAGCTTCCGGATGTGGTCGCGGCCTACGCGGCGGGGCTCGAAGCCATGCGCGAAGGCCTGAAGGCCGCCGAGTCCGCCCTTGCACTGTGGACGGCTGACCCCGGCGACGGCGACGCGCGCATCAGGGCGGCCATGGCCGGGTCTTCGCAGCCCTATGGCGTCTCGCTCGAAGAGCCACCCGGACTGGTGGTGGAGGCGCCGCCGTTCGCGCCCGTGACCGTCGTTGCGGCCGATGGGTCGAGCATCGAGCCCGACCGTTTCGCGTCCGTGCAGTGCTTCGTAGTGAACGCTGGCTTCGCCGTGCTGCCCTACGGAAACGGCCAGGAGGCGGACCTGGGGTCGCATTCCAGTGTCGGGCCGCGGGCCCCGGAGGCGGAAGGCGAAGAAGAGGCGGGCGTCGAGGACGCCGGGCCGCGCGCCTGGGGCGTGAACCTCCTCCGCGACGTAATCGAGCTCGAAACCGGCGCCGCGCTCGCCGAAGAAAGGACTCCCGCCGGGCCGGCCGTGCTCCTCCTCGACGGCACGCTCTTTCCGTGGGACCTCGATTCGCGCCAGGTGGCCGAGTCCACCCGCCGGGAACTGGTGCAACGAACACGGGAAGCGCTCGACCGGCTGGCCGCATGCGGAGAACCCTTGAGCGTCGGCGCCTACATCTCCGGGTCAAGGTCGAGCGATGTCGTGAACAGCCTGCGGGCGCTCGCCGGCGGCGATGCGAGGAGCTGGCCGGGCAGCGATGGCCATCTTTTCGCCGGCAGGCTGGGCGATGGGCAGCGGTCCGCCGTCTTCCGGGCGGCCAGCGAGCGCGTGCGCCGCGTGGAAGAGTCCTTCGCAGGTCAGCACGAGGTCTGCTTCTTCTACCTGCGCGTCGGCGACGACGTCTCCCGGGTGGAGTTGCCCCGGTGGGCCGCCACCGGAGAGCAGATTTCGCGCCTGCACGCCACCCTCATCGACCAGTGCCAGCGCTGCGACGGTTATCCCCGGGCGCTGCAGGAAGCGCACGAGCAGGCTGTCATCTCGGGCGGCGACCGCCAGGCCTTCAGCAGGGCGCTTGAGTCCGAAGCGGCCCGCCACGGCCTTCGGGCGGGCATGAACAGCAAGCAGACGAGCAAGAGGAGGAGAGGACTGTGACTGCGCCAATTCCGCGGGTGGTCGAAGCCGGCCTGCGCACGTTCCAGTGCGCATACGAGCGCTACGTCGAAGATCCTTTCCGGCTCGGGCAGTTCGTGGCCGTGCGCGAAGGATCGTGCGTCGTGGCCGGCGTGGTTACGGATGCCATGAGCGGCCCCGAGGACCCTTCCCGGCCCTTGCAGCCGCGCGGCGCGGCCGGGCAGACTGCGGCTGAGGTGATGGCCGGGAACCCGGAGATCCGGCTCCTGCTCAGGACCAGGGTCTCGGTGGTGAGCTGCGGCCACATCGAAGGCGAGGTAGCGCGGCCAGCGCTGCCACCGCTTCCGCCGCCACTGCTGGCGCGCGTCGAGACCGCCACCAATGCCGAGATCGTCAGGCTGGCAGGCGATGGCGCCTTCCTGGCGCTTCTCGTGGGCGCGCCCGGGTGCGATGACGCGGCGATCGCCGCCGCGGTGCGCATGGCGGCCACGGCTTTCGGGGCGGGGGCGCACGAATTCAGGGTGCGGGCAGGCAAGGAGCTTGCGCGCCTCCTGCGGGCGGAACCAGCCCGCCTCACCAGCATCATCAGGGGGATAGGAGCATGAGCGAACCGTCGCACCTGGGGGTCGTTGTCGGCGGGTCGCTGACCAGGAGCATCGAAGTGCGCCTCGATGCGGGCGCGTCCACGGCCATCGGGCACTATGTCATGGCCCCACTCGAAGGGGGCAGCCAGCTGCTCGGCATGGTGACGGATGTGCTGCTCCGCTCAGCCGAAAGCGGTCCCACGTCGTGGCCGCCCCCGGCCGGGAACGACCCGGCGAGCGCGCTCCTGCGCGAAGTGCTGCTCGATACGGGCGTCTACACAGCGGTCGAAGTGACTCCCTACGTCGAGGTGAACCCGGCCACTGGCGAGAACGCTCGCGCCCGCCGGCTGCCGCGCCACTTCGCCCCTGTTGTGCAGGCCGACCAGGACACCGTGGACGCCGCCTTCGCCGTGGGCGAGCGCGTGGCCATCAACCTGGGGACTCCCCTCGGAATGGCGAGCGTTGAGGTCTGCGTTGACATCGAGAAGCTCTTCGAGCGCTCCGCGGGCATCTTCGGCAAGAGCGGCACCGGGAAGACGGTCATCGCTGTCCAGCTTCTCGACGCCATGGTCCAGCATTCGGCGAATCGCGCTGCCAACGCGGACCGGACAGTCGCCCTCGTTTTTGATATGCACGACGACTACGGGCAGCGCATCAAGTTCGAAGGCGGCGAACGGTCGTCGCTGAAGGGGCTGCACCCCCAGGGGGTGGGCGTCTACTCGCTCCAACGGAACGCCGCAGGGGTCGACGGGCGCGTCACCATCGGAACGCGCGACATCCAGCCTGAAGATCTCGAGGCCGTCCGCAACGTCATCGCATCGACCCCGGCGGCCGTGGACGCGGCCTACGAGTGCTCAGCCAGCCTTGGCGATTCCTGGCTCGACGAGATCCTGGCGGACCAGCCTTCGCCCGCCGTTGTGCGAAGGCTGTGGAAGGACGGCGATCAGCCCGATGAGGACAACTGGAATCGAGTCGCCTCTCGCCTTGGTGTCCACCCTAACTCGTTCGACAGCCTGCGGCGTGGCCTGCGGAAGCTCACGCGGCGCGAGTTCGTCCAGACCGGCGCCAGCCAGGTTGGCGACGTGATCAACGAGAT
>CAYYYI010000089.1:0-3872 GCA_964475735.1 uncultured Anaerolineaceae bacterium
TTGAGGGCGTCATCGGTTAAGACGAGGTCGACGCCATCCATGGAGAAGTAGCGCTGGTACTGCTTGATCAGCGCGTTCTTGGGCTCGGTCAGGATTCTCACGAGCGCGTCCTGGTCGAGGGACTGGAGCCCGACGACCATGGGCAGGCGTCCGACGAACTCGGGGATGAGGCCGAACTCGAGCAGGTCGTCGTGGGTGACGTGGGCGAGAAGCTGGTCGGTGCGCTTGCTGCCGCGGAAGCCCCGGTCGGCGTTGAAACCGATGCGCACGTGGTCGCGGGTGAGGCGCTTTTCGATGATGTTTTCGAGGCCTTCGAAGGCGCCGCCGCAGACGAAGAGGATGTTCTGGGTGTTGATCTGCAGGAAGTCCTGGTGGGGGTGCTTGCGCCCGCCCTGTGGGGGCACGTTGGCGGTGCATCCTTCGATGATCTTGAGGAGGGCCTGCTGGACGCCTTCGCCGGAGACGTCTCGGGTGATGCTGGGGTTGTCTCCCTTGCGCGCCACCTTGTCGATTTCGTCTATGTAGACGATGCCGCGCTCGGCCTTCTGGATGTCGAAGTCGGCAGCCTGGATGAGGTGGAGGAGGATGTTCTCGACGTCCTCGCCCACGTAGCCGGCCTCGGTGAGGGCTGTGGCATCGGCGACAGAGAAGGGAACGTCGAGCATGCGGGCGAGCGTCTTGGCAAGAAGGGTCTTGCCGACGCCGGTCGGCCCGACGAGGAGTATGTTCGACTTTTCGAGCTCGATGTCGCCGTCGCCCACCGCGCCGATGCGCTTGTAGTGGTTGTAGACGGCGACAGAGAGGACCTTCTTGGCCAACTCCTGGCCGACCACGTACTCATCGAGGTGGTCGTTGATGAACTTTGGCGGGGGGACGCGCTGGGAAGCCGGGGCCGCGCCCTTGGCGGCGGCGGTAGTGGAGTGGCTGCCTGTCTCCTCGTCGATGATCTCGCGGCAGAGGTCGACGCACTCGTCGCAGATGTAAACTGCGCCGGGGCCGGCGATGAGCCGGCGCACCTGGTCCTGGTTCTTACCACAGAACGAGCAATGGTACTGGACGCGATTCGTGCGATTCCCGGCCAATGCGCTTCCCCTCAGTTCTTCCGGGCGTCTTCGGGACGCGCCAGCAGCTGGTCGACGAAACCGTATTCCTTCGCGCCCTCGGCATCAAGGTAGAAGTCGCGATCGAAGTCCCGCGAGACACGCTCGACCGGCTGGCCGGTGTGCTTCGCAATGATGTTTCTGATGATCTCGTTGTTGCGAAGGATCTCCTTCGCCGCAATTTCAATATCGGCAGCTTGCCCGCGCGCGCCACCCAGCGCCTGGTGCATATGGACAGTCGCGTTGGGCAGGGCGAACCGCTTGCCCCTGGCGCCGGCGCAGAGGAGCACGGTCGCCATTGAGGCCGTCTGGCCCACGGCGATGGTCGACACGTCGGGCTCAATGAGCTGCATGGTGTCGTAGATGGCCAGGCCGGCGGTGATGACCCCGCCGGGGGAGTGGATGTACATGCTGATGTCCCGTTCGGGGTCCTCTCGTTGCAGGTAGAGCAACTGTGCGACGATCAGGTTCGCTATCTGATCATCGATCGGCGTGCCCAGGAAGACGATACGTTCCTTCAATAGCAGCGAGAAAATGTCGAACGCCCGCTCCGAACGGGGACCGCTCTCGATAACGGTGGGGATGACCGCCCGCACCAGGGGATGGATAGGGTCGTATGCGCTCATGCCGGCTCCTCCTTCTTTGTGCTGGCCCGCTTCTTCTTCGCCGGCGCGGCCGGGGCTTCTGCCCGGGATGCTGGCGCGGACGCCTCAGCGGCTACCGGGCCGGTGACCCCACCCCTGGCGATAGCTGCGGCCCTTTCCAGCGCGAGCTGGGTGAGCAGGCTGCGCTCGATGCGCGCGCGGCCCTCGGCCGTGGCGAAGAGCTCACGCATCCGGTCTGCATCCATGCCTGCCGGGGCCACCATGGTCTCTATCTCCGCGTCAATCGCTTCGGCGCTCACCTTCAGATCTTCGGCCTCAACGAGGCGGCTCAACACCAGTGATCGCTGAACATGCCGCTCTGCTTCGGGACGAAGGCCTTCGCGGTACTCGGACTCGCTCCGGCCGATGCGCGCCAGGTGGTTGTAGTAGGCCTGCCGGTCGTATCCGGAGGACTCCGAAATCATGCGGTCGATCTCGCGGTCGACGAGAATGCGCGGATATTCAACTGTTGCGCCTTCGAGGATGCGGTCGACCACGTCCTGCTGGTAGTGGATTTCCGCGTCCTTCTTGAGCGCGTCGTTCATGTTGTCGCGGAGGCGAGTCTTGAGCGCTTCGTAGGTCGGGAAGTCGTCGGCGTTGACCTGCTGGGCGAAGTCGTCGTCCTCATCGGGGAGGATCTCTTCTTTCACTTCGCGAACGGAGAGGGTGAAGCGGGCGGTCTTGCCCGCGAAGCGCTCGACAGGGAAGTCATCGGGGAGCGGGAGCTCAATGACCTTCTCTTCGCCTTTCGCCATCCCCGGGAAGGCTTCGGCGAGGCCATCGACGAGCATCTTGCGGCCCTCGACGAGCTGGAACTCGGCGTCCTCGTCTTTGACAAACTCCTCGCCTTCGACCTCGCCGGTCACGGCGCCGGTGATGATGTCGTTCCACTGCGCGGCGCGTTCCACCGGAGCCTGCGTGGCGTAGCGCTGCCGGACGGCGCGAAGCTGTTCCGCGAGCATCTCATCGGTGACTTCGATGTTGGGCGGGTCGAGCCGGACGGAATGGTAGTCGTTTAGCTCGACGGTTGGGCGCACGGCGACGGTGGCCTTGAACTGGACCGGTTCGAGCTGAACGATTTCCAGGTGGGGCTGGTCGATTGCCTCGATGTCTTCGGTCTCGATTGCCTCGTTGTAGGCCTGGGGAACGAGGTCCTCGACGGCTTCGCGGAGGAGCCCTTCGCGGCCGAAGTGGCGCTCGATAATGGAACGCGGCGCCTTGCCCGGGCGAAAGCCCGGGATTCGCGCTTTGCGAGCGAGGCGTTTGTAGGCTTCGTCGATCGAGCGGTCGAGCCGCTCCTGGTCGACTTCGATGTCAAGCTGCACGCGGCTTTCAGGCAGCCGCTCGAGGGTTACCTTCACGGGCGGGTCATCATCCTCCGAACTTGAGTATAGCAAACGCCTCCCCGAACCGCCGCCGGGGGATTCGCTGCACCGGGACGGCCATGACCAGCCCGGCAGGGGCATCGCTCACAGCAGGCCCAGCGCAGCGAACACCTCGGCGAACCCGGCCAGGTTCCCGGGGTTGAAGTGCGGCTGGACGTGCTGCACGACCATGTCCGGCCCGACCAGGACCAGGGCGCGGCGGCTTTTCCCCTCCTCCTCGTTCCAAAGGCCGAAAGCGCGCACCGCCTCGCCATAGAAGTCGCTGATCAGGGGAAAGGGGAAGCGATCCCTCTCCTGGAACCGGGCATGGGAGCCTGTGCCGTTGGTGTTGATGCCGAACAACTGCACTCCCGCATCGCTGAGCAGTCCGTGTTCCTGGGCGAAGGCCTTCAGCTCGCTGGTGCAGATCGGCATCCCATCATCCTCGTAGAAGATGAGCAGGACCCGGCCTCTGGCCGCCGCGTCGCTCAGCGTCACGGTGAGCTCGTGTGCATCGGCGTCGACCGCTGGCAAGGTGAAGTCCGGGGCAGTCTCGCCAGCCTCGATCGGCCGGGCGCGGCCCTGTTGCGAGAGGGTCATTGGGCGCTCTCGAATCCCGGCGGTGGCGCGGTCAGCCCGCGCATGGCAGCGAGTACGCGCACGCGACCGAGACCGGCGCCATCGGTCAACGCCTCCATCGCGCGGCGGCGGGCGAAGTACTCGCCCATGTCGCCCCGGGCGGCGTCGGCAAGCTGGTGGAGCCC
>CAYYYI010000089.1:3972-5359 GCA_964475735.1 uncultured Anaerolineaceae bacterium
GAATCGGAGCCGGGGGAATTCGGTTCGATGGCCACGTAGCGGAGGGCGCTGCCAAAACCATCGTCGCGGCCTTCGGCCCAGTCGAGGACAGCGGCCGCAAGCGCACCCGCGCCAGCGCCGGGCTCGATGATGGTGAAAGGCGACGGCGAACCGAGGGCTTCCCAGACGCTCCGGCACCAGCCCGCGACCGCCCAGCCGAACATGGGATGGATGACCGGGCTGGTGAGGAAGTCGCCCTGGGGGCCGATGCGGCCCGGCTTCCGGTAGTAACCGAACTCGGGGTGGTAGAGAGCGAGGGACATGAACCGCTCGAACGGGATGGCGCCGCCGGCCATCTCTTCGATGATCGCATGGACCAGGCGCGGGTTGCCGAGGGCGGCCTTGCCGGGGTCAAGATCGAGCGTCACCGCTGCAGTTTCTCACCCGCGGTTGCCTGCTGTCCCCCTTTCACGTTCGATGGCGGCTGGTAGTCTAGGATTAACGAACCCTTAGCTTGAGGCGAAGAGCTTGGCTGTCACGCACACGCCGGCCGGAACATCACCGGAGTCCGCCCTGCACTACCTTGCGAGCGCGCTGGCGATCTTCGACCCGTTGCGCCTGCGGGCCTGGGCGGAATTGGGCCTGACCACCGGCCAGCTAAGGCTCCTTTTTCTCCTGAAGCAGCAGCCAGGGGTGACTTCGGGCGAGCTTGCCTCGCGGTTGGCGGTCACCCCGCCGACGATCACCGGGATCATTGACCGGCTGGTGCGGCTGGCGCTTGTGCGGCGAGAAGAGGACCCGGCGGACCGTCGCCTGGTCCGCAACTTCCTCACGGGCGAAGGCGATAACGTTTGCGACCGGCTGGAGCACAAGGCCGAACAGTTCATGCATCGCATCCTCATGGAGATGGCCCCCGCCGAGGTCGAGTCCCTGGCGACGGGGCTGCGCGCATTCATTGTGGCCAGCGAGCGGGTCGCGCAGCGTGACCCGGCCGGGTCTGGCCCGACAGAACAGAACCAGGAGAGCGAATGACTACGACCCGCCGTGTACGCACCATCGACCTCGAGAACCCGTTTGCGGCTTCGTTCGAAGGGATGTGCGAGATCCTGCTTGTCCGCCACGGAGAGCAGAAGTTCCACGAGAACATCAAACTCGGCGACGCCCTCGACGCGCCGCTTTCGGAGATGGGCTGGAAACAGGCCCGGGCGGTGGGGGAACGGCTCGCCCCGGCGCGCATCGGGATGGTGTTCGTGAGCCCCATGCGGCGTGCCTTCGACACTGGCAACGAGATCGCCCGCCACCACAACCTGACGCCGATCGTCCGCGACGACCTTCGCGAGATTGATCTCTGGCAGAAGGCGCCCCAGGACAAGGGCCTGCTCGAGCTCTACTCGAAGGAGGAACTGGC
>CAYYYI010000089.1:5459-10961 GCA_964475735.1 uncultured Anaerolineaceae bacterium
CGCGCCGCGGACACACGCCGTGCAGTACTGACCATCAACGACTACAGCCACGTGATGCCGATCCAGTCCCACCGCGGCGACATGAACGCCTGACCCGGCGTGATACCCTGAGGCCGTGGCTGCGTTTGCACCTCGTCAGAAGCTCTGGCTCGAAGCCGATGGCCGGCTGGTGATGTCGGACTACCGGGTGAGGCTGCTGGAGCTTATCGCCCAGACCAACTCGCTCGCCCGGGCAGCAGCAGCGATGGGGCTCTCCTACCGCCGCGCCTGGGGGAAGGTGAAAGAGCTCGAAGAGAACCTCCAGATGCCCCTCGTTCACTCCGAGGTGGGGGGCGCGGGGGGTGGTCATACGACGCTCACCGTCCAGGGAGAGGCGTTCGTGGCGGCCTACCGGCGGTTCCAGGAGCGCATGGCGGCGGAACTGGAAGCGGCCTTCTGCGAGGAGCTACAGGCGGCGCTCGTGGCGCCGGTCGAGCAGGCGGCTTCACCGGTCGCCTGATACGCTTCGTCCATGCTGAAAGACACGTATTGCGGGGACCTGCGTGCTGCCGATGCCGGGCGCACGGTCCGCCTTGCCGGGTGGGTGCATCGCCGCCGCGACCACGGCGGCCTCATCTTCATCGACCTTCGCGATTCGCACGGCCTCGTACAACTCGTCATCGGACCGGACAACACCGGCGCCCACGAAACCGCTCACCGGGCCCGCAACGAGTGGGTGCTGGCCGTCGAAGGCGTGGTGCAGATGCGCTCCCCCGAGGCGGCCAACCCCAACATGGAAACGGGGGAAATCGAAGTCGTTCCCACCCGCTGCGAAGTGGTGAACGAATCGCTCACTCCGCCCTTCTACATCAATGAGCCGATTGAGGTGGACGAAGGGTTACGTCTCAAGTACCGCTACCTCGACCTCCGGCGGCCAGAAGTCTCGCGCACGATCCGGCTTCGCCACGAAGTTGTGCGCTACATCCGGGACTTCCTTTCGAGCCGCAGCTTCGTAGAGGTGGAGACGCCGACGCTCATCAAGTCCACGCCCGAGGGGGCGCGCGACTTCCTGGTGCCATCGCGCATGCGTCCGGGGCATTTCTTCGCCCTGCCCCAATCGCCCCAAATCCTGAAGCAGCTGCTGATGGTGGCGGGCTTCGAAAAGTACTTCCAGATCGCCCGCTGTTACCGCGATGAGGACTTCCGCGCCAACCGCGTCGCCGAGCACACCCAGCTCGACCTGGAGATGAGCTTCGTCGACGAGGATGATGTGATGGGGCTCGTCGAGGAGCTGTACACGGGCATCGCCCGCGAGTTCGGGGCGGGGCCAGCATCGAGCCCCTTCCCGCGGCTTGACTACTTTGACAGCATGGCGCGCTACGGCATCGACCGGCCGGACCTACGGTATGGGATGGAGTTTGTGGACGTCGCGGCGCCGCTGCGAGGCTCAAGCTTCCAGGTGTTCGCGGGGGCGCTGGCCGCCGGCGGTGAGATCAAAGCTATTCGCGTGGCGGGGAAGGCGGACATGTCCCGCCGGGAGATCGATGAGCTCACGGACGTAGCCCGCGGGGGCGGCGCGAAGGGGCTGGCCACCATCGGATTCCTGCCCGGCGGTGAGGTGCGATCACCCATCGCCAAGTTCCTCAGCGAGGAGGAGATGGGCGGCGTGCGCGCACTCACGGGGGCGAGCGAGGGCGACATGCTGCTCATCGTGGCGGACCAGCCCGGGGTGGTGGCCGCTTCGCTCTACCGCGTTCGCGAGACACTGGGGGACCGGCTCGGGTTGAAGGATCCTTCCGTGCTTTCCTTCGCGTGGGTGACCGGGTTCCCGCTGCTCGAATGGCGGCCTGAGGAGAACCGTTGGGACGCGACGCACAATCCGTTCTCCGGGTTCCGCGAGGAGGACCGCCCGCTGCTGGATTCGGACCCCGGAAAAGTGACCGCGCGGCAGTACGACCTGACGCTCAACGGGGCCGAGATTGGGGGCGGCTCGGTGCGCATCAGCAGCCGGGCCGACCAGGAGAAGGTGCTCGCGCTTATGAACTACACGCCCGAACAGATGCAGGATCGGTTCGGTGTGGTGCTCGATTCGCTCGAATTCGGGGCGCCGCCGATGGGAGGCGTGGGCATGGGCATCGACCGGCTCTTGATGTCGCTCGTGGGGACCGAGAACATCCGCGACGTGATCGCGTTCCCGAAGGCGTCGTCGGGGCTCGACCCGCTGATGGGGGCGCCCTCACCAGTGGATCCGGCGCAGCTCGAAGAGCTCGGGCTGCGCCTGGCTGATAGCCCGGCCGGGGAGTAGGCGTTAAGCGGTCTTTCCCGGACGAAGGGACCGCATTCACCGGCCTGCGATTGGCGTGTACGCTTTTCGCAGGGACGGAGAGGCGCGGGCCATCGCAGGGCTGCCGGCCGGCGTATCGTTTGTTGAAATCTTTCGGTGGTGAAGCTGGATGTCGAATCGCGCGCTGACTCTGATGATGGGCTTTGTCGCCTTTCTTATCCTTGCCGTGGGCGGCGTGTTCATCGTGGTGCTGGCCACGGGCGGGGGCGACGACGACAACGGCGGCGCCGGCAAGCCGTCGGAGAGCAACACGCCGGCCAAGAAGAGCACCTCGGGCGGCATCTGCGGCGGCGACAAGCTCATCACCTTTGGGTCAGACCCGGCCTCGGTGCTGGACCCGATCCAGGTCCGCGACGAAGGAACCAGCGAGTACGTGGTGGAAATCTTCGGAGGACTGGTGACCCTGGACCTGGACCTGAAGGTGGTGCCCGACATCGCGAAGGAATGGTCCGTGTCCGATGGCGGCAAGACGTACACGTTCAAACTGCGCGACGACGTGGTCTTCCACAACAGCAACCGCCGGGTTACGGCGAACGACTTCAAGTACAGCTTCGAGCGGGCGGCCGACCCCGCGAACGGCTCCCCTACGGCAACGCTCTACCTGAGCAACATCGTTGGCCTGCGCGACCGGTTCAACAACAAGGCGACCGAGGTCAGCGGCGTCAAGGTAGTCAACGAAACGACGCTCGAGATCCGGGTCAACCAGCCATCCGAGTACTTCCTGGCGGAGCTGACATACCCGGTGGCCTACGTGGTGGACAAGGACCAGATCCAGAAGAATCCGCGCAACTGGACGCAGAAGCCCAACGGCACCGGGCCCTTCCGGCTGGTCGGGTTCACGCCCGCGGAGCGCATCCGGCTGGCGAGGAACGACCGCTACCACCTGGGCGTGGCCAAGGTCTCCGAGGTTGTGTTCGAGCTTGGCGGCGGCTCAATCCTCACCCGTTACGAGAACGACGAACTGCACATCGGCGGCGTGCCAGGGTTGGAGCTCGAGGCCGTGAAGGGCGGCAACAGCCCCCTGAGCAAGGAGTACAAGCCGCAGCCCCGGATGTCCGTTTCGTACCTGGCGTTCAACGTGCGGAAACCGCCGTTCGACGACCTGAAGGTGCGCCAGGCAATGGCGATGGCCGTCGACAAGGATCGCATCAACGAGGTGCTGTTCTTTGACTCGCAGCGCGTTGCCGACGGCATCCTGCCGCCGGAGATGCCGGGTTACACGGAGAGTGTTTCGGCGTACTCGTTCGATCCGGAGAAGGCGAAACAGGCGCTTTCGGAATCGAAGTACGCGGGCAAAATGCCGCGCATTGTGCTGACCTATGCCGGGCAAGGCGGGGATGCTCCGGACGTTCTGACCGCGATCACCGCGGGATGGGAGGAGATCCTGGGTATCGACGTTGAGCTCCAGGCAAGCGAGTACTCGGCGTTCCTGCGCGAGCTTCGGCGGGGAACCTTCCAGATGTTCTCGGCAGGATGGGCGGCGGACTACCCGGACCCGGAGGACTTCATCGACAAGCTCTTCCACAGCGAGAGTGTGCAGAACGAACAGGGGTACTCGAACTCTGAGGTTGACAGAATCCTTCTGGAGGCGCGATCGGAGACGGACCAGAAGAAGCGGTTCGCTCTGTATGCCGAGGCCGAGCAGATGATCCTCGATGACGCGGCAATCATCCCCGATTTTTGGCCCGTGGAGCATCTGCTCGTGAAGTCCTGTGTGAAGAACTGGCCTTCGGTCCCGATGACTGTGCCGCGGTACCGCTACATCGAAATCGTCGCGACCGAGAAGTAGCGGCCATGGGGCCCGGCCTCTTCGGGTACACGGTCCGGCGGCTGCTCTGGGCGATCCCTGTGCTGTTCGCCATCTCGGTGATCGTCTTCTGGATACTGCGGCTGGCCCCTGGTGACCCCGTGGACACGATCCTCGGCCGTCACTACGACGAGGAACGCGCCGCCGTGCTGCGAGACAAGTACGGCTACGACGAACCCATTTACGTCCAGTACGTCAAGTACATGGATAACCTCTTCCATGGCGACCTGGGCGTCTCGACGCGGCACCAGGACTTCACCGTAAGCGAGGTGGTCTGGCCGAAGATCCAAGTCTCGACCCAGTTGGGCGCGATGGCGCTCTTCATCACGTTCGCGCTCGGGATCCCTGTCGGGGTCTACGCGGCGCTGGCGCGAGGCACGTTTCTTGACCCGCTCACAATCAGTTTCTGGCTCGCACTCGATGCGGTGCCGGTGTTCGTGGCCATCCCCATCCTGCAGTACGTGTTTGCGGTGAAGCTGGAGTGGGTTCGGCTTGGCTGGGAGGGGGTCTGGAGCCCGAACATCATCATGCCGGTGCTAATCATGTCGCTCCCGGGTGTGGCGGGAGTGGCGCGTTTCATGCGCGCCTCGGTGGTGAGCGTCATGCACGAGGACTACGTGCGGACCGCCCGCGCGAAGGGGCTCAAGGAGCGGACGGTCATCATAACGCACATCACGCGCAACGCCCTGCTCCCGATGATCACGGTCATCGGCCTTTCGCTGCCGGGAATCACGGCGGGGGCTCTGTTCACGGAGCAGTACTTCGGCATCCCGGGGATCGCGCGCGAATCCCTGGCGGCGATTACAGCGCCGGACTACGACGTGATCCTGGCGCTTGTGCTCTTCGGCTCAGCACTCTTTGTGCTGGCTAACGTCCTCATCGACATCTCCTACGCAATCATCGACCCGCGCGTGCGGGTCGGTTCGAGGAGGGGCTAGGTGACGACCGCTACCGGGAGCACGGCCGAGGCAGCGATCGCACCCGCCCCGTCGATGAAGCGGCGGATGTTCCGGCTGATCATCCGCAAGAAGCTGGCGATGCTGGCGATCACCTACCTGGCCGTCTTTTACTTCTGCGGCATCTTCGCGCCGCTGATCGCTCCCTATGACCCGAACGAGCAGCGGCGCACGGTCGAAGACGTGCGCCAGTCACCTTCATCGGAGCACTGGCTGGGCACCGACACGCTCGGGCGGGACATGCTCTCACGCGTCTTCTACGCCGCGCGCACGACGATCCTGTTCACGGTGGCCGTGACAATCACGGGCGGGCTCTTCCTGGGGGTTGGCCTTGGCCTGCTGGCAGGCTATCGCGGCGGGTGGGTGGACACGCTCATCATGCGCATCGGGGAGGTTCTCTCGGGCCTGCCGACGCT
>CAYYYI010000090.1:0-10902 GCA_964475735.1 uncultured Anaerolineaceae bacterium
GCGCACGACTCATAATCGTGAGGTCGGGAGTTCAAGTCTCCCCCCTGCTACCAAAGGAATTGAATCTGAGAGCGTCCACAAGGAGTACGCTGAACTAGGGCACCCGCTGGTTTGTCCACGACGGCTACTCCGTGGGGCCCACTCGCGTCGAGAATCCCGGGGGAGGGTCCCTCGAGTGGCGAATGCACAACGAAGAGAGCAGTTGAATCAGGATCTCCTTGAGCATCTTCAGGCTCAGGTCCGGTTCATGTATCGAAGCTCCGATTCCTTCGACCAAGGGGATGAGGACGAAGCGACAAGGCTCGCCGCTGCTCTCCGAATCCTGCTTCATGACCATGGGCAATCAGTCGGGCTTTTCACCCAGCTGGGGCTCAAGCGGAAGCCGTTCCTCGACTCCGCACGCCCAATAGACCTCCGAAATCTGCTCAGTGAGTGCACTCTCACCGTTCAGGAGGTTGGCGTCGACATGGTCCGTTGGCGACCCAAACTGGCACAGAGCGATCTGCGGCGCCCGGTTGGGCGGCAATTTGGTGACTGGTGGATCCGGCCGGTGATTAGGCTGCCCGCCGAGCGTGAAGTCTTCTCTCGGAAGGATCTCGTCTTATTCCAAGCTGATCAGGATGGCGGTGCACATGTCGATCCCAGCCTCGACGAGCGACACTTTCGTCTCTCGCGTTCGAATGCTCTTGGCTGGGGGTTCGGTTTCGGCGACCAGCCTAGTCGTCCGATGACCAGCCCCGTGCCAGCCTGCATTCGGCAGATCGCGCACGAGGTGCTCGGAACTCTGCAGCGACAAGTTCCCGCGGCGATACCGCCAGAAAGACTCCTCCCAAGGAGCGAGCGTCGCCGGTTCTGAGCGAGACCGACCGGGAGGCGTACGATGCCCCGAGGCCATTGCGCCCTCTGCTATAGTAGCGGCCGTTTCGGGGTGGCCGGGTGGCCGGGGATGGTGGCCGGTCCACACCGGCGCCTTCGGGCCTTCCCCGGGCGAGATCCCCCGGACAGAATCGAGGCCTGGCGCATGAACCACTTCACCCGTTCGCTCATTGTTCTTGGGGCGCTGCCGTTGCTGGTCCTGGTGGGCGCGTGCGGTGGGTCCGGAGATGACTCGGACGAAGACGAGGACGGCGAGTCTTTGGCGGAGGCGACGCAAACCAGGGAAGGCGACTTGTCCGGTTCCTCGGGGACCGGAACAGCGGCCTCCGGACCTACCGCGCCGAGCGCAAGCGGCGAGGGAAAGACCGTCCGCGACGGGGGGCTGACCGGCGCGGTCAAGGTCGAGATAACGGGCGACAAGAAAGCGAAGCTCGATGTCGAAGGGGGTGGGGTGGTCCTCGGTGGAGCGGTAATGCTCAGCTTCGGTGACGCCGAGACCGGTGTGCTGCTGACCGTCGGGACCGGAAAGGACGACCGCGGGGGGTTCGCGATCACCACGAAAGAGCTGTCCACGGCCGGGGAATGGGGCGAGTCCTGTGACATCAGTTTCGACGACGGCGAAACCGCGCTCAAAGGTCAATTCGCGTGCAAGGGAATCCCGGCGGTCGCCATCGGTTCGACCAGGACCTACAAGATCACAATCGCGGGTTCCTTCGCCCTGAAGCGAGGAGAGTAGTCCCGGAAGTCCTGGGGCCCGGGCGAGGGACCCGGGCCCCAGGAGGGGGATTGGCGAGCGGGCCTGGAGGGTTAGCGGGCTAGCTCGCGCATGACGCGGCCGGCGATTGTAACGCGCTGCATTTCGGACGTGCCTTCGAGGATGGTGAAGATGCGCACCATGCGGTAGATGCGCTCGATGCCGGTTTCGGCCAGGCAGCCAACGCCGCCGTGCACCTGGATGGCCTCGTAGGCGGCGCGGTTCACCATCTCGGAGCAGTAGAGCTTGGTCATGGCGCCTTCCTTGCGGATGTCGAGGCCCTGGTCGAGCATGGCGGCCGTGCGTTCGACCATGAGCTCGCCGGCGTAGAGCTCGGTGGCCATGTCGGCGAGCTTGAGCTGGATGGCCTGGAAGCTCGCGATGGGCTGGCCGAACTGTTTGCGCTGCCCGGCGTAGCCAGCGCTGCGGGCAAGGGCCCGCCGTGCCACGCCCACGGTCATGGCGGCGGTGCGAACGCGGTTGCCGTTGATCCAGGTAAGGGCCATGGGAAAGCCCGCTCCCACCTGGCCGAGCACGTTCTCTTGGTTCAGGCGGACGTTGTCGAAGGCGAGTTCGCCCTGAAAGCCGGTGAAGCCCATGCAAGTGTGGTCGCGGGCGCGAAGGTAGCCCGGGGTGTCCGCGTCAACCAGGAAGGCAGTGACACCGGAGGGCGAACCTTCGGGGCCCTGCACGACCGCGAACACGGTGGCGAAATCGGCTTGGGGGCCGTTGCTGACGATGCTCTTCGAGCCGGTGAGCGAATAGCCAGCGTCGTCGACGAGGGCGCGGGTGCGGAGAGCGCTCGCGTCGGACCCGGCGTCGGCTTCGGAGAGGGCGAAGCAGGTGGTGGTTTCGCCGGCCATGAGCGGGGCGAGCCATCGGGCGCGCTGAGCCTCGCTGGCGTGGAGCATGATCGACGACGGGCCGCCGCCACCGCCGAGCACGTCTTCGAAGAAGACGGTGTCGTGCGAGTGGAGCTCCATTTCGAGTACGCAGCGCCCCAGGAAGGAGAGCCCGCCGCCGCCCACGTCCGGCGGCATGTCGGGGGCGTAGAGCCCGAGCTCCCTTGCGCGCGTGCGGACCTGGCGGCGGAGATCCTTCGGGGGCGCGACGTCCCAGGTGAGGTTGTTGTCGCGTTCGAGGGGGATGACCTCGCCGGTGACGTAGCGGCGCAGCGCCTGGCGGAGCGGAGTGAAGTCCTGGGTGGGATTTTGTTCCATTGTCGTTGTTGGCTCCTCCGTGTTGGGGAGAAGGCCGGGCCTCCTTGCTTTCGAAATGTGAAGAGCCCGGACGCACCGCTGTTGCGGTCTGTCCGGGCTCTGGGTTCCTGACCTCGGGCCTCGGGGTCTCAGCTGGGGGATGCGACAGGCCTCCCGCGTGTCCTGGCTTCGGCGCTCCCGGGTTCCCAGGGGATGCGATGGACGCGCCGGCAGCGGCGGCACAGGATCTCCACGCCCAGCGGCGTGGTGCGGGCTACCATGGCGCCGCAAAGGCAGCGCTCGTCGGCGGCGCAATCAGTTCGCGGCTGCGGCCGTTCCACCTGCTCCCTCCCGAAGCGATCCGATGTAGAGCCGCCCCCACTCCTCGACCCGGGCGCGGCTGAGCTCTTCATCCAGCCCGAGCTGGTGCACCAGGTCGAAGGTGGAGCCGATGGCCATGAAGTGCCAGGCGGCGATGCGGGCGTCGAAGTCCGCGCGCACGAGCCCGCGGGCCTTGCCCGTCTCGATAAGGTCAGTGATGACGCCCATCATCGCCATGTAGCTGCTGGCCATGATTTCGCGCACCTCGGGGTCGTCGGCGTCGCCGAGGGCCTTGAACCAGAGCCGCGTGAAGGACGAGCGGGTATTGACGTGGTCATAGTACTGGAGGCCGATCTCCCAGATGGTCTCCAGGGGATCGCCGGCGCGCTCGGCAGTCTTGCGCCAGAGGGAAGCGAGGCGCGGCCCGGCGTCCTTGAGGGTGGCCAGGTAGAGGTCGCGCTTGCTGGGGAAGTAGCGATAGATGGCGGAGGGAGCGATGCCGGCGGCGCGGGCGACCTCATCGGTGCCGGTGTTGGCGTAGCCATTGGCGGCGAACGCCGTCTGCGCGCTTTCGAGAATCAGGCGCTTGCGTTCGGCGGCGGGTCGCTTGGGTGCTCGTTCTTTCATGGTCTCGATTGTGAACAGTGTTTCACTATTCACATCGTAGCGGCCGCGGTGGGACTCGTCAACACCTTTTTCGGAAATCGCCGCCCGGGATCAGGCGATCGGGGATTCGATGGGAACGGCGAGCGGCGATATGGCCGGCCGCGGGGCCGATGCCCCCTCCAGCACCATGAGTACGGCGACACCGGCAAGCGCCACAAGCGCGAGCGTGGGCTGGGGACCGGCGAACTCCGTTCCGAGCCCCGCGAGGAGAAGAGGGGCAATCCCGAGAACCTCCGCAAGGGTCGCCTGGGATGCGAAGACACGCGCCTGGTGCCCATGAGGAGCGCTGGCCGAGAGCACCGCGCGCGCAGCGATGGGCGCGACGGAGAGGGAAGCGCCGAAGAGCAGTGCGACCGGCAGCACAAGGGCGAGGCCAGTGTCGAGCCCGCCATCGCCGCCGGGAACGTCCGCGGCATCAAGCGCGGTGCCCGCAAGGCCAAGGCCGCCTTCGAGGCCCGCAAGGGCGAAGAGAGAGACGATCACGCCGATGAGAGTGAGCCTCATTACGCGCTGCGCATCGTGGAGATGGAACTGCGAGCCCGCCCACAACAGTCCCAGCGCCCCACCCACCACGGCGGGCACCGCAACGGCGACGAGACCGGCCCTCCCGGGGCCAACAACCACGAGCAGGTAGGCCGGCAGCGCCACGACGACGCACTTGAGGACGACATCGACGAAGGCGAGGGAGCCGAAGGCGTAGGTGGCTCGATGATCGCGGGTGAGGAATGACGCCGTTCGCCGGATGGAGAAGGCCTGGCGCGCGGGTGCGCGGTATTCCGCTTCGCGCGACCGGACCCGGTGGGCCAGCAAGACGGTTAGCGCGAGGACGCACACGTAGACCGCCACGGCCGCGGCGAGCATCGCTGCGGTTCCCCCGACCAGCAGAAGCAGGGGCGCCACCACCAGTGCAGCCACGCCCTGGCCCGCGTACTGCAGGACCACGAGAAGCGCGTGCGCCCGCGCGGGAGAGCGGCGTTCCACGAGCGGTACCATCGCCATTTCGGAAGGGGAGAACAACTGCGAGACGGAGGAGTAGGCGAGTGCGGCCGCCCAGGCGAATTCAGGCCGTCCGAGTACAAGGAAGCCGGCGGCAACGGCAGCAAGCCTGCCCACCGCCCCGAGTGAGTAGGCGCGTCCCGGGCCTAGGCGGTCGGCGAGGCTCCCGGCCAACAGGCCGAAAATGAGAGGGCCGGCCATGGTGGCGGCCATCACGCTGCTCAGGCCGAGTGCGAACGAAGACCCCGAACTGGAGGCAACGAGGATCGCGACAAGGAAGAGCGCTTGCCCCGCCTGCGAAAGGCCGCGGGCGCCATAGAAGGCAAACTGGTCAAACCGGGCTTCCACGCCGAGCCGCGCCACGTCCTCCTGCAAGCCTCCCCTTCACCTGGCGCGTACGCACAACAAGCGGGCGCGCACCAATGCCCGCTCACTTCAATGTCGGCTCAGAACGGCGGCAATGCAATAGGGGGAGCGGCCTATCTGTGGCTTTTCGATAGGAATCACGGCCGGAGCCTATGAGCGGCCCGGGCGGGCCCGCGAGACCCGTCACTCCATGCGCTCCCGGTACTGGATGCTCTCGGCCAGGTGCTGGCTTTCGATGCGCTCGCTCGAATCGAGGTCGGCGATGGTGCGGGCAAGTTTCAGCACGCGGTGAAAGGCGCGCGCCGAGAGGTTGAGCTGCTCCACCGCGAGCTTGAGCAGGCCGCCCGCATTCTCTCCCAGTTGCAGTTGGGCGAATTCGCGCACCAGAGTGGGGTTCATCTCAGAATTGAGGGCAGTGCCGGGGTGGTCTTCGAAGCGTTCCCGCTGGATGGCGCGCGCCCGCTCGACACGCTCCCGGACGACGGCCGAAGGCTCACCGCGCGCTGTGGAAGCAAGCTTGTCGTAGGCGACGCGAGGAACGTCAACGAAGAGGTCGATGCGGTCGAGCAGGGGACCGGAGATACGGCGCTGGTAGCGCGACACAAGCGGCGGCGCACACGTGCAGTCACGCACAGGGTCGCCGTAGTAGCCGCACGGGCAGGGGTTCATGGCCGCAATGAGGGCGAAGTTGGCCGGAAAGGTGACCGACATGCGCGCGCGGCTGATCGTGACGAGGCGGTCCTCCAGCGGTTGGCGAAGCACTTCTAGCACCTGCGGGCCGAACTCGGGCAGTTCGTCGAGAAACAACACGCCCCGGTGACAGAGGGTGATCTCACCGGGGCGGGGCACCGTGCCGCCGCCCACCAGGCCGGCGTGCGAAATGGTGTGGTGGGGCGCCCGGAAGGGTCGCGACGCTATCATGCCGGACCCCGGCGGCAGCAACCCGGCGACGCTGTAGATGCGGGTCACCTCAAGGGCTTCGTCGACCGTCATTGCGGGGAGGATGGAAGGAACGGCGCGGGCAAGCAGCGTCTTCCCGCTGCCGGGAGGGCCGCGCATGATCACGTTGTGGCCGCCAGAGGCCGCCACTTCGAGGGCACGCTTCACATGCTCCTGCCCAACGATGTCGGCGAAGTCGGTGCCCTGGAATACCGGTTCCGCCGCGGCTTCGATGCCCGGCGCGGCCGCCGCGAGGGGCAAGGCCCCGAGCAGGTGCGACGCGAGGCTCGAAAGGCTCTCGATCGGGAACACCTCAATCCCGGCGACAAGGGCAGCCTCGCCCGCATTGGCGGTGGGCACGAAGGCGCGGCTCTTCCCGCGCTTCTTTGCCAGGGCGACCATGGGCAGCGCGCCGTGGATTGGCCGGACGTCGCCATCGAGCGAGAGCTCGCCGACGAACACCGCATCTTCGAGGTCGGCGACAATCTGCCCGCTCGCCGCGAGGACGCCGACAGCGATGGGAAGGTCGTAGGAAGGCCCCTCCTTGCGCAGGTCGGCCGGGGCAAGGTTGATGATGATTCGCGAGTTGAAGGGCCACGTCAGGCCGCTGTTGCGCACCGCTGCCCTGACCCGCTCCTTCGATTCCTGGACGGCCGTGTCGGGCAGGCCGACCACGGCTGTTGTTGGATTCTGGGCCCGGGTGATGTCGACCTCTACTTCAACCAGCTCCCCTTCGAGGCCGATCACCGCGCAGCTGTAAACCTTCGCCAGCACGGGGCGGATTCTGACGATGCGGGGGCAGCCACGTCAACGCCGACAGGAAGTGTCGCGGCGCGCCTTCAGCGGCGGCGGCAGACGAGTTCGCCCTTACCGATGGGGACGACCATCGCATCGACGCGTTCGTCGGCGAGCGCCCGGTGGATCATCGGCTTGAGCGTCTCGTAGTGGTTGATGGCGTTGTCCGCGACGAGTAGCCCACCCGAAACCAGCCGCGGGACGGCGAGTTCGTAGCAGTCCGCATAGACTTCCTTTTCGGCATCGAGGAAGCAGAAGCCAATACCATCGATGCCGGAGAGGTGCTCGCGGGCGTCCCCCTCCACCAGCGTGACGATGTCATCGACGCCGGCCCGGCGGAAGGTCTCGCGCGCGAGGGCGACCTTGGCAGGGAGCACCTCGAACGTGGTCACCTGCCGGCCGGTTTCACGGCAGGCGAGCGCGAGCCAGAGCGTGGAGTAGCCTGCGCTGGCGCCTATTTCCACCACAGGCGCGGGCGGCGCACTTGCGGCGAGAAGGGCGATGAACCTTCCCGTATCGGGAGGGATCTGGCGAAGGCGCTCCATTCGCGGAGTGCCGTCCGCGCGGTCGCGCACATCAATCTTTTCAAGCTCGCGCATGCGGCGGGCCATGGTGGCCGGGATGTTGTGGAACATCGCCTTCCTCCTGAGGGGGTGCCTGCTGCGGGAAGTCGTAGAACAAATGTGTTGACAGGCGCACGTTTGTTCTACTACCCTGTCTGCACCCTCGAACGGATGTGCTGATCATGGTAAACCCGGCTCTCACAGTCGTCTTCGACCTCTTCCTCATCGGTGCGGCGACGGCCGTAATCGCGAGCATGGTAAAGGAGTACGTCGACAGCCGCTCGCGAGCGGTTGGACGATGCCGGCCGGAGACGGCGACCGTCCTCGAAATCCACGCCCGGACCGCTCCTGCACCGCGGCAAAGCGTCGGCGCCCGGGGCAGCACGGCCCGCCGGACCGCCCTGCGCCGGTCTCCTGCCGCTCGTGCGCCTCGCACACTTCGCTCGCGCACCAGGCCGCGAAATATGGCGCAGGTCATATGACTGAGGCTAAGGACTTGCCGATAATACGGTCAGAATGTTGCGCGACCGCCCGCTGACCGAGAAAGAGCGCGCCCACTTCCAGAGGCTCTTCGAGACCCACCCGTCGGGAAACGGGGGGCCGGCGCGCCGAATCCGAATGGCGAGCCAGGCGAATGAGTGGTTTGAGCACATCGCTGACGTCCACCGCTACATCGCGCCACCAATGTAGTCCTATGATGGCCCTTCGCGACCGGCCGCTGACCCCGAAGGAACGAGAAGCGCTCGAAGGGCTGTTCGCGACGCTTCCCGAGGCCGACCGCAAGAAGCTGATGCGCCGCATCCGCACCCGCAGCCAGGCCGAGGAGTGGCTGGAGCACATCTCGGACGCCCAGGTGTTCACCAACATCGGCATCCTGTAGTGGGCAGGGGACGCCGCGGGCCTACGAGCGGTGGCGGTTCATGTTCGCAACCAGGTCGCGAATAGCGAACGCATTGGCCGCCGCCACAACCGCCATCGCGCCCAGGGAAGCTGCCGCGACAATCGCCGCCGCGCCAAGGATGCCGCGTCCGATGACGCCCGGGCTGTCAGTGAACAGCACGGGCAGGACCCTCAGCGGCCAGGCGGCCATCAATCCCACAAAGGCCGCCGTCAGGAGCCGCTCCCACTTCACCCCGCCGGTGCCGAAGCGCGCGAGCACGATGTGTGCCATCGCAGCCATCAGCGGCGCCATAAAGCCGAGCAAGAAGATGTGCCGGATCGCGCCTGCCTGGTAAAGGCTGAGACCACCATCGAACTCGGCCGGGGCCGCCACCACCAGGGCGCCGGCGTAAACGGTCAGTCCGAGCCAGGCGACGGGAACGAGGACGCGGTAGTTCGGTCCGCCAGCGGGGTTGCGCAGGGGCGTCAGCACGCCCATCCAGGCAGTGAAGAGCACAATGCCTGCAGCGAGGGCGAGGTCGCCCACTGCCCGGAGCGGGCCGCTGCCGGTCAGCCCGAAGGCCCCCAACCCTGTCGCCCAGGCCACCAGCGCGATGTTGAGGACAGCCATGACGACCACCTGCTTCCTCACTGGCAGAGGCTCAAGCCCAAGGTGCCCCGGGAACGCCCGCAGGGCTACGGCCACAATCGTGTTCAGAACGAACCCGCGGGCCAGAAGCTCGGCCGTAAGGTGCGAATCGCGGATGGCCAGGACGGCCTCATCGGCACGGATGGCGGCAACCAGGGCCGCCGCACCGGCGAGCACGAGCCAACCCGCGGCCAGGCGGAAGAAGAGCGGCTGTAAATCGAGCCGGAACGAATAGGCGGCGCGAACGCGCATGATCAGAGCAGCGAAGCCAATCGAGGATGCAAAGGTGAGCGCCGCTCCCGGGATCCACAGGAACCCGATCGTCCCGTACCACGTCTGGGCGGCAGCTTCGAGCAACGCGCCGATGCCGAGCCCGCCCAGGACGAGCACCCGCGGCAGGAGAGGCAGCGGGCCCCGTTGATTAAGGCGAACGATGAATTCGAATGAGAGCGCGGCGACAAACACCACAGTCCATCCGGCCAGCTGGAGACGGCCATGTGCCTGGACGGCCTGTGTCCAGTGACTTTCACCGAAGCCTGTTTCGGTGGCAGCGAGGAAACCGAGAACCAGGCCACCCGCGACCGCGATGGCGACAGAAACGGCCATCGCCGCGGCGAAGAGCCAGGGGGCCCGGGGCGGTGCAGGGCGGCGCGGAGCGTGAACCTGCGAGACTCGAACCTGGACTACGTCAAGGTCGATGTCGCCAGGGCGCTGCGCAGTCATTGCGCCATTCTCCATGGCCGGGCGTCCGAAGGAATGCGACCAGGGTCACACTGGCATCCCGGCCGCCACGCGCGCGGTAGTTCCAGCCGGGCAAATCATTCGCGTGGCGTGGCCAGAAAGCCGCCGATCCTGTCTACTACGCTCATGCGCCCGGTGGGGACGCGCAGAACACCAGAACCGGAACAGGAGAGACGGCATGAGCCTTGACTACGACCAACTGGTCGATGACCTGGCGGCGGAACAGGCGGCGATCGGGGAAGTGCTGGAAAAGATGCCGGAGAGCGGGTGGGACCTGCAGACACACGCCCCGGGCTGGCTCGTGCGCGACCAGGTGGCGCACCTGGCGTTCTTCGATGAGAAGGCCGCATTCGCCATCAACGACCCGGATGGATTCCGCGCGGAGGTCGCGCGCGTGCAGGCTGGCGAGCTTGGAGATATCGAGAAGGAATACATCGCCAAGAACCGGGCGATGACTCCGGCCGGGGTGCTCGCGTGGTGGCGAACGGCCAGCTCGGACCTCATCCGCGCCGCACGGCCCCTTGATGCGAAGACACGCATGCCGTGGTACGGACCGGACATGAGCGCGGCTTCGTTCATCACCGCGCGGCTGATGGAGACCTGGTCGCACGGGCTGGATGTTGTCGACGTTGTGGGCATCGCGCGGCCCGACACGGATCGGCTGAAGCACGTGGCGACGCTTGGCGTGCGCACGCGGGGCTATTCGTACCTGACGCGGGGGATGACTCCGCCTTCTGACCCCATCTTCGTCGAGCTCACGTCGCCCTCGGGCGAGACGTGGGAGTTTGGCGAGGCGGACGCAAGTAACAGCATCATGGGGACGGCCACGGACTTCTGCCGGCTGGTCACACAGCGGCGGCACCTGGCGGACACGAGCCTGGTCATTGAGGGGGCTGCCGCGCGGGAGTGGATGACGATCGCGCAGGCGTTCGCGGGGCCGCCCGGTCAGGGCCGCCAGCCCGGCGAGTTTGGAAAGGAGGGCTAGGCCATGGCCGGGGAGCTCGTTCACCTCGAAATCAGCGGGGGCGTGGCCACGGTCACGCTGGATTCGCCAGAGAACCGCAACGCGCTCTCGCGGAGGCTCATGTCGGACCTGAAAGGCCACCTCGATGCCGCGCTGGCCGACCAACGAGCCCGCGTCGTGGTCCTCACCGGGAC
>CAYYYI010000091.1:0-8882 GCA_964475735.1 uncultured Anaerolineaceae bacterium
GCGTCGAACGCGTGGCGGATGGCGGCGTGCAGATTGGCGTCGGACTGGCGGTTGACAACGAGCTGCGCCCCCGGGAGCAGGAGGTTGATGCTCACCGCATATGGCCCTCCCTGCTGGTGGTGGTTGATGGGCGCTTCGATGGTGACCCTGCAGCCGGTGATGCTGCCGGCGAACGCCTGCAGGCGTTCGCTGCGCTCGCGGATGTAGCCGTCAACCTCCGCGGTCAGGGGGATGTCTCCTGAGCGGATCTGCAGGGGCATTTCCAGGGTCATGTGTCCAGGCCTCCGGGATTCCTTGTCGTCATCGAACAGCTTAGCGCGACCAGCGCACCCGGATCAGGTGGTCCTCTGCCGCGTACTGGATATCCAGCTCGCCGTGGAAGGCGCGGTGGATGGCCTCGCCGATGCGGCGCGGCAGGTGCACGTCGGTAGTCGTGATGAGAATGCCGCCGGCCTCTTCCGACACGCCCATGATCCGGTGGAGCGCGTGTTCCTCTCCTTCGGCGTCCGCTTCCTTTCGGGCCAGGTGCAGCAATTCATCCCTTCGCTCAAGGGCAAACGGCCCCTCAAGCCGCAGGAAGCCGGCCGGGTACTCGTCCCGAATCCGCCTGCAGGCGGGGCAGAGCTCGCTGGCGGCGTCCTTCGGGGGCTCGGCGGCCCGGGCCCAGCGCCCGGCATGGTACACGGCCGCGCACCCGGGACAGACTGTGGGCTCGGGAAGGTGATGGCGGCTCTCGTAGGGATCGTAGCCGAACCCCTCTTCCACCGAGTCTCGGCGGGGAGTCCACGCAGCGGGATTGCGTCCCGCGGGGGTGTCATGCAGTCGCTTGGGCACCGGTCCCTCCTTCGACGCTTCGGTGTGGCGGCTCTGCGCCTTTTCGATTCCCATCATCGCGCGCGTGGGTGAGGAGCGCTCCGGCCGTTCGTCGCCGGGTTCGCGGGCCGTTGGTACCAGACTTCGGTGGCGGCCACTTTGCGCGGGACAAAGAAACAGGCAGGGGCCAATTTTGCCGTGGCGCCACCGGGATGGCGCCGTCGCCGCGAAGGCGGTGGCGTGTTGTCCCTGCCTGCGATCATCGTAGGCCCCGCAATCCCGGCCAGATACGGCCTTTGGACCCGCCAACGCTGGTTCCTTCGGTCCCATCTCGTGAGGCGCTTACATGGCGACCATAGTCCCGTCTATCTGAGCCGTTGGACCATCGCCGCCGGGCCAGGCGCGTGCAACGATCCCGCAGCGAATGAATTGCCGTTCCCGGGAGGACGCCATGCGCTGCGATATGTGTGGACTTGAAACGAAGTGCCCAATCACGGTTGAGGCAGTGCCCGCCACGGCGCGGGCCTCGTGGGCCGCAACGGTCTGCCCTGCGTGCCTCAACTACCGGACGTTACGCGCTCTCTCTGCGTATGACGCGCGGCGCACAGGGGAACTGAAGCCGGTCGCCTGACCTGCAGCCCTCCCGCGTCGAGGCTGCTAAGCTGGGGCTGTGGAGCACCTCCGCCTCGATCGCCTGCCTGGCCTGCGTGACCCCGTGGCCGTTGTCGCCTTCGCAGGTTGGAACGATGCTGCCGGCGCAGCCACGAGCGCTGCCCGGTTCGTCGCCCGGCGCCTCGGCGCCCGGCGCTTCGCCTCGATCGATCCGGAGCCGTTCTACGACTTCACAGAAGCCCGGCCCGCAGTTCGCATCGATTCCGGCGGCACGCGGACCATCACCTGGCCCTCGAACGAGTTCTTCTACGCCCGGAACCCCATCGGCCCACACGACATCGTGGTCGCTGTCGGCGTAGAGCCGAACCTGCGCTGGCGGACGTTCGCTGAGACCTACCGGTCGCTGTTCCAGGACCTTGGCATCGGGCTGACGATTTCCCTCGGGGCGCTCATGGCGGATGTCCCCCATACGCGGGATGTCCGTGTTT
Organism: uncultured Anaerolineaceae bacterium; assembly: GCA_964475735.1. GTDB lineage: Bacteria > Chloroflexota > Dehalococcoidia > Tepidiformales > Tepidiformaceae > UCB2. The sequence continues at coordinate 1,914 of CAYYYI010000091.1, forward strand.
CGGGCTCGGCGGCCGACGCTGAGCTGGCCGGGCGGCTGGACTTCGCCGTGTCGCGCTACCAGGGCCCCACCGGGGTTCCCGGCATCCTGGGAGATGCCTTCCGCCGGTCCGGGCAGGCGTGGGTAAGCCTCTGGGCGAATGTCCCCCACTATGTGACAACCATCCAGAACCCGCCCGCGACCATTGCCTTGCTGCGACGGTTGGAGAGCCTGCTTGGCGTCGACTTCGACTATGCCGAGCTCAACGCGGCCGCCGAGCGCTTCCTCGAAGAGGTCAATACGGCCGTGATGGCCAACCCCGAAATCCGGGACTACGTCCGCCGCCTGGAGGAGTCCCACGACTCCGGGGGCTCGTTCGCCCGGGAGCACGACCTCCCCTCTGGCGACCTCCTCCTCGACATTGAGGAGTTCTTGCGGGAGCAGCGCGGGGACTAAGACCGCCCCTGTGAGTCTCTTCCGTGTAGGATGTAGCCGCTTGCCGGTCACCCACCCTCTCGGGAGAAGTCACGAATTCACATGCTGACGCTGCACGTCCGCACATCCCAGGGCGATCGCGATTTCCCACTATCGGGGCAGGTAACAATGGGGCGGGCGCCAGACTGCGATGTCGTTGTCCCGGGCATTGACGTCTCGCGGCACCATGCTGCCATCACTCTCACGCCCGCTGGCGCAACGTTCATTGACCTTGGGAGCGCCAACGGTTCATCCGTCAACGGGGTCCCGGTGCAACCCCGCGTGCCGGTCCCGGTCGCGCCGGGCGATGTCATCACCATCCCGGACTGCACCGTCGAATTGGCCGCGTCCGGAGCGGATGCGGAATCGGGCCAACGTCGCGCCCAGGGCCTACTCGTGCCCGCGCACGCAGAGGGAATTGCCGGACGCACGCTCGTAGCGCAAACGAAGCCCCGGCTCGAAGTCACCGTCGCCGGCCACGCCATGACCTACGATCTCGCCGGCGACGAGGTGACCCTGGGCCGGGCCCCCGGCAACACCATCGTGGTCGCCTCCGATGTCATCTCGCGCCAGCACATGGTCTTCCGCCGCACGGGCACGACCTACACCGCCTTCGATACCGGCTCGGCGAACGGGTTCACCGTCAACGGAGCCAGGCTGGCCTCACACCAACTCCGCGACGGCGACGTGCTCGATATCGCCGGCGAAGTGGCCCTGCGTTTCACGCTCCAACTGGCTGCCGATGCCGATGGCCGTGTCGAAGAGCAGGCCGCCGCCCCCGGGCCGGGGCAGACCGTGACGGTCGGGCGCGACCCGGCCTGCGAACTGTGCCTGTCCCACCCGGCCATCTCCCTGGTGCACGCCCGCATCACTGGCGCAGCCGGGGGCCGCGCGGTCATTGAAGACCTTGGCTCGACCAACGGCACCTACGTGAACGGCGAGCGTCTCGCGAAGGGCGAGCAGCGCGCGCTGCAACCCGCCGACGTGGTCTTCGTGGGGCCGGTCAGGCTGCACATCAGTGGCGCCGCCGTTCGCAGCGAGGACTCGTCGCGAAGCATCCGTCTCACCGCGCTCAGGCTGCAGAAGCAGGTGAGCCCCACCGCCAACCTCCTGCAGGACATCTCCCTCGTCGTGGAGCCGCAGGAGTTCGTCGCGATCGTGGGCGTGAGCGGCTCCGGCAAGTCGACCCTCGTCGGCGCCCTCAGCGGGCTGAGGCCCGCCACCGGTGGCGACGTGCTCCTCAACGGCGTGTCGCTTTACTCCCACTTCCAGGCCTTCCGGACGCTTCTCGGGTACGTGCCCCAGGACGACATCCTTCACCCGGAGCTTCCCGTGGGACGGGCGCTGGCCTACGCCGCGGAATTGCGCCTGCCCGACGATTTCAGCCCCGCCGAGCGCCAGGCGCGCGTTGATTCCGCGCTGGCGACACTTGGCCTCGAAGAGCGCCGGGAGATCCCTGTCGGCCGGCTCAGCGGCGGGCAGCGAAAGCGCGTCTCGATCGGCGCCGAGCTGCTGACCCAGCCCGGGCTGTTCTTCCTCGACGAGGCGACTTCCGGCCTTGACCCCGGAACGGAAAGTCAGCTAATGCGCCTCCTGCGCAGGCTCGCTGACGATGGCAACACTATCCTGCTCATCACCCACGCCACCAAGAACGTCATGATGTGCGACAAGGTGCTCTTCCTCGCCCGCGGAGGGCACATGGCCTACTTCGGGCCGCCCGACCGCGCACTCGCCTACTTCGGCGTCGACGACTTCGACGGCATCTACGAACTGCTCGAATCGCACGAGTCGCCCGCTGATTGGTCGGCCCGGTTCCGGGCATCGCCCGAGCACCGCGAGTTCGTGGCGAAGCCCCTCGCCGGCGCAGCTTCTCCCGGCGCCGCTGGTGTACCCGGGGCTGGCAGGGCCGTCGCGCCCCCGGCCGCGGGCAGAACCTCGGGCGCGCTCCGGCAGTTCAAGGTGCTGAGCCAGCGCTATTTCGACATCATTCGCAGGGACCGGGTGAACCTTGGCCTCATGTTCGCGCTTGCTCCGGCCCTGGCCGCAATTGACCTGGTGGCCTGGGAGCGCTCTGTGCTGGACCCCCTGCGCGGCATCGGCTCGAGGGCGATGACCCTGCTCTTTCTCTCGGCGCTCATCCCCTTCCTTGTGGGCGCGCTCAGCTTCGTGCGAGAGATTGTGAAGGAGGCGGCCATCTACACCCGGGAGAGGGCGGTGGCGCTTCTCGTTTGGCCCTACCTCGGCTCGAAGATCGCGATTGCGTCGGTGCTGGCGCTTTACCACGCCGCGGCACTCCTCGCCATCAAGCTGATCGCCGTGGAGTTTCCCGGCCTTGAATTGGCAGGCTACGCCATGCTCTACGTTACGCTCGTGCTGGCCGTCATCTCTGGCGTAATGTGGGGGCTGCTCATCTCCACCCTCACACGGCGCGAGGAGCAGGCGATGATGCTCGTCATCGGCGTGGTCGTGGTCCAGATGGTCTTCTCGGGCGGGCTCGTCTCCCTCTCCGATCTCGGCCTGGCCGGGACGGTACTTGGCGGCATCACGAGCAGCGCCTGGGCCTTCAAGGCGCTTGTGACTGCTGCCGGGCTGAGCAAGGACGGCTGTACCGGCGACTTCGCCAACTGCGACATCCCCGGGATCCAGGCTCTCGAGACGCCCGCCGAACGGACCCTTGCCTTCCAGGGCGTCGATGATCAGTTCAGCAGCGTCTTCGGCGCCGACGTATTCGTCTGCTGGGGAGCGATGCTCGCTATCATTGCAGCGCTCGGCATACTGATTTACCTACTTCAGCGGCGGAAAGACACCCTCTAACCGCCGCCCGGGGGAGAGCTGGCATGACCAGTCCTGACGATAGGCTCCTGACGCAGATCAAGCAGTACCGGCTCGTGCGCAAGATCGGCGAAGGCGCCATGGGGGCCGTGTTTGAAGCCACCGACGCCCGCGATGGCAGCCGCGTGGCCGTGAAGCTCCTGCACCCCTGGCTGGCCGCCCAGGACCCGGGCTTCCGCGAGCGATTCGAACGAGAGGCGCACATCGCCGCCCTCCTGCGCTCCCCCTACACCGTCCGGCTGCTCGACTTTGGGGTGACAGACCACTCCTACTTCCTGGTCATGGAGTTCGTCGAGGGCGCCTCCGTTGGTCAGGTGCTTGCCGAGCGGGGTCCGCTCCCGCCGCAAGAGGCGCTGCGCATCGCCATCGATGTCGCCCGTGCGCTCGAAGAGGCTGGCGCGCGGAGCGTCGTCCATCGCGACATAAAGCCGGACAACATCCTCCTTTCCTCTGATGGCGGCGTGAAGGTCGCCGACTTCGGCATCGCCCGCAGCGCCGGTGGCGCCGGGCAGACGCTCACCGGCGCCTTCACCGGCACCGCCGAGTTCGCGGCGCCCGAGCAGTCGTTGGGCGAGACCGACCACCGCACCGACATCTATGCTCTTGGGGCGACCCTCTACTGCATGTTGGCGGGGCAGCCACCGTTCGGCGGCGCCACGGCCTGGGATGTCGTCAGGCAGCACCAGGCCGCCCCCGTGGCCATGGACAAACTCGCTTACCTGCCCGACTCGATCCTCAACCCTCTCCGCCGCTGCCTCGAAAAGGACCCCCGGGACCGCTACCAGACGGCCACGGAACTGGCCGGCGCGCTCGAGCGCGCCCGCATGACCTACCTGCGAGCGCCGGGCGCTGGCGCTGTTCCACCGCCAACGGGGCAGCCCACGCGGGTGGCAGGCGCGCCCGCGCCTCCGGGCCCGGCCGATGGGGCAACGCGCGTGGGCGCGCCGCCTCCCTCGCCGAGCCAGGCGAGCCCTGCCGGTGGGCCCACCCGGGTGGCCGGAAGCGGCCCTGGCACGCCTCTCGTGCCTCGCGCTGCCCCGGCTGGTGGCCCACCGCTCCGGATGAGCGTCTCGCAACCGTTGCAGGTCTCAGAAGGCGTGACCTACTACGAACTCCTCCTCGAAAACCTGCTGCCCCAGCCGCTGCAGGTCACCCTCTCCGCCGCCGAGCCGTCCGGGGCGCTCGCTGTCATGGTCACGCCCGAGACCACCCTCGGTCCGGGCGAGACGCAGGTGCTGCCCCTCGAGGCCCATGCTCTCCGGCGGAAGGAGCGTGGCGGCGGGCAGGCCGAGTTCCAGGTTTCAGCGTTCCTGCCGGGGGGCGAGCGGGTTGCCTTCGTCAACGTGATGGCCGAAGTATCCGGGGCGCCCGGGGGCGGCGGCAGCCGTGTCCCCCTCTGGGGGATTGGCCTGGGCGCGGCCGCGATTGCCGCCGCTGCGATCGGCGCCCTCGTCCTCGCCAGCGGGGGTGATGACGACAGTGGCGGTGGCCCTCCCGCTGCCACCACCAGCCCCGAGGCTTCGGCCAGCCCGGAAACGCCGCCCGCGGCAAGCCCCTCGGCCGCTGACCCATCGCCGGGGACGTCGCCCGCCGCCGGGGGCTCCATCGCCGCCCTCGACCGGTGGGACTTCTCCTTCGTCGTGGCCGAGACCACCTGCCCCTTCGGCGCGAAGGTGGGCGACCGCTACGACGTCGCTTTCCGTTTCACGCCCGCAGGCGGCGCGCAGGTGATACGCGACGGCGACCGCGTGGCCGTCACCGGCATCCGCGACAAGGAGAGCCCGCTGGGGAGCTTCACCTTCCGCTACGAGGGGTTCAGCTTCGGCTATCCGGTGGCGGCGAGCACCGGCGAGGTCGGGCAGGCCACCATCACGATCTCATTCGCCGATGAGAAGACCGTAGGCGAAGCCTCGCTGGTGGAACGCTATACCCAGGCTGCCTGCACTATCACGGGGAAGCACCAGAAGCCGTAGATCAGGTCAGTGCACAGGTCACGGGTTCACCGGATGGACCGGCGAGGTGTCGTTCAGTGTCACCCCGTTGATGACAACGGTGAGCTTGAACTGGACCCCGGGCACGTCTGACGCTTCCAGCACGCCGTTGAAGCAATGTTCCGTTCCGCTGTTGGCGTAGTAGAACGTCGGATGGAACGTCGCGCCCGCCGGCTGGATCTGCTTGATCGTCATCGAGTAGGGGAATCCAGCCGGCCCGACCGTCCAGCAGATGTCCAACTGGTTGCCCACATGGGTGCCGCCGAACATGTAGGCCGCAAGTGTGTACAGGATCGGCGTTGCGGTCGGAGTCGGCGTTGGGGTCTTGGTCGGCGTCTTCGTCGGGGTCGGTGTCTTTGTGGGTGTTGGCGTGCTGGTCTTCGTCGCTGTCGGCGCGATCGTTGGAGGCGGTGGCGGGTTCGTGGGGGGCGCGGCAGTTGGCGGTGGCACGGTTACGGATGCGGTCGCGGTCTTCGCGGCCGCGGTGCCTGCAGCCGCAGTCTGAGTCGGCGCCGTCTGGGTCGCCGCGACGGACGTTGCCGCGACCGTTCCCGTTGACCGTGGAGATGGCGAGGCGGCCCGTCCCGTGGGCGAGGCGGCCTGCGTGCCGCCTGGCGTCACCGATGCGTCGTCGGACCTGATCGGGCGGGCTTTCTTGTCATCGTCGCCGGCCACCATGCAGAGACCGGCCACGATCGCAGCTGCCACAACCACGGCCGCAAGCGCCGCCAGCGACTGCCAGCGCGAGAGCAGACCAAGGCACCCCTCCGGCAGAAACGAACCAGGGCCCTGCTGGGCCGTCCCCGGTATCTGCGCTCCGCACACGCCGCAGAACTGCGCGTTCGGGGCCAGTGGAGAGCCGCAGTTGGGGCAGACGTTGCCTGTGGGCGGCGGTGGTTGCGGTGGCGGCGGCGCAGGGGGTGGGGAAGGAGGCGGAGGAGGCGGTGGTGGTGGTTCCGGGGGCGGCGCCGATCCCATGCCCGCCACCGGTTGAATAGGGGTCGCGGCTGCGTCAGCGCCTGCGCCCATGCCGGACATTGGCTCGCCGGGGGCAGTGGCTGCGTCAGAGCCCGCGCCCATGCCGGACATTGGCTCGACCGGGGCTGCGGCGGCGTCGGAACCAGCGCCCATGCCGGACATCGGCTGGCCGGGAGCGGCGGCAGCGTCAGTGCCTGCGCCCATGCCGGACATTGGCTCGCCGGGGGCAGTGGCTGCGTCGGCGCCTGCGCCCATGCCGGACATCGGCTCGCCAGCGGCAGCGGCTGCGTCGGAGCCAGCGCCCATGCCGGACATTGGCTCTGCGGGAGCAGCAGCAGCGTCGGCGCCAGCGCCCATGCCCGCCACCGGCTCCGCGGGAGCCGCGGCCGCGTCTGTGCCTGCGCCCATGCCCGCCACCGGCTCCGCGGGAGCCGCGGCTGCGTCTGTGCCGGCGCCCATGCCTGGTACAGGTTCGGAAGGGGCGGCGGCGCTCGAATCAGCAGGGGCGCCGGGCTGGTCCCCGGCGGAGGCGGCTGAAACGGCTCCCGCCGCGGAGGCTGCCCCGCCCGCGCCCGAGGCAATCACGGCCGCTCCGCAATTCACGCAGAAGCGAGCCCCTTCGCGGAGGTCGCTGCCGCACCGGTTGCACTTCGCTTCGCTGGTCACCTCGGCGGCATTCTAAGCCGCTGAGGGAGGGTTGCATACTTACCGGCAAA
>CAYYYI010000091.1:8982-10857 GCA_964475735.1 uncultured Anaerolineaceae bacterium
GCGGGCAGGGGCTCCTGCTCGAACACGTCCAGGTAGGCGCCGCCGAGCTGCCCGGAACGCAACGCCTCGATCATGGCCGCCTCGTCGACGACCTCCCCGCGTGCCACGTTGATGAGTCGCGCCCCGGGCTTGAGCCGGGCGAGCGCCTCGGCGCCGATCAGCCGCCTCGTTTCGTCCGTGAGGGGGCAGGCGAGCGCCAGCCAGTCACACCGGGGCAACACCGCCGACAGCTCCGAAGGGGGCAACAGTTCATCCACCGGGTCGTCTGCCTGGCGCGGGCTCCGCCGCACGCCGACGACGCGCAGCCCCAGCGCCTGCCCCATTCGCGCGATGTGATGCCCGATCGCTCCGAGCCCGACAACCACCATGGTCTGCCCGCGGAGGTCCTCCCGGTCGCCCAACCTGGGTTCCCAGGAGTGGCGGCGCTGCGACTCCAGCCACCCCGGGAAGCCCCGCGCGAGCATGAGCAGCCCGCCGATCGCCGTCTGCGCGATCGGTTCCGCCGCCCCGCCCGAAGAGTTGGTGAACGCGGTCCCGCGCTCGATGAAGCCGCGGAAGATCGGATGGTCCACCCCGGCGTTGAAGACGTGCAGCCACTTCAGGTTCGGCGCCCCCAACGCCGCGGCGAAGAACGAGGCGGTGTTACCACGCTGGTAGACATCCACCGAGAAGTAGGCGATGTCTATCTTTGCCAGGCCGTCCGCCCCCAGGCGCGCTTCCGGGTCTGCAGGCAACTCGACAAGCTCGAAATCCACGCCTGCGCTGGCCGCCGCTTCGCGAATAGCATCCCCGAACTGCTCGTAGCATGGCCGGGAAAGCAGGAATCCGGTCATCGGCTACTCCGCCCTCCCGCCAACCGCCACGTTCCACTCGCGGATACGGTGGGCAGTGACGAGTCCGTTCTTCACGTACGGGTCCGCCTCAACGAAGCCTTCGACAACGCCCGGACCGTCCGCCTCGAAGACAAAGAGCGCGCCATCGGCCGGGTCGCTCCACGCTCCCGCCAGCAGCAGTTCGCCCCGCTCCTGGTAGGCGCGCGCGAGTTCCAAATGCCGGGGCCTGAACGGGCCGCGCCGTTCGAGAATGCCGGGAACGTAGTCGTAGAAGAGCGCGAAATACATGCCCGCATCCTACACCGGCGCCCCCGATGGAGGACGCCGGTGCACGGGCGATGCGTCACTTTCCGGGTGGCCCCGCTGGCGCGGGAACGGCGGTCGCCTCGCCGGGCTCGCTCTCGGCGCCTTCAATGGAGATGCGCGGCAGCACGCGATCGAGCCAGCCCGGGAGCCACCAGTTCCACGAGCCCATCAGCTCCATGGTTGCCGGGACGAGCATCAACCGGACCACCGTCGCGTCAATGAACACGGCCACTGCCAGCCCCAACCCGAACTCCTTCACCACCCGCTGGTCGTTCATCACGAAGCTGAGGAAGACCACGATCATGATTGTCGCCGCCGCCGTGATAACGCTCGCTGTCGACGTCAGCCCCCGTGCCACCGACCGGGCGTTGTCGCCCGACTTCAGGAACTCCTCGCGGATGCGGCTGACAAGGAAGACCTCGTAGTCCATTGAGAGCCCAAAGAGGACTGCGAAGAGCATCATCGGCAGGAACGATTCGACCGGCCCCGTGCGGTCGGCGCCGGTGAGTTCCAGGCCCCAGCCCCATTGGAAGACGGCCACGATGACCCCGTACGCGGCTCCAATCGAAAGCAGGTTCATGAGCGCCGCCTTGAGCGGGATGAGGAGCGACCGGAAGACAATCGTCAGCAGGATGAAGCTGATGCCTATCACCAGCGCGAAGAAGAGCGGCAGCCGCTCCCCGATGCGGTCGGCGATGTCGATGTAGCGCGCGGTCGTTCCGCCCACGTAAGTCGT
>CAYYYI010000092.1:0-2366 GCA_964475735.1 uncultured Anaerolineaceae bacterium
ACAGGACTTCCGGCCGCTCTTCACCTTCCCTTTGGACCGTACAAATCAGACATGCGCGACATACGCGCAGGCGATGTTCACAACCACGCCTGCCGCCTGTGCTACCATCTGCGCAGTTTCCCCCCGGGAGGTAGCCGTGGGCGCTCTCATCGCCGTAATCGTGATCGCCGTTGTCCTTCTCATCCTCGTCGCATGGGTAATCGGCATGTACAACGGGCTGGCGCGCGCCCGCCTGCGCTGCAAGGAGGCGTGGTCCGGCATCGACGTCCAGCTGAAGCGGCGCTCGAGCCTGATTCCAAACCTTGTCGAGACGGTGAAGGGCTACGCCGCCCACGAGAAGGAAGTCCTCGAAAACGTCACCCGCGCACGGGCTGCGCTCGACAACGCCAAGGGCCCCCACGAAGCTGCCCAGGCCGACAACATGCTCCAGGGAGCTCTGCGCTCGCTGTTCGCTGTCGCAGAAGCCTACCCGGATTTGAAGGCGAACCAGAACTTCCTCGAACTCCAGCGCGAGCTCACCGACACCGAGGACAAGATCGCCTACGCGCGCCAGTTCTACAACACGAACGTGGGCAACTACAACGAACGAATCGTCACCATTCCAAGCTCCATCATCGCTGGCATGTTCAACTTCGCCCCCGAGGAGTTCTACGAGGCCGAGGAAGAGGCACGCCAGGACGTGAAGGTTTCCTTCACCTCAGCAACCTGACTCCCGCCGAGTGACCAGCGAACCTTCTGCCGGCCGGGTTCTCGTCTACGACCGCATCGGCGCGAACAAGCGCGAGACGTGGTTGCTGATGGTGCTCTTCGTCGTGCTCATTGGCGGCCTGGTGGCGGCCATGGCCTACTCGATGCAGCTTCCCTTCGGCGTCGTCGGAGCGGCTGGTATCGCGCTCATCACCTACGCATTCATCAGCTATTGGCTCTCGACGAGCATCGTGCTCTCCATCTCCGGCGCCCACGAGGTCACGAAAGAGGAGGAGTGGGAGTTCGTCCGCCGGGTCGAGAACCTCTGCATCGGCGCCGGCCTTCCCATGCCCAAGACCTGGGTGCTCGAAGACTCCGCCCCGAACGCCTTCGCCACTGGCCGCGACCCGCAGCACGCCCATGTGGTGGTCACGCGCGGCCTGCTCGACAAGCTCGAGCCGATCGAGCTCGAAGGCGTCCTCGCCCACGAGCTCTCCCACATCGGCAACTACGACATTCGCGTGATGACAATCGTCACCGTTCTCGTCGGAGTCATTGCCCTCATCAGCGACATCTTCCTTCGCTGGACATGGTTCGGCGCTGGCTCACGGCGGAGCAGCAAGGACAAGGGAGGCGGCGCCGCCGCCCTGATCATGGTCGCCATTGCCATCATTGGCGCCATCCTTGCGCCTCTAATCGCCCAGACCATCCGCTTCGCAGTCAGCCGCCGCCGCGAATTCCTGGCCGATGCCAGCGGCGCTCTCCTCTGCCGCAACCCTGAGGCGCTTGCCAGCGCGCTCGAAAAGATCGCCGGCGACCACGAGCCACTCGAAGCCGCGAACAAGGCCACGGCCCACCTCTACATTTCTAACCCGTTGAAAGAGCACGCCAGCTTCCTGAACAATCTCTTCAACACGCATCCGCCCATCGAGGAGCGTATCCGCCTGCTGCGAAGCATGTAGCAGTAGTCAGCCACCACAGGAGGCAAGCCATGTCTGCCAGGTCCGACGCCGTCGCCCGGCTCGATGCCGGCCAGATCCACTTCCGCGCCCTCATCGCCGATCTTCCCGCCGAAGCCTACGGGGAGACCTGGCTCGGCTCGTGGAACCTCAGCCAACTGCTCGCCCACATGGCCGGGTGGTTCCGGGAAATGGCCGGCGCCATCGACCGCGTTAGCCGTGGCGAGAAGCCCGCCCCGGACGGGGTCGACTATGCCGATGCCGAACCCTGGAACGCGAAGTTCGCCGCGCAGGCGAAGGAGGGCCTCGACGCCCTCGCCGATTGGGACGCCGCCTACGCCGATTACCGCGCCGCCGCGCTCCGTCTGCCCGAGGAACTCTACGGTGTTGACCCCGAGAAGGGCCGCCCGCGCATTGGCGACCGGCTGCTGCAGGGGGCCGGGATCGGCCACTTCGAAGAGCACGAGGGCGAGCTCTCAGCCTGGGTAAGCTCGCGCCGCAAGCCGTGAGCGCCGAAGATCGGCTGCGCGCCCTTGGGTTTGCGCTGCCGCCGCCCGCGCGCCCGGCCGGGAACTACGTGGGAGCCGTCCTCTCGGGCAATCTGCTCTTCCTCGCCGGGCACGGGCCCCGCCGCGACGATGGCTCGCTCATCACCGGGCGGGTGGGCGAGGACCTGACCGTGGAGCAGGGCTACGAAGCCGCCCGCGCCGTCGCGCTCGG
>CAYYYI010000092.1:2466-4530 GCA_964475735.1 uncultured Anaerolineaceae bacterium
CCGCTCTTCCCGCTGCGCACAGTGCTGTTCCCGGGCATGTCCCTGCCCCTGCAGATCTTTGAGAAGCGCTACAAGACCATGACGCGGGAGCTTCTCGGCTCGGGCGGCGTGTTCGGCGTCGTCCTCATCAAGGAGGGGTCCGAGACCGGCGATGACGCCATCCCCCACGCATTCGGGACGACAGCGACCATCGAAGGCTGGCGCGAAGCCGAAGGCGGCCGTTTCCTGCTCTCCGCACGCGGAGTGCGGCGCTTCCGCCTCATCCGGCTTCTGCCTCCGAGGCCGTACCCGCGCGGCGAGATCGAGTACGTCTCAGAGGAAGTGGATGCGGGCGACTCCTGCCTGGTTCGCGCCGTGGAGACGGTGCGGGCCACCTTCCCCGCCTACTTCCGGCTCGCCCTTTCACTCTCTGACCAGTGGGCGCGAGGGCTGGACCTTCCACCTGGCCCCCACGACCTGGTCAACCAGATCGCGCCGCTGCTGAAGGTGGACGAAGAGGTGAAGCAGCGGCTACTGGAGACCGAGCCCGGGGCGGACCGGGTCGCGCTGCTGGCTGAAGTGCTCGACGAACTGCTTGAGCGGACCCAGGAAGAGGTCGTGGAGTATCGCCGGCGCAAGTTCGAAGGGTTTGGCGCGAAGAACTAACTGAGGTCCCGGCCCTACTTGAGGGCGAGCATCCGCTCCAGCGCCACCAGGGCCCACTTCCGCGTCTCAGCGTCTACCCGCACCTCGTTCACGACGTTCCCGGCCGCGAGTTCTTCGAGCGTCCAGGCCAGGTAGGCCGGGTGGATGCGGTACATGGTGCTGCACGGACAGACCACCGGGTCGAGGCAGAAGATGCGCTTGTCCGGGTTCGACTTCGCGAGGCGGTTCACGAGGTTGATCTCAGTGCCCACGCCCCAGGCGGCGCCGGGAGCGGATTCGCTGACGACCCTGACAATCTTCTCGGTCGAGCCGGAGTCGTCAGCCGCCTGGACGACCTCCCAGCGGCACTCGGGATGGACGATGATGCGCACGCCGGGGATCTCTTCGCGCGCTTTCTCTATCTGGGCCACGGTGAAACGCTGGTGGGTGGAGCAGTGCCCCTGCCAGAGGATGACCTTCGCGCGCCGGATCTCCTCCTCCGAAAGGCCACCCATCGGGCGGCGCCAGTTCCAGAGCACCATCTCGTCGAGCGGGATGCCCATCTGCCAGCCGGTGTTGCGGCCCAGGTGCTGGTCGGGGAAGAAGAGGATCTTGTCGCCCCGGGCGAAGGCGTATTCGAACGTCTTCGGAGCGTTGCTTGAGGTGCACACAAGCCCTTCGCGCTCGCCGACGAACGCCTTCAGGCTGGCCGCGCTGTTCATGTAGGTGAGGGGGATAACCTTCGCCGAACCGCCGAGCACCTCGTGGATCGTGTCCCACGCCTCGTAGACGTCCTCGGGGTCGGCCATGTCGGCCATCGAGCACCCCGCGGCCATGTTCGGCAGGATGACGCGCACGTCCGGGCGCGTGAGGATGTCCGCCGATTCCGCCATGAAGTGCACGCCGCAGAAGAGCACGTACTCGGCGTCCTTCGCTTCGGCGGCATGCTGCGCCAGCTTGAAGCTGTCCCCCCTGAAATCCGCGTACTGGATGACCTCATCCCGCTGATAGTGGTGGCCGAGGATTACCAGCTTCGTGCCCAGCTTTGCGCGCGCCGACTGGATACGGCGGTCAAGTTCTTCACCGGAAAGGGCGAGGTACTCGCGAGGGATGTCCTGCTGCCAGGCAACGAAGGCGCGCTCCTCCGCGAGCGGCACCGGCGCCAGCGAGTCTGTAGGGCAGGTGTCGGGGTCCGAGTACAGCGCGAGGGACTCGGCGATGGTTGTGGTTTCGAGCGTGGGCGTGGCAGCCGGTGGCGTCATTGCGGGCCCTCCTCCTGGCACTTAGTGTACTCAGTACACTAAGTCTTGCAGCTTCAGCATGCCATGCCGCGGAACTTCGTGTCAACCGTACACTAAGTCCGCCCGGCCATTGCCAGCCCTGCCCGCCAGGGTTACATTCAGGCCGCCCGGAGCGATGGCGCAGATTCGCCGTACGCAT
>CAYYYI010000092.1:4630-10802 GCA_964475735.1 uncultured Anaerolineaceae bacterium
ATGGCGCGCCTGATGGTGGTGCGCTACCCGTTCTCGACGCTCGGCCCCTACAACGAAGCGATCCTCGGCATCGAATGCCTGTGGCAGGGCGCCCCGCGCTTCTACATTGCCCACATCGCCGTCACTGAGGTGCCGCCGCTCGTGGCCGGGCGCGAAGTGTGGGGCTACCCGAAGAAGATGGCCCACATCGAGCTTGAGCAGGAGGCGGAATTCCTCCGGGGGACGCTGGAGCGCCCGAAGGGCGTGCGCCTCATCACCGCCGCTATGCGCCGCGAACGGCCCCTTCCTGTCCCTGCCGCCAGCGGTGGCGGGGGCAGCCTGTCGCTGCGCGTCATCCCCTCGGCCGAACCGGATGCCCCGCCATCGCTCGCCGAGCTGATCGAGGTGGCGGGCATGGACACGGTCACCCACGAGGCCTGGGCGGGAACCGGCACGCTCAGCTTCGACACCGCTTCGGCGCTCGACCCCTGGCACAGCCTGCCCGTCGTGCGGGTGTTGGGGGCGGCCTACACGCGCTACGACTTCACGTTGCCCTATGGTCGCGTGCTGAAGCGGTACTGAGGGCTACTTCCGCTTTGGGCGCGGCCGGATGACGCCTCGCGTCATCATGAACCGCACGACCATCCGGGAGAGGCCGAGTCCGAGCATGATCGCCGGGACCCCGGCCAGCACGAGCGAGATGCTGCTGTTGCCGGCGTCGTTCGCGGCGGCTGCCAGCAGGCCCACGTACACCCCGATGAAGAGCGCCAGCGAGAAGGCGAAATAGACCGGGAACGTGCGCCAGCGCCACTCGGCGAGCGGCTTGAGGGCCTTTGACTGCTGCGGCTGGGGCGCCGGCTGGGACTGGGCGGGCGCGGAGGAAGTCCGGTCGCGGCGAGTGCGCTTGCGTGTGCTGGTCATGCGGGGATTCCGTTCTCAAGCCTGAATGCCATGTCGCAGCGAAGGCAGAGCGGCACGGCATCCCTGCCAAGGATCTCCCGAAAACCGATCTCGTGCACGCCGCAGCGTTTCCCGCGCTCGTGCACGCGTTCATCGGCGAAGTGAAACACCCCCCGGCAGGCGGCGCACGTCAGCACGCTCTGTCCGCCTGCGGGCGCCTTGCATTCGCAGCAGGTGAGCTCACTCACTGGCGCCCTTCGGCGAATGCGACGACGTCCGCCCGTTCGAAGAGGTACACACCGCTCGATGTCCGCCGGTGCCGGATCGCTCCCGAATCCGCCGCCGCCTGGAGCGCGGTTTCGGCCACCCCGGCGATGGCCGCCGCTTCCGCCGCGTCCAGTATCGCCGTTAGGGGCCCCTCTGCCGGGGGGTGCAGGCAGGTGTTGCACGCGAATTCGAGGGCGAGGTGTTCTTCGTTGATCCAAACCTCGCCGCAATCGGCCCCGGGCAGGTCGCTCCGCTGGTTGAGGTGATAGGCCTGGCCGCAGGCGTTGCAGTAGGCCTCCATGTGCGCCTCCACTTCGAGGAGGCAGACCGAACATGAAATTCTCGCGCTTGTCATAGTGTTCGCTGGTTCAGGTTCGATTCTACCGTATCCTTGACACGGCCCACACGGTCGATATGATCATGCAAAGTTAGCATTTCCCTGTCTCTTCGGACCCAGGGCTGTGCGCCAGGGAGGTTCAGTGCCACTGGCCCCGCCGCCTGCACTCGACGACCTCGTTCAACGGCTTGGTGTCAGGCCGCTGCCGGGTGCGCTTCTCGAACAGGCCCTGACCCACGCCTCCTTCCTCAATGAGTCCGGCGCCGACGCCGAGTCCAACGAACGCCTCGAATTCCTCGGCGACGCGGTGCTGGGGATGGTCGCCGGCCACGAGCTCTTCCGGCTCTTCCCCAACGCGGGCGAGGGCGACCTCACGCGCATGCGCGCCGAGATGGTTCGCGGGTCCACTCTCGCCCGCGCTGCGACGCGGCTCGATCTCGGGGAACACATCATCCTGGGTCGCGGCGAGGAATCGGCCGGTGGCCGCCTGCGCGAACGCAACCTGGCCGGCGCCTTCGAAGCCCTCATCGGCGCCGTCTACCGCGACCAGGGCTATCGAGCCGCCCGCTCCTTCATCCTCCGAATGCTCGCGCCCGAGCTCGAACTGATCCGCCGCGAAGGCGCCAGCCTCGATCCCAAGTCCTCTCTGCAGCATCTCGTGCAGGCTCGCTGGCACGAACCGCCGGATTATGTGACGGTGAACGAAGAGGCCGCCGGATCAGGCCGCAGGTTCACTGTCGAGGTTCGTGTTGGAGGCACGACCCTCGGACAGGGCAGCGGCGCCAGCAAACGAGAAGCCCAGCAGAACGCCGCCAGCGAAGCGGTTGCGCGGCTCACGGGGGAGGAGGCCTAGCGGTGTACCTCAAGAAACTCTCCATCCAGGGGTTCAAGAGCTTCCCGAACCGCACAATGTTCGAGTTCGGAACCGGCATCACCGCCGTCGTCGGCCCTAACGGTTCGGGCAAGAGCAACGTCGCCGACGCCATCCGCTGGGTGCTGGGCGAGCAAAGCTCCCGGCTTCTTCGCACAAAGAAGACCGAAGACGTGATCTTTTCCGGCACCGGCGCGCGGGCGGCCGTGGGAATGGCCGAAGTCCTCATCACCCTCGATAACGAGGACCGCTGGCTCCCGCTCGACTTCGGCGAAGTCGAAGTAGGCCGCCGCGTCTACCGCAACGGCGAATCCGAGTACCTGCTCAACGGCTCCCGCGTCCGCCTTCGTGACGTGGTGGACCTGCTCATGAAGGGCGACGTAGGCCAGAACAGCTACGCCATCATGGGCCAGGGGCTCGTCGACGAAGTGCTCAGCATGTCCCCCGACGAGCGCCGCTCGCTTCTCGACGAGGCGGCAGACGTCAAGCGTTTCCGCATGAAGATCAAGGAAGCCCAGGACCGGCTTGCCGCCACCCGCGAGAACATCGACCGGGTCACCCTGCTGACCGCTGAGATCGAGCCTCGCCTGGCCCAGCTGAGCCGCCAGGCCGAGCGCGCCAGCGAGCACGCGCGCCTCTCGTCCGAGCTCTCCGAGCTGCTGCGCGCCTACTACGGCCACCGCTGGAGCGAGGCCCAGAACGCCCTTGTCCGCGCCCGCGCCGCGCTCGACCAGCGCGCCGCCGAAGATGCTACTGCTGCCCAGCGCGTCACCCAGCTTCGCGAGCAGATGCGCGCTCTCGGGGACGAGATCCGGAAGCGCCGGGAGGCCATCCAGCGCCGCGACACGCGCCAGACGGAGCTTGACCAGCGACTTCGCACCACCGAGCAGTCCATCGCCCTCGACCGCGAACGGCACGCAATGACCGCCGCCCGCCGCGACGAGCTTCAACGCGAAATAGAAGCCATGGAGGCGGAACGCCTCACCCTGACCAGCACCGATATCGACGAGGGCCGCCGCGGCCTCGAGGCCACCGGGGAAATCGAGCAGGCGAGAGCGTTGGCTGCCGAGGCGCGCGAGGCGCTCGACGCCGCTGAAAGGGAGTACTCCACCACACGGAGCCGCCTGCAGGACCTTCGGGACAACGCCGACGCCGACGAGCGCCGCACCGGCGCCATGGAAGCCGACATCCAGGCCGCCGGGCGCCGCCTCGAAGAGCTTGAGCGCGAGTTCAACCAGTCCGACGTTCGCCGCAAGCAGGCGCTCGTCGAGCTCATTGGCTACGGCCGCCGCTTCCTCCAGCTCCGAGAACAGCTCGCCATCGCCGAAATGGAGCTCGAATCCGCCCGCCACAGCGCAGAGGAGGCCCGCGAGCGCCTCCTGCGCGTGCAGGAGGAGACCCGCGCCTACGAGGCGGCCGGCAACCAGGACCTCCGCGAGCTCGACCACCTCGAAGGCCGCCTTGACGCCCTGCGGCGCATCCAGGCCGAGCAGGACGGCGTCGCCGCCGGTACCCGCAACGTGCTCATCATGGGCCAGGCCCTCATCGAGGATGTCGAACCGGGCAGCCTCGGGGAGCCACCCGAGGTGCCGGGCGTGCTCGGGCTGCTTTCCCGCCAGATCCGCGTCCCCGCCGGGCTCGAGATGGCCATCAACGCCGCCCTCGAACACCGCCTCCACGCCGTCATCGTTCAGAACGAGGAGCAGGCGCTGCAGGCCATCGACCTCCTCCGCCGCCGCCGGCACGGCCGCGCCCAGTTCCTCGCCCTCGAATCGGTCCGCCACGTCTACCCGCTGAACCTCCAGAAGGAGCGCGGCGTGGTGGGCGTCGCTGCCAAGCTCGTGCGCTGCGAGAACCAGTTCCGGCCGCTCATCGATACCCTCCTTGGCCGCGTCATCATTGTCGAAGACACCCAGACGGGCCTGCGCATGATCCGCCGCGCCCTCGGCTCGGTCGTCACCCTCGATGGCACCTACATTGAGCCTACCGGCGTCATGACCGGAGGCGCCTCGGGCGCTGAGGAGAGCACCTTCTCCCGCCAGGGCGAGCTCGAAGAGCTGCCGGTCAAGATCGCCGAGCTCCGCGACCGCGCCGCCGTGAGCTCCCAGCGTCTTCGCGACGCCCGCGGCGCAATCGAGCAGCTCGCCCAGCGCGCCCAGGAAGCCGACCAGCAATACGACGCGGTCCGCCGCCAGCTCGACACCGCCCGCCTGGAGCTTGAGCGCGAACGCGATCGTCTACACCGCCTGCGCCGCGAGATGGACGCCATCAAGGCCCGCCGCGCCGACATTTCCCGTGAGGCCGATGGCCGCCAACGGCTCATCGCACAGTCCTCGGCGGCCATGGCGCAGAGTACCGCCCGCCGCGATGAGCGCCGTGCCGCCATTGCCGAGCTCGAAGGCGACCTCCGCGCCGCCACTGCTCGCCGCGAAGCCGCCCTCAGCGCCGTGGGAGAAGCCAGCGCCCGCGTCGCCACCATCGACGGCGAACGCAAGACGCTCGCTGCCATGCGGGAACAGCACGAAAAGGCCCTCGAACGGCTGGCCGGGCAGATCTCAGCGCGCCGCCTCCAGGCACGCAACCTCGAGCTCGAAGCCGGCGTCATCGACGAGCGCCTTCGCACGCTGGCGGCCGAGCTCGAAACCATCCGCCTCGAACAGTCGCAGCGCACCGACGACGCCGCGCCCGACCGCGACGAGCTTCACCGGCTCGAAAACCATGAGCGCCAGGTCCAGGACGAATACCAGGAGGCGCAGGCCACGCTCCTGCAGGTCGAGCGCCGCCGCCTCGATATCGAAGCTGAAGTGGCGCGCGCCAACGACCAGATCGAGAGCCTTCGCATAGAGATGGAGCGCGAAGGGCTCGCCCCCGACCGCGCTGGCCAGATCGTTTCGCTCGACGAGGCCATGGCGGCTGCGCCGATGTTCGAAGCGCAGCAGGCGGGTTCCCCGGCAGTCCAGGGGGGCGCAATCATCGATGTCGAAGAGACCCGCTCACGCATCGAAGACCTTCGCCGCCAGATCCGCCGCCTCGGGCCTATCAACGAAGAAGCCCCTGAGGACTTCCGCGACAGCCAGGAGCGGTACGAGTTCCTCACCTCCCAGATGCGCGACCTCGAGGACGCGGAGATCCAGCTTCGGCAGGCCATCACCGAGCTGAACGAAGAGATCCACACCCGCTTCGGCGCCACCTACGAAAAGGTGAACCAGGCCTTTGGCGAATACTTCTCCGCCTTCTTTGGCGGCGGGCACGCCCGGCTGGCGCTTTCGAACCCGGACAACGTCGCCGAGGCCGGCGTCGAGATGGAAGCCCAGCCCCCGGGCAAGCGCATCGCCAGCCTGAACATGCTCTCGGGCGGCGAACGCTCCCTGACCGCCGTGGCCCTGCTGTTCGCCCTCCTGGCGGTGAACCCCGCCCCCTTCTGCGTGCTCGACGAGGTGGACGCCGCCCTGGACGAGGCCAACGTCGGGCGCTTCACCTCGGCCCTCGAAGCGCTCGCTGCGAAGACGCAGTTCCTCGTCATCACGCACAACCGCCGCACGGTCGAGGCGGCCGACTCCATCTACGGCGTCTCCATGGGCCGCGACGGCGTCTCGAAAGTCCTCTCCCTGCGCCTCGCCGACCTCCCCCGGAACTAAGTTCGCCGCCCGCTCAGTCCTCGTCCCTCTTCCTGGTACCAACCCCGCCCTGCCCCGGCGACGTCGCCCGTTTCGCCGCATCCGCTCCTTGCTGTGCCCAACCACGGGGGAAGGGAGGAGGGAGGAGGGAGGAGGGAGGAGTAGCCGCGACGCCCCGGCGTCGCCAGAGGGGCCTCCAAT
>CAYYYI010000093.1:0-10777 GCA_964475735.1 uncultured Anaerolineaceae bacterium
CAGGTGCCGAAGTGGCGGAATGGCAGACGCGCTACGTTCAGGGCGTAGTGTCCTTCACGGGCGTGTGAGTTCAAATCTCACCTTCGGCACCAACCTGGTACGCGCGCCCGTAGCTCAGCGGATAGAGCGTTAGGTTGCGGACCTAAAGGCCGTAGGTTCGAGTCCTACCGGGCGTACCACCCCTCCGTTCAGCCGCACCCGATACGTTTCGCGTTGCCCGCCTGACGCGGCGCCTATTCCCCTGCGTCGGCGGGAGAAGAGCTGTCCGGGCCGGCGGGTCCCGGCTCCTCGTGCTCCTCCGAAGAGCGGCCCCTGAGAATGTCCCACGCGGCGCTGGCCGTCACGGGGACCTGGCTGCGGTGGACAATCAGAAGCACGATGCAAAGAACTGTGTAGGCGCCCGCAAAGACGATCCTCGCCTGCTCGTTCGTGATGAACAGCTGTGTGGCGAACAACAGGAACAGCGCCACAGCCTCGCGCCGGTTCATCTGCAGGTTGATAAACACCGCGATGGCAAAGGCCGACTGCGCGGCCGTCAGGAAGATCTCCTCGCGCTGGCGGTCATCAAGGGGCAGGCCGCCCGTGAACGAAAACTCGCCGGCCGAGATCAGGAAGGCAATGGGCAGCGTGCCGATGAGCAGCGTCCACTGGTTCACCTTCGACGAGATGAGCGCGCCCATTCCCGCCGCCGCGCGGCCACGCCAGGCGAGGAGGCTCGCCACCAGCACCTCGGGGGATTCGGAGGCCAGGGGCGCGAGCCACTGGATGAGCAGGAATTCGGATACCCCGAAGTCCTCGCCGATGTGCACGAGCGACTCGGCGAAAGGCTCGGCAGAGGCGAAGATGGCTACCGCGCTGAAAAGCATCAGAGCCACGACCACGGTGCGCCTGCGAGCGTTGGGCAGCATGCCCATTACGCGGGCAGGCCCCACCAATTCCACGTCCTCCCCTTCCAGGCGGCTCGTGAAGAAGAGATAGATAACGAAGAGCGACACGAGGACGATGGTGTCGATGATGCTGACCGTGTGCCGGAGCGGGATGAAGATCACGTAGAGCGTGGCCACGGAGAGGAAGGCAAGTTCGAGAGAGCGATGCCGGTCGACTACCAGCTCTTTGATCTTCGTGCGGAACACAAAGAGCGCGAAAACAAGGGGCCAGCCAACGCCGATCAGCAGCCGGTTGCCGCCGGTCATGTTTGCGATGGCCAGGCCGCGCTCCGCCTCGGCGGGGTCGGCGCCGGCCTTCCAGGCGAGCACCAGGTCGACTGCGTACTCGGGGAGGACCGCGATGAACGCAATGATCGCCAGCGCGAGCCCCTGCGAAATGTCCATCTCCGCGGTCTCTGCTGCCCAGCTGAGGATGAACGCGGCAGCAAGAATCGAGAGCCCGAAGACCGCCGCGCCAAGGATGGGCGCTGGATGGATGCCCGCGAACCGCAGAATGATCCCGGGGACAGCAACGACAATCATCAGGAGAACCGCGGACCAGAGGCGGCCGATGGGCGTCCTGCCCGCCTGTAGTTCGCTGTCGGGGATGCCGTGAGCTGTCACGCTGTCCAATCAGGGCCGTCTTCGATGGAGGAGGAAAGAGGCGGCCAAACAAAGGCCGGGCCGTGAGCCCGGTGTATTGCGGAGTCTATCGCAGGGGACGGTTTCACTCCATCCGATACGGCCGCACCCGGGGTCCTCGCCGGCGCCCGATGCCCGGCGGGCAAGAGGTTACGCCTCGACGATCCGGATGTTCGAGCGGGGGGAAGCGCGGCCACAGGTTTCGCACCGGTAGACGAGGCTGACACCGTGCCCGCACTCCTTGTCGACGAGTGTCAGGTCGTGCTCGGTGTACTTCTCGCCCCAGGCGGCCAGGGCGCCGACCACCATACCGAGTGCGTGGCCCTTTGCCGTCAGCAGGTATTCGGCGCGAGGCGGGTGCTGGCTGTAGAAGCTCCGCTCCAGGATGCCCTCTCGTTCGAGGAGCTTCAGGCGGTCTGAGAGAAGGCTCGTGGTTACGCCTTCGACCGAGCGCCGCAGCTGCGAGTAGCGCGAATGGCCGCGGAGGATGTCGCGAATAATGAGCATCGTCCAGCGATCGCCCACGACATCGAGGGTCGCGGCTACGGGGCAGCGAACGGTGCGCCGGCTCATGAAGTTCTCCTCCCGGCGGGATTATACACGTTGCATGGTCGAAGTAACTTGGGTTATAAGAGCTACACTGTTGGCAGGACCCGGTTGGCAGTCCCAACCGCCAGGGAGCTTCGATGGACCCACGCACCAGAGCCACAATTCGTTCTGCGATCGAAGGCCGCCTTCCTTCGCGTGAAGAATCGCTCGCCCTTGCCGGGGAGAGCGACCTCGCGGCGCTGCTCGAAGTCGCGGGCAAGATCCGGGACCGCGCCCATCGCAACGCCGTCTCCTATTCGCGCAAGGTGTTCATCCCCCTGACGCACCTCTGTCGCGACGTGTGCCACTACTGCACGTTCGCCCGCCCGCCGCGGCCCGGCGAGCGCGCGTACATGACCCCGGACGAAATCCTCGAGATCGCGCGCGCCGGGGCTGCCGCCGGGTGCAAGGAGGCGCTCTTCACCCTGGGCGACAAGCCGGAGCTGCGCTACAAGGCGGCCCGCCGCGAACTGGATGAGATGGGCTACGAGAGCACGATCGCATACCTCGCCGCCATGGCCGGGCTCGTGCTCAGGGAGACCGGGCTCCTGCCCCACGCGAACCCGGGCGTGATGACCCGCGAGGAGATCGCCCTCCTGCGCCGGGTGTCCATTTCGCAGGGGATCATGCTCGAAAGCGCCTCCGAAAGGCTGGCGCAGAAGGGCGGGCCCCACTTCGGCTCCCCCGACAAGCGCCCGGCGGCACGCATCGAGACTATCCGCCTCGCCGGCGAACTGGCGGCGCCGTTCACGTCGGGCATCCTCATCGGCATCGGCGAGACGCGGCGCGAGCGGGTCGAATCGCTGCTCGCGTTGCGCGACCTGCACGAGGAGTACGGGCACATCCAGGAGATCATCGTCCAGAACTTCCGCGCCAAGCCCGGCACGAAGATGGCCAACGCCCCGGAGCCGGACCTCGACGATCTCCTCTGGACAATCGCGATCGCCCGCATCGTCCTCGGCCCGGAGATGAATATCCAGGCGCCGCCGAACCTCAGCCCTGGCACCTATCAGCGCCTCGTCTCGGCAGGCCTGAACGACTGGGGTGGCGTTTCGCCCGTGACGCCCGACCACGTGAACCCGGAAGCCCCGTGGCCGCACCTGGAAGAGCTCCGCCGATGCACCGCCGAAGCGGGGAAGGTGCTGGTCGAGCGGCTCGCCCTCTACCCCGCGTACGCCCGCGACGTCGCCCGCTGGCAAGATCCGTCGATGGCGACCCACGTTCTGCGCGCCATCGACGCCGACGGCTTCGCCCGCACTGACCCGTGGTCACCAGGCGACGCCCACATGGCCCCACCCGCGGACGACATCCCCCGGCGGCTGGCGCCGGACCGGGCGGTGACCACGGCAACACCCGAGGTCGCCGCCATCGTTGACCGGGCGCTGGACGGCGACGGTCTCTCTGAGGCGGAAATCACACGGCTGTTCGAGGCCCGCGGCGACGACTACCACCTTGTGTGCGCGGCGGCCGACGACCTGCGCAAGCGCGTGAACGGCGATGTGGTCACCTACGTGGTGAACCGGAACATCAACTACACCAACATCTGCTACTTCCGCTGCCAGTTCTGCGCGTTTTCGAAGGGGAAGCTGAGCGAGAGCCTGCGCGGCGCGCCCTACGACCTGGGCATGGACGAAATCGCCCGGCGCGTGCGGGAGGCCTGGGAGCGGGGCGCCACCGAAGTGTGCATGCAGGGCGGCATCCACCCCGAGTACACGGGCGAGACGTACATCCGCATCCTGGAGACCATCCACGGGGCCGCTCCGGGCATCCACGCCCACGCCTTCTCGCCGCTCGAAGTCTGGCAGGGCGCGCAGACGCTTGGCTTGAGCCTGCACGACTTTCTCGCGCGCCTCCGAGACGCCGGTCTGGGCACGCTCCCCGGGACAGCCGCGGAGATCCTGGACGACGAAGTGCGCGCCACGCTCTGCCCCGATAAGATCAACACGGCCCAGTGGATGGAAGTGGTCGAGGAAGCCCACCGGGCCGGGCTCCGAACCACCTCGACCATCATGTACGGCCACATCGAAGAGCCGAAGCACTGGGCCCGGCACCTGTTGCGTCTGCGCGAAGTGCAGCAGCGCACCGGCGGCATCACCGAGTTCGTGCCCCTGCCGTTCGTGCACATGGAAGCGCCCATCTACCTGAAAGGGAAGGCCCGCAGCGGCCCCACCTTCCGCGAGGCGGTGCTCATGCACGCGGTCGCGCGGCTGGCGTTGCACCCGCTGATCACGAACATCCAGGTCTCGTGGGTGAAGATGGGCGAAACGGGTGTGAGGGCGTGTCTCGAAGCGGGCGTGAACGACCTGGGTGGAACGCTGATGAACGAGAGCATCTCCCGCGCCGCCGGGGCGGAATTCGGGCAGGAGCTCCCGCCCGCGGAGATGGAGCGCATCATTCGCGAAGCGGGCCGCGTCCCTCGCCAGCGCACCACCACCTACGGAACGCCTCCTGAGGGCCAGCAGATCGCGTCATTCGCCGCCGCGGATCTTGAGCCAATCGTGCTGACGCCGTCCCGCAAATACGAGCGGCGAGAGAAGGCCGCGGCGCCCACCCGATAGGGGCAGCGCTCGCTACGAATCCGGCGAGACCTCCCGGAGCCGTCCGGTCCTTATGTCGTAGACGAAACCGCGGACGGGAACGTCCTGGAGGACGATGGGCGACGCCCGGTAGATGCGGATGTCCTCGCGCACGGACTCATCAAGGTCGGCGAATGTGAGGAATTCGATGTCCGGCGCATCCGCGCCAAGGTTGTCCCGGAGGCGGCCCCGGACCTCGTCATCAGAAACGGAAGCCATGCCGCATTCGGTGTGATGGACGATGGCCACCTCGCGCGTCCCCATCAGTTGCTGACTGATGGCGATGCTTCGCAGCGCCTCGGCCATGCGGCCGCCCGCGTTGCGGATGATATGCGCCGTGCCCGGCGGGAGCCCGAGAACGCGCACTGGATCGATGCGGGCATCCATGCAGAGCACGATGGCGCCACGGTAGCCGGCAGGGCCAGGCAGGTCGCGCGCGGCAACGCTCGCTGCGAACTCTGCGTTGGCGCGGAGGATCTCGTCGATGAAGGACTTGCGACGTTGCGAATTGCCACCGCCAGACGCCATTTGCGAAAGCACCCCCCGTACATTCTGCCCGGCAGGGCCTGCCGGGGCATCTTTGTCGTGGTATGCTTTGTGTCACTACCAGGAAGAGTACCAGCATGCCACTTCGAAAGACGGCGATCGCCATCCCCGATGACCTCCTGTCGGCAATCGACCGCGCCGCCGGCGATCGTCACGAGTCGCGCAACAGGTTTGTCACGAGGGTCCTCACCGAAGCCGTTCGCGCGCAGAACGATGCCGAGGTCACGCGCCGGCTCAACGAACTGTTCGCCTCCGCCGAAATCGTGGCGGAGCAGACACGTGAATCGGCCGTATTCGACGAAGCGGGCACCAACTGGGCGGACGAACGCTGGTGATACACCAGGGGGAGGTCTACTGGCTCCACTTCGGACCGCGGGAGGGATCGGAGCCCGCCGGACGCCGGCCAGCGCTCATCGTCCAGCACGACCGCTTCAACCGCAGCGCCATTTCCACCACCGTGGTCGCTGCTGTCACGTCAAACCTGCGCCTGGCGGCAATGCCGGGCAACGTCCGCCTCGAGAGCGGCGAAGCCGGCCTCGGGCGGCCGAGCGTGGTCAACGCCTCGCAACTTCGGACAGTCGACCGCACCCGCCTGGGCGAACGCGCCGGCGCGCTGCGGCGCGAGAAGCTCGCGGAGGTTCTCGAGGGCCTTGCGCTCCTTCTTGGTACCGAAGACATCACGCTGCGCTAGAATGCGCCGATGGCGCGAGAGGTTCGTTTCGGGATGGGGAAGGGACGTGTTTACCCCGCCAGCAAGGCCGGGTCGCTCCTGAACCCGCTCCGGCGGCTCATTCAGCCGCCGGGCAGGATCGTTGACAGGTTGGCGCTCACGCCCGGCGCCCGCGTGCTCGAAATAGGGCCCGGGCCGGGGTACTTCTCGATAGAGGCGGCCAAACGCATCCCTTCGGGGCTCCACTGCTTCTTTGATCTGCAGGCCGCGATGCTGCGATTGGCACAGAGCCGCATCGACCGGGCAGGCCTGGTGAACTGTCGCGCCGTGCAGGGCGACGCGCTTCAGCTCCCGTTCCGCGATGGCAGCTTCGACGTCTCCTTCCTCGTGGCGGTGCTCGGTGAAGTACCCGATCCGGCCACCTGCCTGCGGGAGGTGCGAAGGGTGCTACGCCCCGGAGGACTGCTTTCCATCACAGAGATGCGCGGTGACCCGGACCGGATCCGCCCCGAACACCTGCGCGCCCTGGGCGAAGGCGCCAGTCTCACCTTCGAAGGAAAGCAGGGACGGGGCTGGAGCTACACGGCAAATTTCAGAGTCCCGGCCGGGGAGTCCAGCTGACAATCCCCAGGGGCACATCGGGCGGGTGCAGTCGCTCGCCGTGCGACTGGCGCTCCCGGTATGTGGCCGTGAGCCGCGCGTCTTCGGGCGTACCCGGCTTTACGCGCAGGTGGCGGCGAAGGAACCGGAGGTCCGCTTCCGGATTGTCTCTCGCCTGCTCGAAGCGCGGTACGAGGCGCAATTCGAAGAGCCGCCCCCGCGCCAGCAGCACGCAGAGGAATTCCGGCAGAGCCGGCAGCGGCGGACGTTCTACTCCGTGAACCGGCAACCAGTAGGAATCAGCCGCAGAAGAGGGCGCGCGGGCCAGCATCATCGCCACGCACAGCCTGCGCGTGGCCGCCTCCATCGCATCGAGGAACGGGCCGATCTCCTCCGAGCCGTAGCCGACATGGGCGATGAACGAGACGTCGCCGTGGGGCGGGTCAGGCATCGGCCATTCCGCTTCGATGACTCTTACACCTCGCACTCCATGCTCCTTCGCTCCCGCCCTGAGCGCCGTGGCCATGGCCGCCGAGGGCTCAATCGCGGTGACAGAGCCGCCCGCCAACGCCAGCGGCAGGGCGTAGCGGCCCGCGCCGGCGCCGATGTCGAGCCACGTCTCGCCGGGCTGCACGAGCGCCAGTAGAGCGTCGAGCGCGGGCTCATCTCGTCGCCGCGGGTCGGCAGTGAACGCTTCGACGGCAGAAGCCCAGGTCTCTTCACGGCCGCGTTCAAGTCCGGCGTCGGCTGCGGCGCCACGATGGGCACGCACGCGGCCTCGCCACGCTTCGTAGCACTCTTCCACCGGCGGCAGGAGCGGGTCGCGCATCGAAATCAGCGCGGCCGCCAGGTGACCAGCGCAACCGGGATGGGCTGAGCCCACGACAGGGTGTAGCGACCATCCTGCGGCTGCACCATTTCAGGAAGGAGCGCGCGCAATCGGCGGTCCTTCTCGCCGCCTTCGCGAATCCAGAGCTGCTGCCGCAGAAAGGGGAGCGCGTCCTCGGGCTGCTCGAACGACATCGGCCGCCGCGGGAAGAGCCGCACCTCGAACAGCTTCCCCCGGGCGAGCAGGAGGGAAAGGAACTCCGGCACGGCCGGGAGGGGCTCGCGTTCCACGCCGTGAATGGCCGGCCAGAGCGGCCAGGCGTAGGACGCCGGGGGACGGGCAAGGTTGATCATCACGCAAAGGCGTCGCGCGGAAGCCTCCATGGCGTCCAGGAACGGCCCAATCTGCTCGATGTCGTTCCCCACGTTGGCGATGAGGGCGACATCCGCGCGGGGCGCGTCTTCCATCGGCCAGCGCGAGCGGATGGTGCGCACGTTCGGTATGCCGTATTCGGCCATGGCCTCGTGGAGGATGCCGAGCATCGCCTCCGAGGCGTCGACGGCAATCACGTCCTTCGCCAGGAGGGCGATTGGGAGGGCAAACCGGCCGCCCCCGGCGCCAATGTCGAGCCACGTCTCGCCCGGCTCCACCAGTTCGCGCAGGGCGTTCAGTACGGAATCGTCTTCGCGGCGCGGGTCGGCTTTGAAGGCGGCAGCAACCGGGGCGTAGAAGTCGGGGCGTTCAGCTTCTTCGCGGAAGCGGTCCACCTGCTCGCGGTCGGCGCGGACACGGCGGGCCCATTCGGCCAGAGCTTCATCGGCAGAGGGGCGCAGCGGATCAGACATGGCGCCAGTTTACGGGGAAGACTGCATCGCGGCATGGCCAGACGGAATGCATTCGAGTGCTGCGCTGTGCTAGCCTATTCTCTAGTAATTCAATCAACAATCAGGAGAGACACCTGTGGCAACGAGAGACCCCCGTGAGCCGTTCGGCCGTGTGACCGTCGCCGAAGCGAAGGAGATGCTGGACGCCGGCAAGGCGGTGATGGTGGATGTGCGCGAGCCGCACGAGTATGTGGAGGTGCACGCGACAGGCGTCAGGCTTGTGCCGGTGAACACCGTCATCAACGAGGTGAAGCAGATCCGCGAGCTTGCCAACGGCAAGGAGGTCCTCTTCATCTGCCGCTCGGGGCAGCGGAGCGCCCTGGCCGCCGAGTACGCGACCGCCGCGGGCCTCACCGAGGTTCCTCTCTACAACGTCGAAGGCGGGACGCTTGCCTGGGTGGAGGCTGGATACCCTACCGGCGACTGACGCATCGCGCCCGGGCGATGCCCCGGCGCCGCGCACGGTGCTAACCTGCGCGCGTGGATATCGATGCCGCCGATCTGGTCACCATCCTGGACCGCGTGGGCATCGTCGCTTTCGCCATCTCGGGCGTTGAAGTAGGGGCCAGGCGCCGGCTGGACATCTTCGGCCTGCTCGTGATGGGCGTGGTGACTGCCACGGGCGGAGGGCTGATGCGCGACGTCGTCCTCATGCGCCTGCCCTTCGTCATCGACCATGCGGACTACCTCCTCTGGGCGGGCGGTTCGACCGCGCTGGCGATAGCCGTCGTGGCGCTCAATCGGCGAATCTCGCGCACCCTCCTCGCCGTGGCCGATGCAGCTGGCCTGGGGGCCTTCGCCGTGGCTGGAGCGCTCGCCGGCATCGAGGCGGGGCTGGAGATCCCGGCAGTGATCCTGCTGGCCATCCTCACGAGCACCGGGGGTGGCGTTCTCCGCGACCTCATGGCCGACCGCGTGCCGCTGGTGCTCCGGTCGGAGATCAACGCCACGGCGGCGGCGGTTGGGGGCCTCACAGTGTGGGCGGTCGAACCGGCATCGGTTGGGCTGGCGGCACTCGCCGGGGCGATGGTGACTGCAATGGTGCGCGTCGGCGGTATCGCCTTCGACATCAACCTGCCCGTCCCCGGGATGCGACGCGGAGCGAAGCAGCGGCGGCTCCTGTGAAGGCACGCGCAGCGACACGCCAACAGGCCGCTCGCTGCGCGTGCGGAGAAGGGCATGTAACCTGTGGAAGGCACGGGGTGTAGCTCAGCCTGGCAGAGCGCCTGGTTTGGGGCCAGGAGGTCCCGCGTTCAAATCGCGGCACCCCGACCACCGCCAATTCCCCCTCAGGGGTTGTCCCATGCCACCCCATAGATCCGGTGAAAGCCGCTCAGCCCCTTGAGCTCCACCCGGCGCTCTTCGCCAAAGCGGAAGTCGCCGGAGCTTTCGGCCAGCGCCTTCACGAGCGACGAAACGAGGATCTCGCCGCCCTGCGCAAGGTCGGCGATCCGCGCGGCGAGGATAACGTTGCGGCCGAAGAAGTCGTCGGCTTCGCGGATGGCTTCACCGGTGTGGAGCCCGATGCTGATACGAATTGCCACGTCGGGGTTCTGCGCGTTGCGCCGGGCGAACGCCCGCTGCATCTCGATCGCGCACAGCAACGCCCGCCTGGCGCTGCCAAACGCAAGCATGAACCCATCGCCGCGGGACTTCACCTCGTAGCCGCCGAACTCGCGTGTGAGCTCGCGGACTATTTCGTTGTGCTCACGCAGGACGTCGACCCACCCCTTGTCGCCCAGCCGTTCCGTGGCCCCGGTCGAGTTCTCGATGTCGGTAAAGAGGATGGTCACGGTGCCATCGGGCGAAGTGTGCTGGAGAAGATCCGGGCGCTCGCGCCGGACCGCGTCTGCCATCTGCTCAAGAAGCGATGGGAACGATTCGCCCTCTGCCTGGCCGGTTGCGGGACAGGAGAGGTGCGCCTGAACGATGCGCCATTCGCCGTCTTCTTCGACGACAACAGCGGTCAGGCGCACCGGCACATCGATGCTCTCCCCCGCGACGGCAGCGAACATCGATCCCTCGGCCATCACCCAGCCCGCAGTGGGGGTGGCCGAGGCGCGCACCCATTCGAACCGGAAGAGCAGGACTTCGGACTGCTCAAGGTTCCTCTCGAATTGGCTGCGAAGCTCCTCCTTGCCGACGCGCCGTTCGTCGGCGCCGGTGCCAATCCAGGCAACCTCGCGAATATTGGCGAAGAGCCCGAGCAGCGCGCCGATGTCGCGCCGCGCATACGCTTCGGCGAGCTTATAGGGCACGGCCATGGCGGCGGCTTCGGCCACTGCCCGGCCGGCTGAATCAGGAGCCACGGTGTCCTGGACGTCAGTCATGGGTCTGACGTGAATCATCCCACGCCGGGAGCGCCTTTGCCTACGCCGGAACGATCAACTGGCTCCTATCCTGCGCCGGATGCGACCAACTCACCTTTCGAGGTAGATGGTTCGCACCGAACGGAAAATGCGCTGCCTCAACACAGGGTTGTTGCTCATGTCGACGGTGGCCCGCTCTATGAGCTG
>CAYYYI010000094.1:0-10777 GCA_964475735.1 uncultured Anaerolineaceae bacterium
GCCTGGACGACGTTGCGGGGGAAGCCATCGAACATGGCGCCCTCGGCCGCGCCGGGGGGGCTGAGGCGTTCGAGGAGCATCTTTATCGTCACTTCGTCGGGGACGAGCTCGCCGCGGTCCATGTAGGTGCTGGCCAGGCGGCCGAGCTCGGTCTGGTTCTTCACGTTTTCGCGGAACATGTCGCCCGTCGAAAGGTGAAGCAGGCCCGTGGCGGCAGCGATGCGCTGTGCCTGAGTGCCCTTTCCGGCGCCCGGTGGTCCGAGAAGTACGACGAACACGGCTAGCGTATGAACCCTTCGTAGTTGCGCATCAGGAGCTGGGCTTCGAGCTGCTTCATGGTGTCGAGGACGACGGCCACGACAATGAGGAAACCGGTGCTCGAGATCGTGAGGGTCCTCACGTCGGAAACGAGACCAATGAAGAAGGGCACCACGGCGACAAAGCCGAGGAAGAAGGCTCCGCCCCACGTGATGCGCGTGACGACGCGCATGAGGTAAGCCTCAGTCGGCGGGCCGGGGCGAATACCGGGAATGAAAGCGCCCTGGCGCTGGAGCGTCTTGGCCATCTGCTGCTGCTGGTACTGCACCATCGTGTAGAAGAAGGTGAAGACGATGACCAACAGGAAGAGGATGAGCCAGTAGGGTCCCGTGCCGGTGCCTCCGCGCCCGCCCTGGAACTGGTCGATCATGAAGTCAGCCACAGATTCGACCCAGCCGCCC
Organism: uncultured Anaerolineaceae bacterium; assembly: GCA_964475735.1. Classification (GTDB taxonomy): domain Bacteria; phylum Chloroflexota; class Dehalococcoidia; order Tepidiformales; family Tepidiformaceae; genus UCB2. Next base: position 720 of record CAYYYI010000094.1, read on the forward strand.
GAACTCGTGAAGTAGGAGGCAAGGGTGGCAGGCAGGATCATGATCGAAAAGGCGAAAATGAGCGGGATCATGCCCGCCATGTTCACGCGCAGGGGGATGTGGCTTTGCCCCTGCTGGCGATACATGCGCCCTCCTCGGAAGGCGGAGCGCGCGTACTGAACGGGTACCCGGCGCTGCGCCTCCTGGAAGTAGACGATGAGGAAGATGAGGCCGATGGCGAAGCCGGCCATCGCCAGCACGCCCACGATCGACGTCGCTGAAATGCTGGGAATGAGGCCGGGCATCACGGCCACGATGCCGCCGAAGATGATGAGCGAAACGCCATTGCCGATGCCGTGCTCGGTGATGAGCTCGCCCAGCCACACGAGGAACATCGTCCCGGCGGTAAGGGTGGCGAGGGTGGCGATCGTCGACATGGGGTGGTCGGGGAAGCCGAAGTCTTTGACGACGGCGTTGCCGGTGCCGTTGATAAAGAGGATCTGCCCGTAGCCCTGGATGATGGCTGTGGGCACCGCCAGCCAGTGGGTGTATAGCTGCAACCGGCGGCGGCCCTGTTCACCCTCTTCTTGCATGGAGCGGAAGGCGGGCACCAGCGGCGTGAGGATCTGCATGATGATCGAGGCGGTGATGTAGGGGTAGACGCCCAGCGCCGCCACGCTCAGGTTCTGCAGCGCGCCGCCCGAGAAGATGCTGAGGAAGTCGAGGATGGCGTTTCCTTCGAACGCCTGCTCCAAGGCGTCCCTGTCAACGTTGGGAATGGGAACGTGGGCGACGAAACGGAACACGACCAGCATCGCCAGCGTGAAGAGCAGCTTCTGCCGCACATCCTGCTGGCGGAAGGCGTCGATCATCGCCTGGAGGAGCCGTGGCCGCGTTCCCGCCTGTGTTGTCACGCCCCGGCTCCCGGCTCAGCCTCTTCCGGGCCCACTACGATGGCCGTGCCGCCGGCAGCCTCGATCCGCTCCTTCGCCGCGGCCGAAAAGGCGTGCGCGGAAACCGTGAGCGCTTTCGTCAGCTCGCCCCTGGCCAGCACTTTCACGGGCTCGCGCAGGTGCTTGAGGATTCCGGCCGTTCGCAGAGACTCGGGGGTCACAGTCGCGCCGGCGTCGAAGTGCTCGAGCGCGCCAAGGTTCACGGGCTGGAATTCGACCCGCCACTTGTTGTTGAAGCCGCGAAGGGTGTGCATGCGGCGGACGAGCGGCATCTGCCCGCCTTCGAAGCCGAGGCGCACGTTCTTGCCGCTGCGAGACTTCTGCCCCTTGAGGCCTTTGCCGGCATAGGTACCGTGCCCGCTTGAGTTGCCTCGGCCGACACGCTTTTTGGCGTGCGTGGCGCCCCGGGCCGGGCGCAGTTCAGACGCTCCAATGCTCATCTCGAGTCCCCTTCGCCCACCTCAACAAGGTGGGACACCCGGGAGATCATCCCGCGCAGGGACGACGAATCCGGGTGTTCGACTGTCTGGTTCAGGCGCCGCAGACCGAGCTTGCGGATGGTTTCCTTCTGATCGGCGCCGTAGCCGATGGCGCTCTTGCGCCAGGTGATGCGAACAGTAGCCATGGTTAGCTCGTCCCCCTGGAGATGGCGAGCCGGCGTTCGCGGGCGCCGCGGGGATCGACCAGGCCGGAAAGACCGTCGAGCGTCGCCTTCGCCACGTTTATGGGGTTGCGGCTGCCAAGGGACTTGGCCAGGACGTCGGTGACGCCCGCGGCCTCCATGATGGCGCGCACGGCCCCACCGGCGATGACGCCAGTGCCGTGGCTGGCCGGCTTCATCAGCACCTTCGCTGCGCCGAACTCGGCCAGCACCGGGTGGGCGATGGTACCGCCGCGCATGGGGACGCGCACCATCTGGCGGCGCGCCAGGGTCGAGCCCTTGCGGATGGCCTCGGGGACCTCGTTGGCCTTGCCGAGCCCCACGCCAACGCTCCCAGCGCCATCGCCAACGACGACGAGCGCGCTGAAGCTGAATCGCCGTCCGCCCTTGACCACCTTGGCCACACGGTTGATGTAGATGACCTTTTCGGTCAGTTCTTCCTGGCTGTGTTCGAACTGGCTCATACTAGAATCCCAACCCGCCTTCGCGCGCAGCTTCGGCAAGCGCTTTCACGCGCCCGTGGTACTTGTAGCCGCCACGGTCAAAGACAACGAGCTCCACACCCCTTGCCAGCGCCCGTTCGGCGATGATGCGGCCGACGAGCGCGGCCCGTTCGCTCTTGTTCTTGCCCTTCGTCTCGGCGGCAAGGTCCTTATCGACGTCGCTGGCGGCGGCCAGCGTGTGGCCGGCCCTGTCATCGATGACCTGGGCATAGATGTGGCTTGCGCTGCGGAAGACGTTGAGCCGCGGCCGCTCGGGAGTGCCGGCCACTTTGCGGCGTACCCTTCCGTGCCGGCGCTCGCGGGCGAGAGTGCTGGTCGCCTGTGCCATCGCTACTTGCCTACCTTCCCGGCCTTGCCGGCCTTGCGGCGCACGCGCTCTCCCAGATAGCGGACACCCTTGCCCTTGTAGGGCTCCGGGGGACGCAGCTTGCGGATATTCGCGGCCACCTGGCCTACCTGTTCCTTGTCGATCCCCTGCACATGGATGCGGGGGCCCTCCACCGCGAAGGTGATTCCCGCGGGCGGAGCGACGATCACCGGGTGGGAGAACCCGAGCGCGAGCTGCAGGTTCGAACCCTGGATCTGCGCCCTGTAGCCCACGCCCTGCACCTCGAGCGTCTTCGTGAAGCCGGCGGTAACGCCCGTCACCATGTTGTTGAGGAGCGTGCGCGAGAGCCCGTGGAGGGCTCGCTGCTTGCCCTCGTCGTTGGGGCGGGCGACTACGATCTTGCCGTCTTCGCGAACGAAGGAGATGGACGTGGGGAACTGGCGTTCGAGATGACCCTTCGGGCCCTCCACGCGGACGAAGTTGCCGTCGTCGATGGTGACCTCGACGGACTTTTCGATTGCTACTGGCTGACGGCCTATGCGCGACATTCGGTTCCTCCTACCAGACGTAGCACAGGACTTCGCCGCCCACTTCGTGGCGGCTCGCTTCCTGGCCCGTCATGACGCCTTTCGGCGTGGAGAGGATGGCGATGCCCAGCCCGCCATAGACCCGCGGGATCTCGCGGCGCTGAACGTAGACGCGAAGGCCCGGCTTGCTCACGCGCTGGAGCCCGTTCAGGACAGGCTGGCGGCGGCCGCCGTAGCTCAACTCGACCTTCAGGTTGGGCTGGGGGCGCCCTTCTTCCTGCACGACCGAGTAGTCGCGGATGAAGCCCTCGTCCTTGAGGACTCTCGCGATGGAAACCTTCATCCTGGAGGCCGGGATGACCACCGCATCGTGCCGTGCGCTCACGGCGTTGCGGATGCGGGTCAACATATCGGCGATGGGGTCACTAACACTCATTGCACTCTCCCTCTGGCGTTTGCGTCGGCACTTACCAGCTGGACTTGGTCACCCCGGGGAGGAGCCCCCGGAGGGCATGTTCGCGGAAGCAGATGCGGCACATGGCGAACCTGCGGATGTACGCCTTGGGGCGCCCGCAAATCCGGCAGCGATTGTGCTGCCGCGCCGGGTACTTCGGTGCGCGCCTGGACTTCTCGATGAGAGCCTTCTTCGCCACAGCTTCCTCCTAGTTCTTCCGGAACGGCATGCCCATTAGTTCGAGCAGCCGCCGGCCTTCTTCGTCCGTGTTTGCGGTGGTGACGATGGTCACCTGCATCCCACGAACCTTATCGACCTTGTCGTATTCGACTTCCGGGAAGATGAGCTGCTCCCGGATGCCGAGGCTGTAGTTGCCGCGGCCATCGAATGCGTTCGGATTGAGGCCCTGGAAGTCGCGGATGCGCGGGAGAGCCGCGCTCATGAGGCGATCCAGGAACTCGTACATGCGGGTCCCGCGCAGCGTCGTTGTCACCCCAATGGGGTTGCCAGTCCGCAGGCGGAAGTTTGCGATCGACCGCTTCGCCCGCGTGATCATCGCCTTCTGGCCGGTGATGGCGGCGACGTCATCGGCGGCGCGGTCGAGTGCGTTCGCATCGGTGAGCGCTTCGCCCATGCCGATGTTGACCACGACCTTGGTAACGCGCGGAATCTGCATGGGGTTTGCGTAGTTGAAGTGACCCTTGAGAGCAGGGGCAACTTCCTGTTCGTACTTGTCTTTCATTCGCGGCGGCATTATTCGATGTCCTCTCCGCTGCGCTTGGCCACCCTCACGACGGCGCCATCTTCGCGCCGCCGGAAGGTGACGCGGGTGGGGTTGTCGCTGTTCGGGTCGACAAGCATCACGTTGCTGACGTGGATGGGCGCCTCGCGCTCGATGATCTGCGACTGCTGTTGCGCGCTGCGCGCTCGCTGGTGGCGCTTGATGATGTTCACGCCCTCAACAATCACGCGGTCAGTCTTGGAGATCACGCGGCGCACGGTTCCCCGTTTGCCGCGGTCCTTGCCCGCGAGCACGACCACCTTGTCGCCGCGCTTTATCTTGGCTGGCATTCAGAGCACCTCCGGCGCAAGGGAGACGATCTTCATGAAGTTACGGTCGCGCAGTTCGCGCGCCACCGGTCCGAAGATGCGCGTGCCGCGCGGGTTCTCGCCGTCGTTGGCGAGAAGCACGGCGGCGTTCTCGTCGAAGCGGATGTAGGAGCCGTCCGGGCGGCCGTATTCCTTGGCCACGCGGACGACTACCGCCTTCACGACATCGCCCTTCTTCACATTCGAGTTGGGCTGGGCGACCTTCACGCTGGCGACGATGACGTCGCCGGGGCGCGCGTAGCGCCGCCGCGTGCCGCCGAGGACGCGAATGCACAACAGCGAGCGCGCCCCGGAGTTGTCGGCCACCTTCAGGCGGGTTTCCTGCTGGATCACTCCTGCACCTCCGCCTTGGGCGCCACCTGCGCCGTCGTTTCGATGTCGCGGCCGATGGACTCGGGCGCCACCTCGGCGACGTCGCCGCGGGTGAGCACTTCAATGAGGCGCCAGCGCTTGTCCTTGGAAAGGGGCCGGGACTCCTGGATGCGAACAACGTCACCCAGGTTGCAGGCGTTCTCCTCGTCGTGGGCCTTGTAGCGCATGGTATGGGTTACAACCTTGTGATAGAGGCGGTGCTTCTTGCGGCGCTCGACGGTGACAACGATGGTCTTATCCATCTTGTTGCTGACGACGGTGCCCTGGATGATGCGTTGCTGGCCCATGGTTATTCCTCGCCCGTGAGTGCGGCGAGCTCGCGCTCCCGCTTGATGGTGCGCAGGCGGGCAATCCTGCGCCTGGCGTTGCGCAGCTCGCGGTAGTTTTCGAGCTGGCGGCTGGCGTGCTGGAAACGGAGGGTGAAAAGCCCCCGGTAGGCCTCGTTGATCTCGTGGTCCAGGCGCGGGTCGTCCCAGCGGCGGGCTTCTTCTGCGGTTTGCCTTGCCATGGCTAAATCACCGTCTCATCACGTTCCACGATCTTCGTGGGAATAGGGAGCTTGTGGGCGGCCAGGCGCAGCGCCTCGCGGGCTACGATGGCAGGGACACCGGCCACTTCGAACATGACGCGGTTGGGCTTCACCACGGCCACCCACCGGTCCGGGGCGCCCTTGCCCGAGCCCATGCGGGTCTCGGCGGGCTTGGCCGTCACCGGCTTGTCGGGGAATATGCGGATCCAGACTTGGCCACCGCGCTTCATGTGGTGGGTCATGGCGCGGCGAGCGCTCTCGATGTGGCGCGAGTCGATCCATGCGGCGCCCTGGGCCTGGAGGCCGAATTCGCCGAAGGAGACGACGTTCCCGGTGAGCGCCACACCCGACCGGCGGCCGCGGTGCTGCTTGCGATGCTTTACCCGGCGGGGCTGAAGCATGGTTAGGCCCCTCCTTCGCGCAGCACGGCTTCCTGCTGCTCCATGGTGATGGCCGTGTGGGCCGGGCCGGTAAGGACGGGCTCTGGAGCGGGCTCAGGGGGCGCCACGGGCGCCTCGACAATCTCTTCTTCGCGGTGGCGCTCTTCGGGCGCCTCGGGGAGGATGTTCCCCTTGTAGATCCAGACCTTCACGCCGATTCGACCGAAGGTGGTGTGGGCCTCGGCGAGGCCGTAGTCGATGTCAGCGCGGAGGGTGTGCCGCGGGACGCGGCCGGCCGTATCGGATTCGCGGCGCGACATTTCGGCGCCGCCCAGCCGGCCGGCGACTGCCACGCGAACGCCGAGGGCGCCGCGCTGCATGGTCCGCTGCACGGCCTGCTTGACGGCCCGCCGGAAGGCGACGCGGCGTTCGAGCTGGTCGGCTACGGAGCGCGCGACCAGGTAGGCATCGAGCTCCGGGACGCGAATCTCCTGGATGTTCACGCGCACGCGCCCGCCGCTGAAGCGCTCAAGCGAGCTGCGCAGCTCTTCGACCTTGGCCCCGCCACGGCCGATGACGATACCCGGCTTGGCGGTGTGAATCGTGACCGTTACCAGGTTGGCGTTCCGGTCGATCTCGACGTGGCTGATGCTGGCATCGGGCAACTCGGAGAGCACGAAGCGGCGAAGGTCCAGGTCCTGGTGAAGGCGCTGGGTGTAGTCCTTCTCGGCGAACCACTTCGATTCCCAATCGTAGATGAACCCGAGGCGGAAGCCGTGAGGGTGTACTTTCTGTCCCATGCTTAGACCTCCCGCTCGTCGAGGATGACGGTAATGTGCGCCGAACGCTTCAGAATCGGGCTCACGCGGCCGCGCGAGCGGGGCCGGAAGCGCTTCAGTGTGCGACCCTCATCGGCGAATGCGCGCTTCACGACCAGGTCGTTGGCGTTCATATCGAAGTTGTTCTCGGCGTTGGCCGCAGCCGAGAGGACGACCTTTGAAACAGAGCGCGCGTGCGGCGAAGGCAGGTAGCGCAGCAGCGCGAGCGACTGGTCGACCGTGAGGCCGGGCAGGCGTTCGAGGATGAGCCGCACCTTCCGGGGGGATGCGCCGATGTTCTTCGCGGTGGCTTTGACTTCCATCACTAGCGCCTCACCTTGCTCTGGCGATCGCTCTTCGAGACGTGGCCCCTGAACGTGCGCGTGGGGGCGAACTCACCGAGCTTGTGGCCAACCATGTTCTCGGTGATGAAGACGGGGATGTGCCGCCGCCCATCGTGGACGGCGATATTCAGCCCGATCATTTCCGGGAGGATAGTGGAAGCCCGCGACCACGTCTTGATGATGGCCTTCTGCTGCGCGTTACGCATGGCGAGGACCTTCTTCTCGAGCGAAGGGTGAACGTACGGGCCTTTCTTGGTTGATCGCGACATCTGCTGCTCCTACTTGCCCCGCCGGCGCACGATGAACTTGTCGGTACGCTTGTTGTTGCGCGTGCGATAGCCCAGGGCCGGCTTGCCCCAGGGGGTCTTGGGACCGGGCATTCCGATCGGGGCGCGGCCTTCGCCACCGCCGTGGGGATGGTCGCGCGGGTTCATGACCGAGCCGCGGACTTCGGGCCTGCGGCCGCGGTGGCGCGTGCGCCCGGCCTTGCCGAGCTTGATGAGGGAGTGTTCAAGGTTCCCCACCTGCCCGACGGTGGCCGCGCATTCGATGCGGACCCGCCGCATCTCCCCGCTGGGCAGGCGAAGCAGGGCGTAGTCGCCTTCCTTCGCCATTAGCTGGGCAGAGGTGCCCGCGCTGCGCACCATTTGGCCGCCCTTGCCGGCGGTCATTTCAATGTTGTGCACCTGCGTGCCTGTGGGCATGTTGCCCAGCGGCAGCGAGTTGCCGACGCGAACCTCCGCGCCAGGGCCGCTCATGAGCGTTGCCCCGGCCGCGAGGCCGTTGGGGGCAAGGATGTACCGCTTCTCGCCATCGGCGTACTGGAGCAGTGCGATGCGGGCCGTGCGGTTCGGGTCGTACTCGATGGACACGACCTTCGCCGGGACGCCGGCCTTGTCGCGGCGCCAATCGATGATCCGGTAGAGCCTGCGCGACCCGCCGCCGCGATGGCGGACGGTGATGCGCCCCTGGTTGTTCCGGCCGCTGCCGCGCTTCTTGAGCGACTCGACAAGAGAGCGCTCGGGACGCTTCTTCGTAATCTCTTCGAAGGTGTGGCCGCTGGCATTCCGGCGGCCCGGGGACGTGGGCTTGAATTGCTTTATCGGCATCGCTTATATCCCCTCGAAGAGCTCGATCTTGTCGCCGTGCACGAGCGTAACCACGGCCTTCTTCCAGTCCGGGCGGTTGACGACCTTGCGTCCGAAGCGCTTCGGCTTGCCCTTCATGGTCATTGTGTTCACGTCGGAAACACGGACGTTGAAGGCGATCTCGACCGCCTCCTTTATCTGGTTCTTGTTGGCGCGGGCGTCCACTTCGAAGACGTACTTGTCCTGCCCGGTGAGCAACGTGGTCTTTTCGGTGATGAGGGGGCGCAGGAGGACGGCGTAGGGATGAATCTCGCGTGGCATTAGCTCGCCTCCTGCCGGCCGCGGGACGGCTTAAGGTTGGCGCCGCCCCAGAGCGCCTCGATCTTCCGCACGGCATCCTCGGTAAGAACCACGTGGTGGGCGTTCACAAGGTCGACAACGTTGAGGTTGGCAGCCGGAAGCGCCTTCACCTGGCCGATGTTGCGCGCGGCCATGGTCAGGTTGGGCTCGTACTCGCCGCTCACCACGAGCGTCGTACGCTCAATCTTGAGGGCATCGAGCGTGCCCTGGACGGCCTTCGTGCGGGGCGCACCCGGGACAAGCCCGTCGACCACGATCAGGCCGCCGCCGGCCGCGTGGCTGCTGAGAGCCGAACGGAGCGCGAGCCGCCGCATCTGGCGGGGGAGCCGCACCGCAAAGCTGTGGTGCTTCGGACCGTGCGCCACGCCGCCGCCAACATGATGCGGGGCGGTGATGGCGCCCTGGCGCGAGCGGCCGAGGCCCTTCTGCTTGCGAATTTTCGCCGTCGAACCGGCGACTTCGCCGCGGCTCTTGGTGTGGGCGTTGCCTGCGCGCCGATTCGCCATCTGCGCCACGTACGCCTGGTGCAGCACGGGGCGGTTGGGCTCAATGCCGAAAACCTCGTCGGCGACTTCGATCTTGCGGAGTTCTTTGCCTGAGGTGTCGAAGACAGCGAGCTTCATTTCGCCACCTTCCTTGCCGAGCGGACTCTGACGAGACCGCCGCGCGGACCCGGGACCGAGCCCGCCACGAAGATCACTCCCTGCTCCTCGTTCCTGGAGACGACCTCGAGATTCCGCACCGTGGTGCGAACGGCGCCCATGTGGCCGGCCATCCTGGTCCCCTTGAACACCCGCCCGGGCGTTGTGCCCGAACCGATAGAGCCTGGCGCGCGGTGCCGGTCGCTCTGGCCGTGCGTCTTTGGGCCGCCACGGAAGTTGTGGCGGCGCACGCCACCCTGGAAGCCGCGCCCTTTTGAGGTTGCCGTGACATCCACCTTTTCGCCGGTTTCGAAGAGCTCGATCCCGATCCGGTCGCCGAGTCTGTAGCTCTCTTCGCCGCTGGTGCGGAACTCGGTCAGGTGGCGCAGCTTGAGATTGCCGGCGGCCCTGAGGTGGCCGGCTTCTGGCTTGTTCAGCCGGCGGTCGTCCTGGTAGCCAACCTGGACGGCGGCGTACCCGTGTTTTTCCGGTGTGCGCAGCTCGGTCACGAAGCACGGCCCGACTTCGACGGCGGTCACGCCACGGAGACGGCCTTTCTCGTCGAAGACCTGCGTCGTTCCCAGCTTGCGGCCAAGGAGTCCTTCGATAGTCATGGCAGTTACAGCTTGATCTCGATGTCGACGCCGCTCGGGAGCTGGAGGCGCATGAGCGTGTCGACGGTCTTGGAGGTGGGCTCGAGGATGTCGATGAGCCGCTTGTGAGTGCGGACCTCGAACTGTTCCCGCGAGTCCTTATGGACATGGGGACCGCGAATAACGCAGTACTTGTCGATGGACGTGGGAAGCGGCACGGGCCCGGCCACGGCGGCGCCGGTGCGCTCAGCGGCCTCGACGATCTGCCGGGCCGACTGGTCGAGCAGCCGGTGGTCGTATGCCTTCAACTTAATGCGTATCTGTTGGCGAGCCATGGTGCCGTCTCCCTGCGGATTCCGTTAAGCGATTATCTTGGTGACGACGCCAGCGCCCACGGTGCGGCCGCCTTCGCGAATCG
>CAYYYI010000095.1:0-7869 GCA_964475735.1 uncultured Anaerolineaceae bacterium
AGGGGGTTGGAACATGCGAAGCAAGCTCCACGCCTTCTATGGAGTCTGGATCGTGCAGAATTAGGGTCCGCCCAAATGGCGGACCAGGCACGGGAACCGCTCGCTGGCTCGAAGCCCCACAGAGCATGCCTCACGGACGCAACTACGATAGCCCGACGCGATGCGGGCACGTCCGATCGCCCCGGTCCGGGGCGGCATAAGGGTAGAGCCAAACGTGCGGAACTCGGCGCTCGTGACCGCCCGGTCAGGGGCGCGCGGAGTGAGAAGTAACAGGCCCCGGATTTCCGGGGCCTGTTTGCGTGTGCTGCGAATCGCGCCCTGCCTCAGCCGTCCCTCGCTCGTGGGCGTGCCGTGACTCCCACGCCGCCGAACACTGTCTCCGTGCGAACTACCAGTTCCGGGGCGCCGGGCGGCAGCCCTTCGGTCGCTGTTTCGTTGCCCGTGCCGCCGAAGATCGAAAGCGAATCCAGCGTCACCCGCCAGTCTTCGGGGACAATCACGGCGGCGCCCCCAAACAGGCAGCGAACCTCCAGACGGGCGCCGGCCGGGTCGAGCGTCGCCCCTCGCAGGTCCAGCTCAGCACCCCCGAACATGGTCGAAAGCGAACCGCGCCGGAACGCAGGGGCCGAGCTTTCGAATTTGAGCCCGTCCCACGCCGCCACAAGGTCAAATTCGTTGTCACCGGGCGCGCCGCGCGATGGCCGCAGCCACCGCACAAGCGCCGTCGCCAGCGCCAGCCCCAGCGACACCGTGAACAGCAGGAACCCGGTAAGTTTGAGTAGCTTTCCCATCAGGCGGGAATACTAGCAGAACCGTCCCACCTCTTGCCTCCCCCCTCTCCTACCCCACGTGGATCACGGCCGCGTCGCCCTGGCCGGTGCCGGAGCAGATGGCGGCCACGCCATAGCCGCCGCCCATCGCGCGCAACTGCAGTGCGACGGTCATCGCCAGGCGCGCGCCGCTCGCGCCAATGGGGTGGCCCATGGCCACCGCGCCGCCGTTCCGGTTCATGAGCGCGACATCGGCGCCCAGCTCCTGCGCGCAGATGAGCGGGACGCAGGCGAAGGCTTCGTTCACTTCGATGACGGACATGTCCGCAAGCGAAAGCCCTGCCTTCTGGAGCGCTTTGCGGATCGCGAGCGCCGAGGCGACAGGGAATTCGTTGGGCGCGACTGCGATTTCGGCGTGGGCCACGACGCGCCCGATGGGCTCGGCGCCGAGCCGGGCAGCGCCCTCTTCCGAGGCGAGGAGCAGCACGGCCGCGCCGTCGTTCACGGCGGGCGCGTTGCCCGGGGTGATGGCCCGCGTGCCGTACACGGTGTGCAGCCTCGCCAGGATCGCTCGGTTCGTGTTCGGGCGTGGATGCTCGTCGCGGGCGAGGGCAACGTGGTGGCCGTCACGCTGCGAAGGCACGGGCAGCACCTCGGCGCCGAAGTAGCCCCGGTCGAATGCCGCGCCCCAGCGCCGCTGGCTTTCTATCGACCACTCGTCCATCGCCTCGCGCGAGATCTCCCGCGAGGCGGCCATGTCGTCGCCGTGGGCGGCCATGTGGCAGTCGCCGAAGGGGCACCAGAGGCCATCGTGGACCATGCCGTCGACGAGCGTGCCGTTGCCCATGCGCGCGCCCCAGCGGCGGTCCGTGTCGTAGTAGGGTGCGTTGGTCATCGATTCCATGCCGCCGGCAAAGACGACGTCGCCTTCGCCGCCGCGGATGAGCTGAGCGGCGAGCGTGACCGCGCGCATGCCGCTCCCACAGACCTTGTTCACGAGCAGCGCGGGAGTCGCCTCGTCGAGGCCGCCGCCGATGGCCGCCTGCCGCGCCGGGGACTGGCCCGCCCCTGCCTGTAGCACCTGCCCGAGGATCACGTTGTCGACCCCAGGGGGTTCGATACCGTGGCGGGCGGCCAGCTCGCGAATGAGCAGCGCGGCGAGGCCGGCGGCGGAATAGTCGCGGAGCGCGCCGCCGAACTTGCCCCAGGGGGTCCGCAGCGCATCAACGATGAGTGCCTCGGGCATGCCCGCACCTCCGCGACTCATGGTAGCGGAGGGCGGGCAACCGGTCGCGAAGCGGCGGGTTAGCCGCTTTTGCTCTGCAACAGGGGGAGGAGCAGGGCACGGTCGAAGTAGAACTCGTTCCGGCTTATGCGGTCGCCTTCGAGGATGACGATGTCCATCCCGTCGATGGCCACGGTGGTGCTGCCGCCCGGACGGCGACTGTGACGCGCTGTTCGCCCGGCGCGGGCGGCGGGATGTGCTCGATAGCGACAATCTGCTGGGCGACGCCGAGCGGGCCACCGGCGTCGCTGATGACAGAGTTGGTCAGTCCGCTGCGGCCGGCCAGCCACCGGGATGCCGCTTCGACACGCACCCACTGCCCTTCCGCGGGCCGCGAGAGGTGGATGGTGAGGTCGGCGTTGGCATAGGTGATGCGGCGCGCTTCGGATGGGCGGGCGAGCGAGCCGAGGCCGCTCCCGTGGTCGGCGGCGGCAGCCACGCGGACCATGGGTGAGGGGGTGGCACCGGGGAGTACGGGCAGCAAGAGCCGGAACCAGCCCATGCGGGCGCCCACAAAGGCATCGCCGCCGGGGATGCGCACTTCGATTCCGCCGCCCATGAACTGCCGGTGCCCGTTCCCTTGCCGGGGCGCGTCGTAGAAAGCGAAGTCCTCGGGCCGGTCGGCCGGGGGAGCGTCTTCGTGGTGGCTGCGCGGCTCCATCTCGGAATCCCCGGTGCGGAAGCGGAGGAGCGAACCTCGCGCCACCAATGTTTCGCCAACGAGCAGCTCGCCTTCGATGAGGTGAGTCCGCCTCCCCTGGCGTATCGGGCGAATGCGCGCCTCCAGCGGCGCCGTCGGGATTGGACGAAGGAAGTCGAGGCTGAAGCGCAGCGACTCGAACTCGGGCGTGGACGCCTCTTCGAGCAGGTGCGCCATGAGCGCTGCGACCGCGCCGCCGTGGCAGACGGCGGGCGACCACGGGCCGGGCGTGGCGACCGTGGGAACGTATGCGTCCCCCTCGCGCGTGAACAGGCTGGTGGGCTGGAAGTGGATCATTCTCGTGCTCCTTCGGGGGCTACCGCCCTCCAGGCGGCCAGGGCCACCTCTTCGGTGGCGGACTCGATGGGGACGGAGAGCCGGCCCGCAAGCCAGCTCCGGACCAGCGACCGGGCCGGGCCGTAAACAACGGCGAGGTAGGCATCGGCGCTCAGGGGGAGAAGCTCGCCGCGCTCAACGTTGCCGGCCCGCCAGGCGGCGGTTTCGGCGGTAAGGCGGGCATTCAGCTCATCAACGGACGGGGTGGTGGCTTCGCGCACATCGAAGTCGCGTCCGGCGAGCATGAAGCGGGCCAGCGCCGGGTTGCGCGTGCACCACTGCACGTAGTGCCGGACGGCCGCGGGGACGCCGTCGCGGGCGTGGGGGTGCTGGCGGAACACTTCGAGCAGTTCGCGCTGGTATCCGGCAAGACCCTCCACAAAGAGCGCGGCGGCGATGGCCTGCTTGTTGCGAAAGTGGTGGTAGATGCTCCCCGTGCTGGCCGCAGCGGACTGGCGGACGTCGTCGATGGTCGTGGCGTCGTAGCCCTTCGCGTTGAAGAGGTCCAGGGCCGCGGCGAGGATCGTCTCGCGGCGGGCGGCGGTGGAGGACCATTCGGGGGCCATAGTAGAAGTCTATTCTAGAAATCCATTCTACGTCAAGCGTCTGGCGCCAGCCCGATGTCGCGCCCGCGGACGCCGCAGCAAACGAAAGGGCCCTCCCGGGGGAGGACCCTCAAAGCGTGTGGTGATGGCCTGGAGGCTACGGCGTCGCGATGGTCCAGTTGGCGCCGCTCGCCACGGCCACCCAGTAGGCGACGTAGCGGTCGAACGCGGTGAAGTCGTTCGCCCCCGGAATGCCAACCGCCGAGGGATAGAATGCCAGCCACTTCTGGAGAGCGGCGTTCCACTTGAATACCGCGGTGACGATGGTGAAGACGTTGTTCGTCAGAGGATCGTCGACGGTCTCCCAGCCCTTGAGGGAAGTCTCGACGCTGGCGCCGTTGGCGCCGAACCAGACAATCAGGTTCCACTGAACCGAGAGGGCGTAAGTATGGTGGGCAGCGATGCTGGTGTAGGTGAAGTTGTCGGCGGTGGTGTTGGGGCTGGTCCCGGCAGGCGACGTGACGATGACGTCCACTGTGCCCGCCGAATGGGCGGGTGAGGTGGCGGTGATTGATGTAGAGCTATTCACCGTGAACGTGGCCGCCGTCCCTCCGAAGGTCACGCTCGTCGCGCCAGTGAAGCCCGACCCGATGATGGTGACCGTTGTCCCGCCCGTAGTAGGCCCGCTTGTCGGAGAGATGGACGAGACCACCGGCCCCGTGCCAATGTAGGTGAAGTCATCCGCAGTGCCCGCGTCGACGCTGGTCCCGGCCGCGTTGGTGATGCGGACGTCGACCGTGCCTGCAGCATGCGCCGGGGTGTAGACGGTGAGGGTGGTGGCGCTGACCACAGAGAAGAAGGTCGCGGCCGTGCCCCCAAAGGTGACGCTGGTGGTCCCGAGGAAGTTGGCGCCCGTGATGGTCACGTAAGTGGTTCCGCCCGTGCCGCCGCTGGTGGGCGTAAGGCTGGTGATGACGGGGACCGCCGTTTCGTTGTCGAGGATGGTGACGGTGGCAACGCTGGGCGACGTAAGGGTGGCCCCGCCCGTTGGGCCGCTAAGGGCCAGGCTGAACGTCTTGCTTGCCTCGGCGAGGGCATCGTCGAGGATGGTGACGGTGAACGTCTTGGTCGTCTCGCCGTTCAGGAAGGTGAGCGTGCCCGAGGTCGACGTGTAGTCCGTTCCCGGGATTGCCGTGCCCGCCGAGGTGGCGTACGAGACGCTCGCGGTGCCGGCGCTCCCGTTGATGCGGTTGACGGTGATTAGGACCGAAACCCCGTTCTCGGCGACGTTGTAGTTGGTGGCGCTGAACTGGAACTGCCCGGTGGCGCTGTCGTCATCGAGGATGGTGAGCGTCGCGGTGCTCTGGGCGCCGAGCGTTGCTCCTGTCACGCCCGTGAGCGTGAGATTGACCGTTTCGTTCGCCTCCGGGGCGGAGTCGGAAGTGATGGGAATTGAGCAGTTCTTGCTGCCGCCTTCGGTTGCGATCCAGTTCAGCACCTGGGCGGTCACTGTCGTGTAGTCCGTCCCGGCGGTGGCAGTGCCGCCCGCGACGGTGTTGCACTGGACGCTGGCGGCGCCGGAAGTGCCGCCGGTGCGGCTGACGCTCACGAGGGCCGTCACGCCGCTCTCGGAGACGGAGTAGGTGGCGCTGGTGAACTGGACGGTGCCGGTGCCGTCGTTGTCGAGGTTGGTGACGCTCACATCAGAGGCATCGATGCCGACGTAGTCGCCGCCCGCGGCCGCGGCCGTGACGATGGTGTACGCGATGTTGCCATCAATAAGACCATCGTCCTGGCCAGTGATCGTTACGGTCTGTGGGGTGGACCAGTTGCCGGTCGTGAACGTGAGCAGGGCCGTCGAGACGGTGCCCTCCGTGGTGTCGCTTGAGCTGATGCCGATCGTGACAGTCGCGGACGGCAGGGTATTGAGCACGACCGTGAAGGTAGCCTGCCCGCCTGACTCGGTGGTTTGCAGGCCGGAGGTGGGGCTGACGGTGATGCCGGGCGAGTCGTTGTCGATGATCGTGACGACGGTGACGTTGGGGGTCCCGGTCAGGCCGGGAGCAGCACTGGTAATGGTCACGGTGAAGTTCTCGTTGGACTCAGGGGTGGCATCGTTCGTCGTTCCGATGAGCACCTGCTTGGACGTATCACCCGGATTGAATGTGGCGCTACCAGCGAACACACCGTAGTCGACGCCGCCGCCACTAGCCGCCGGCGCTGGCCCGTCGCTTACAGCGTAGTTGACGTTCACAATCCCGGTGGTTCCGCCCGTCCTCGTGATAGTCAGGACCGCCTGCTGCCCCTCGGTAACGGAGTAGGTGGCAGAACTGAACTGGAACGTACCGTTGCTGGCGTCGGCGCGGGCCGGGGTGGCGCCTCCTCCGGCGAAGAGAGCGGCAGCGACTACCGCAACGGCGATGAGTGCCCCGAAGGGCGACAGAAGTTTGCTGTGGATTTTCATGTACATGGCCTTCCGCACCAGGTGCTTTCCAGATTGCTTCGTTTCTTACAACGCCCGCAATTGGCGCTTTGTTCCACTCCAGCAGCAGGCGGTTCGAACAATCTAGTCCTTCTGTCAACTAATTGCTAGACTTTTATGTCGCGTTGTGGATCACGAACCCCGTTCCCGGGGCGGCTGCAGTACGATTCGGGCACAGAACCACGACGGAGTCCCCCTGACATGACCTGGCTCCCCGAAATTGAAGAGCTCCACAGGCGAACCGAGCTTGCCCGCCAGATGGGCGGCGAAGAGAACGTCCAGCGCCAGCATGCAGGCGGCAAGCTCACCGTCCGCGAACGCGTCGAACGGCTCGTCGACCCCGGCTCCTTCGCCGAAACCGGCGCCCTGGCGGGCAAGGCTGACTACGACGAGCAGGGCAACCTGGTCGCCGTCCGCCCCGCGAACTTCGTAGGGGGGATGGCCCGCATCGGCGGGAGGAGGGTGGTGGTGGGTGGCGACGACTTCACCGTCCGCGGCGGCGCCGCCGACGCCTCCATCGGCGGCAAGCAGGGCTACTGCGAGAAGATGGCGCGCGAGCTGAAGGTGCCCATCGTGCGGCTGGTCGATGGCACCGGCGGAGGCGGCAGCGTGCGCACCTTCGAAACCATCGGCCGCACCTACGTGCCCGCCAACCCGGCCTGGAACACCGTCATTGAAATGCTGAACGAGGTGCCGGTCGTGGCCGCGGCCATGGGGAGCGTGGCCGGCCTGGGGGCCGCGCGCGTGGTCACTTCCCACTGGAGCATCATGGTGAAGGACACCTCGCAGGTGTTCGTCGCGGGCCCGCCCGTGGTAGCCCAGGGCATGGGTGAAGTGGTCGCCAAGGAGGACCTCGGCGGGGCGGAGATCCATTACCACAACGGCGTGGTCGACAACCTGGCCGAAGACGAGGACGACGCCTTCCGTCAGATCCGCCGGTTCCTTTCGTATCTGCCCCAAAACGCGTGGCAACAGCCCCCGCGCTCGGAGCCAGGCGACGACCCGGCGCGGCGCGAGGAGGCGCTGCTTTCCGCCATCCCCCGCAACCGGCGCAGGCCCTACAAAGTGCGGGAAATCCTCGGCATGGTGTTCGACCGCGACTCCTTCTTCGAGATCGGCGGCGGCTGGGGACGATCCGTGGTCACGGGGTTCGCGCGGCTCGATGGGTACCCGGTGGGGGTCATCTCCAACGACCCGTACCACTACGGCGGCGGGCTGACGGCCGACGGGAGCGAGAAGATGGCGCGCTTCGTCGACCTCTGCGACACCTTCCATGTCCCGGCGGTGAACTTCCTCGATCAGCCCGGGTTCGTAATCGGAACCGCGGGGGAGAAGGCCGCCACCATCCGCAAGGGCGCGCGGGCGATGACGGCGGTGTTCCAGGCGCGCGTGCCGTGGCTCACGATTATCGTTCGGCGCGCCTTCGGGGTGGCCGGCGCTGCGCACGCCAACACCGATGGGCTGAACCTCCGCTACGCCTGGCCCAGCGGCGACTGGGGCAGCCTGCCGCTCGAGGGTGGCATTGAGGCGGCCTACAAGCGGGACCTCGCCAACTCGCCCGACCCTGACGCCCTGCGCGCCGAATTGGAGGAGCGCTTCAACGCCGTGCGCTCGCCGTTCAGGACGGCCGAAGCCTTCGGCATCGAGCACATCATCGATCCGCGCGACACACGCCGCATCCTTTGCGAGTGGGTGGGGCTGGCCTACGAGGTCGAGGCGACGCGGCTGGGCCCGCGCTGGCGGGGATACCG
>CAYYYI010000095.1:7969-10673 GCA_964475735.1 uncultured Anaerolineaceae bacterium
CCAACCGCCCCGGCCAGCGGCCCGATCAATGTGGTTGCGTGTCCATCTTCGGCGCTAATAGCGGCAAGCACCCGGCGCATGGAATTACCCCCGTTGTCTGATGTTCGCGGGAGCTTAGCACAATGCCCCGGGGATTCGTTAGCTCAACGCTCGCGGAAGCGGTAGCCAACACCCCAGACGGTCTGGATCGCCTCGGCCTGTGGCCCAAGCTTCTTGCGTAGCCGCTGCACGTGGGTATCGATGGTGCGGTCGGTCACGTCGTAGTCGCCTTTCCAGACGCGGTCGAGCAGTTCGTCGCGGGAGAACGGGCGCCCGGGATTGGCGGCGAACAGCGCCAGCAGGTCGAACTCCCGGCGGGTGAGCTCCACCGGTTCGCCGCCCACGGTCACGAGCCGCATGGCGACGTCGACGGAGATCCCTGGCCCGTCGTGGGATGGCGCCGGTGCCGGGGATGGATCCTCCACGGCCGGGGCGGGCCCGGCAACCGCTTCTGACACCGGTTGCGAAGGCGTTCCAGCGGCCGGGTCCGGCCCTTCGCTGGTGGACGGCACGGTCAGCAGGGCTTCGGTCATGCGCCGGGAGAGGTAGGCGCTCCAGTTGAGAACATGGAATCCCGCAAGGACAAGGACGATTCCCACCGGCACAAACAACAGGGCTTCGGGGAGCGTATCTATGTGGCGGCCGTTCAACTCCGGACCTTCGCCAATCCAGTAGTAGCCGGGGGTCGTTGCGAGCGCCGCCGGCGCGACAAGGAACACCGACAGGGCCACCAGGGCCGCAACGCCCTGCGGAAGACGGGCGAGCAGGTAGATCAGCGACAACCAGGTGGCCGGGCTGGCAAGCCGGGAGCGGATGTGCTGCCAGGCGCCGTTCCGTTGGGGCGCCCGAAACGAAAGGGGCGGGACCTGCGAGCCCAACAAGGCGTTGGTGAGGATCCGATCGGCCTCCGCCACCCATGGCCAGGCGTACATTGCGCCCACGAGCAAGGGGATGCCCACGAGCGTGACCGCCATCCCCCCGCCCGTCGCGATGACCGTCACGAGCACGGTGAAATAGGCGACGCCCAGTGGGAACGACAACGCCAGGTAGAGGATGTTCGCCCAGGTCTGCCGCCGGAAGGGCGCCATGAAGAAACCGCGCCAGGCGGTCCCGCGCCGGGGGGTGTCTTCATACCATTGGAACTCACTCATGCCCGGACCTTCGAAGCTTCGGCCAACCGCCGATGGACGCGCAATCATCGCATCCTCCGTGGAAGTGGTGATGCGGCCATGGTCGCGGGAAGGTGTCACCGGAGAACTGCGAAGTTGTGACGAAAGTGTCACACGCCACGGTTCAGCCCCGGGGGGCGGCGTTCGCCAGCCGTGCGCGGCGCTTCTCGATGGCGGCGAGGCCGGTCTCGCTGTTGGGGCTTCCAGGACGCGCAAGGCCACGCCCAACGAGCGCCAGCGCCTCGTCGACGTGCGCAAGGGCGCGGACGGGGTCCTTGTGGTGGTGCTCGGCGAGCTTGGCGAGCTCCACATAGGGCGCGAGCAGACGGCTGCGCGGCTCTGCCACCATCGCCCGCCACCATTGCTCGGCCTCATCGAGGCGGCCTAGCTTACGGCAGCAGCGGGCGGCGTGGCTCATCGCTTCGAGCCGCTCGGCGCGGCCGAGCCCGGCTTCGAGCGCGGCTTCGTAGTGGGTGGCCGCTAGCGCGAGGTCGCCCGCGTACTCGGCGGCGCGGGCGGCAGCGAAGGGGCTCTCTGACCCCTCACAGACAGCGGCCAGGTGAGCGGCGAGGGCCACCAGCGAGAGAACGTCCCAGGCGTTGTGGCGGAGCACCGGCAGGATGTGGGTGGGGTCGCTGGTGCGGGCAAAGCGGAAGTAACGTTCGGGCACCTCGTGCGACGGGCAGTCCGCTTCGCGTTCGAAGCCGAGGAGCTCGACCTCCATGTGCGCCAGGCGGTGGGACTCGAACCGCCCCCGGAAGAGGCGCCGGTTGGGGTGAAGCAGGTCCAGGTGGGGCAGCTTCCGGAAGGTGGGGTGTTGCCGCGCGAGGATGTAGCGCGCTTCGAGCATGGGCAGGTCGAACGACTTGCCGTTGTAGCTGACGAGGGCGCGGGCGCGCTCCATGTCGTCGTGGAGGCCGCCGAGCAGGCCGCCTTCGTACTGCGGCGAAGGCAGCAGATACTGGCGCAGCCGCAGCAGCGAGCCGTCGAAGCGGGCGACGCCAGCGAGGAAGACCATGGCCCCTGCGCCTCCCAGGCCGGTCGTCTCGGTGTCGACGTAGAGGAAGTCGCGCGGGTGTTCGGCGGCGAGGCGCTCGTCGCGGCATTGTGCGGCGAGGCTGGCGGTGTCGAGGGCGAGGGCGCGGTGGAGCGGAATGCGGCCGTGCATGTGCCCCGCTTCGTACACGCTTTCGATGACGTAGCCGGGGCCCTCGGCCGTCTGGAACCAGCGGCCGCCGAGGGCGGAGAGGTCGGGAAGCTCGGTGACGCTTTCGGCGCGCGCGGCGGGCAGGCCGCGAGAAGGCTGGCTCAGGGCGGCCCTCAGGCGGTCGCGCAGGTCAGCGGGCATGGGACGGCTTCCCGCGGAACGTTCCGAACATCTGTGCGAAGTATAGCGGCAAGAGGCGAAGAGCAAAGATCCGGAGGGTCGGATTCAGAGCCTTGCGTGGCCCCGCGCTCCTCTCATCCAGGATCCGAGCGGTCCTCCGCTCCCCACC
>CAYYYI010000096.1:0-10668 GCA_964475735.1 uncultured Anaerolineaceae bacterium
GGGTGATGTCAGTCCCCGGGGAGTAGGGCCAGCGCGTCGACGTGGCGCGGGCGGAGCGTGCGGAAGTGCCGCTGGTCGAGCGTCGCCAGCTTCGGCTCGTCCAGCCGCTCAACGATCGCGAGCACCGCGGCATCGACGAATCCGATATCGGCATCGCCGTACCGGTCGCAGAGGGCACGGACGCGGCGATAGTCAGCCGCCTGCAGGTCCTCGATCCGGTACGCGCCTGCCTGGATGTCGTCGAGGAGCGCTACCAGCACGCCGGGATGGAGCCGGGCGTTTATCCAGTAGTCGACCTCCACGAGGACGGGGGCCGGGATGACAAGGGGCTCGCTTGCCGATTCGATGAGGCGGCGGCAGGCCGCGTAGTCGTCGTCGCTGCGGTCAAGTGACGCGTACAGCGGGCCGGTATCGAGGATCAGCGCCACGGCCGCGGCTCGGGGCGCTCATCGCCCGCCCGCCGGGCAGTGTCACGGTGGTTCGAGGCGCCCACGCCCAGGCTTCGCGGCCTCGGACGATGGTTCGACAGCGTCTGCTCGATGGCCTCGCGGATCAGGGCCGCAATCGAGGTGCCGCGCTCCGCAGCGAGCCGGTGGAGCTCATGGAGAGTGGGGTCCTCAAGCGAGATGGTGGTGCGCCTCATGGCATCATGATAGCAGAGATGATGCTCCTCCCTCCTCCCTCCTCCCTCCTCCCTCCTGACCGTTGGCCGTGCGGGCTCTACCATCACCTCGACACCTGTCACCGAGGAGCCCCGCCTGTGCGTTTCTGGCGCAGGAAGCCCGCTGACGAGACCGCTGGCCCCTCCGCGCCCGGGGCCGAGGCGGCGATCGAGCCTGAGCTCTCGCCCGAAGAGGCCGCGGAGATCCACCGCCAGACCGAGCGCGCCGTCGAGCGCACGAAGCGAGGCTTCTTTGGCCGCATCTCGGGCCTCTTCGAGCGCCCCGGCTTCGGCGAAGACATCTGGGACGAGCTGGAGGAGATCCTCATCACGTCTGACGCGGGGCTCGCCACGACGGAGGTCATCCTTGGCCGTACCCGCAAGCGCGTGAAGGACGAAGGCGTGCGCCAGAGCGAGCGCGTCCGCGAGATCCTGCGCGAAGAGCTGATCCGCGTGCTCGAAGAGCCGGCTGCGGCCCACCCCGCCTGGGCGCTCGACAACCCGCCGCCGATGCTCATTCTCCTCGTGGTGGGCGTGAACGGGGCCGGGAAGACGACCACGATCGCCAAGATGGCGCACGCCTTCAAGGCCGACGGTGCGAGCGTCATCCTTGGGGCCGCCGACACCTTCCGGGCCGCCGCCTCCGACCAGCTCAAGGTCTGGGGCGAACGCGTGGGCGTGCGAGTGGTCGCTCACCAGCCCAACGCCGACCCGGGCGCTGTGGTGTTCGACACGCTCAGCGCGGCGGAAGCGGCGAAGGCCGAGATCGTCATCATCGACACGGCCGGCCGCCTCCACACGAAGACGAACCTCATGGAGGAGCTGAAGAAGATCAACCGCGTGATCCAGCGGAACTACCCCGACGCTCCCCACGAAACTCTGCTCGTGCTCGACGCCACTACCGGCCAGAACGGCCTCATGCAGGCGAAGACCTTCACCGAAGCTGTCGGCGTGACTGGTATTGTGCTTGCGAAGCTCGATGGCACGGCCAAGGGGGGCATCGCCTTTGCGATCGCGCACGACCTTGGCATTCCCGTGCGCTTCATCGGCACCGGCGAGAAGATGGGCGACCTGGCTCCATTCGACCCGCACGAGTTCGTGGACTCGCTCCTTTCCTGAGAGGTAGCCCATGGCATCGGTGATGGCGTTCTGGGCGGTCGCGCTGCTAATAGCCGCGCTCGCCCTGCCCATCGCCTTCTGCCTCTTCCGGCGCTTCCCCGATTCGGGCGCGGGGCTCAGCTTCCCCCTCGGGCTGGCGCTCGTGGGCTTCGGCTACTTCACTCTGCGCGTGGCGAGCGTGCTCCCTGCGGGACGAGCCGGGTACGTGCTCGCGGTGGCGCTGCTGGCCATCGTCTCGGCTGCCGTGGCGGTGCGCGACCGGCGCTTCGGCACGACCCTGCGCCGCTCCATTCCCGCGCTGATGATCACGGCCGGCCTGTTCACGCTGGCCTTCTTCGCCTACGTCGCCTTTCGCTCCTACCGTCCCGACGTCACCGGCACCGAACAGCCGATGGACTTCATGTACCTGAACGCCACGCTTGAGTCGCCCGAGTACCCTCCCCATGACCCCTGGCTGGCGGGCCATCGCGCCAGCTACTACTACTTCGGCTATCTGCAGGTGGGCGTGTTGACTGCGGTTTCGGGCGTGCGGTCGGCGATTGGCTACAACCTTGGGCTGGCCTACACGTTCGCCGCAGCGGCGACTGCCATCGCCTCGCTTGCGGCAGCGCTGACAAGGTGGTCGCTCGGTCCGCGTGGGCGAAGGTGGGTCTTGCCCGCTGCCGCCGTGGCCGTGTTGATGCTCCTCGGTGTGGGGTCGCTCTCCGCCGCGTTCGAATGGAGCGCGGCGCACGGCCACTACAACCGCGGGCTGTTTGAGCTGATGGGAGTGGAGTGGCTCATCCCGTGCGACGCGGGGGTCACGGAGAACTGCTTCTCCGGGCCCACGGACCCGCGCACCACCGCCTGGTACCCCACGGAGTACTGGTTCTGGTGGCGGGGGACGCGCATCATCCCGGATACCATCACGGAGTTCCCGCTCTTCAGCTTCCTGCTTGGCGATATGCACCCGCACGTGATGGCGATCCCGCTCGTGCTGCTGGCGCTCGGCCTCGCCGCGGCCACCTGGCGCGGGCGCTCTGCGCTCGACCTGCGGAAGCACATCGAGAACCCGTGGCCGGCGGTTGTGTGCGCTCTCGTGCTGGGGGCGCTCGCCTTCCAGAACGCCTGGGATGTGCTGACCTTCAGCGGCGCATTCGCTTTGGCGGTGCTCGTACGCAACCTTCGCGCGCGCCCGACGGGGGCGGCGCTCATTGCCACTGCGGGATACCTTGCGCCGCTCCTCGCGCTTGCCGTGGTGGCTTACCTGCCGTGGTACCTCGACTTCAGCTCGCAGGCGTCGGGCTTCTACCCCTACGTGGGACGCGGGACTCGCCCGGCGCATGCCTTCCTGCAGTTCGGGCCGCTCCTGCTGGCGGGGCTGCTCGCGTTACTCCCCGCCCTCCGGAGGCTCGATCGCGAAGAAGCCGGGCGCTTCGGCGCTCACGCTGCCTGGGTCCTGCTCGTTCCCCTGGCCCTGTGGGTGGCCCTGACCATCTATCACGGCGATCTATCGGACGCCCTTCGCGCTCGCCGGGCGGGAGGGTGGGTTACTTTCGGCGCGTATGGGGCTGCGACGTGGGCGCTGGTGACTGCCTTCCTGCTGCTTGCCCGGGAGCGCAGGGCGGCTGCACTGCCGGCGGCGATGTCCGCGGCCGGTGCGCTTCTACTCTTTGGAGCGGAGTTGTTCCTCATCCGTGATGTGTTCTTCGCCAACACGCCGCGGCTGAACACGGTCTTCAAGCTGACGTACCAGGCGTGGATTCTTCTATCGGTGGGCGGCGCAACCGGCCTCCTCATGGCCGTGAGCGAAGCCCGCGCCGGGAGGGCCGCCGGGTGGCTGGCGGCGCCGGTGTCAGCGCTGCTCGTGGCCGGGCTTGCCTATCCGCTCACGGCCCTGCCAAACCGCACGGACGGCTTTGGCGGGGGCACGTCTATCGACGGGCTGGCGTTTCTCGCCCAGTACGACCCGCCCGAATACGCTCTCACTCGCTGGGTGCACGACAACACAAGGCCGGGGGACGTCATCATCGAAGCGACCGGGCGCGCCTGGCGGCGCGACGAGAACGGCAGGCCCGTGATCTACGATCACCGTGTCGACTACACGGATGCCGGGCGCATTGCGGCGCGAACGGGGCGCCAGACGCTTATCGGCTGGTATTCGCACGAGACCCAGTGGCGCGGAGACACGGAAGCCAACCGGAAGGAGTTCACCCGCCGCCAGGACCTGGTCGACTCTGCCTACACGGACCCGGACCCGGCGCGGGCTGCCGCGGTGATGCGCGAGACCGGGGCGAAGTACCTGGTAGTGGGCCGGGTCGAGCTTTCCCGCTACGCTGCTGACATCATGCCGCCCTTCGAGACGGTGCTGGAAATTGCCTTTGAGTCCGGAGGGCTGCGCGTCTACCGGCTCCCGGACGCGAGCGCGCGCCGGTGAGCGATGAGGGCCGCACTGCGGCGGGCGTTGAGGGCCGCGGGCGCACGGTTTCCGTCTCGACGGTGGCCTGGCTGGCGGTTGCCGCGGTGTTCGTGCTGATGAGGCTCGGGCCTATGTGGCAGGCCCCCGTGGGCGGCGCCGAGTGGGCGCACCTCGCCGGCGCGTGGCAGGCGCGTGAAGGTATCGGCGATGAGCGGTTCGTACCCACGCTCTTCCAGGCCCTGAGCGCCCTGATCTTGCACTGGAGCACATCGGAAATCCCGCCCAGGGTCCTGGCCTTCGCGGCTACGGCGAGCATCCCCGGCGCGCTTTACCTTCTGCGGCCGCAGCTGGGAAACGGCGGCGCGTTGCTGGCGCTGCTCGTGCTTGTCTTCGATGGCCCCGGCATTGCTCTCGGCGTTTCCGCTTCGGCAATGGCCTTCGACCTGGCAGTGGCGGCGTGGCTGTTCGTAGCCCTTGCGCGGGGGAATCTCCCGGCCCCTGCCTGGGCAGGAGTCGCGTTCGTGATGGCCACGAGCGGTCCAGTGACCCTGCCTCTTGTCGTCGCCGGGGGCGTGCTTGCGGCGGCGCGGCCGGGACTGCTCCGGCGTGATGTGCGGCTCGCCTGGGCGGGAACCGGGGCGCTGGTGGGCGTCGCAGCTACCACGCTGCGCTTCGGGCTGGGGGTTGATGGCCTGCGCGTCGCGCCGTTTGATCTGTTCGCCGCCGGGTTCGACGAGGAGTGGTCGACCGTCAGTGCCATCGAAGCGGTGGCACTCTACACCTGGCCACTGGTGGCGGCCGGTGGCGGCGCCGCTGCGCTTGCCGCGACTAACGGCATCCGAAGCAGGGCTGCCACCTCGCTTGAAACGCTGTTGTTGTTGTGGGCGGGCATCGCGGCGCTGTGGTTGGTGATCTCGCCGGGGGCGCACAACTTCGCCCCGGCGGCGGCACTCTCCCTCCCGCTCGCACTCCACCTGGGGCCGGCAGCCGTGCGCGCCATCGAGCGGGTCGCCGGCATGACGCGCCTGGATTGGCGGCTGGCAGGGGCGCTCCTCGGCGCCGCGGCCTTCCTTGCCATGGTAGCGATGATGAACGTGCTCAGGTGGGCAAGCGCTGGCGACATCGGCGACGACCGCGAGGCTGCTCTCGTCGCGGGCCTCTTCCTGATGGCGGCGGGCGCGCTCGCCTACCTGGCGCTCGACCGCAGGACGCAGCCCTCGCTCCTCGTGGTAGCTGGCGCCATTGGCGGAGCGCAGATGATTGCCACGTCCATGGGCGTTGCCCTCAGTGGGCGCGAGGAGCCCATACCATCGCCGGGGGTGGCCATTCAGGCGGGCACGTTGCGCCACCAGGCCCTCGAGGTGGGCGGAACCATCGCGGTGCACCCGGACGTGGCCCCGGCCGCAACCTGGACCTTCCGGGACATCGATACGGTGGTCACGGCGTTGCCGGGCGACGCCGCGGTGCTCATCTGGCCCGCGAGCCTCCCACAACCGCAGGGGTGGGCGCCGCTGGAAGGCAATTGGGCGCTCACGGCCCGCATCGAACCGCCTACAGGCGGAGCGCTCGAATACATCGCCTGGCTCGCCGACCGCAACCGCCTTGACGTTGTGCAGACGCCGGTCAGTGTCTACGTGAGGGCGAGCGAATGACCCTCCGGGCCGATTCCCAATCCCCAACTCCGAGGACGGCAAGATTCGACCGGCTGTTGAACGTCCGCATCGCGGTCAACTGGGAGATCGCCCTCTACATCGTTATCTTTGCGGCCGCCTTCGCTCTCCGTTTCTGGGACCTTGGCGCGCGGGCGCTGCACCACGACGAAAGCATCCACGCCCAGTGGTCGTGGGGGCTGCTCAAGGGCAACTACAAGCACGACCCCGTGTTTCACGGGCCGCTCTACTACCACGTCCAGGGGGCCGTCTTCTACCTGTTTGGGGCAAGCGACTATACCGCGCGCGTTTCGGCGGCCATTTTCGGTTCAGCGCTGACGGCGCTGCCGTTGCTGCTGCGAAGACGGCTGGGCGTGGTGGGAACGATGGCGGCCGTGACCTTCATCGCCTTCTCGCCCACCATCGTCTACTACAGCCGCTTCTTCCGCGAAGACATCTACATGGCGTTCTTCACGATGCTGATGGTGGCGAGCATGTGGCGCTACCTTGCCGGAGGCCGCGACCGTTGGCTCATTGTGCTCGCGCTGGCGTTCGCCGGTTCCATGGCGACCAAGGAGGCCACCTACCTCACGCTCGCCGTGTTCCTCATCTTCCTCGACGTGTACCTGGCCACGCTGCTGGCGACCTCGACGCTGGAGGCCCGCGGCCTCAACTCGGCCTGGCGGCGCTTCATGCTGGCGGTTGGGCTGGCGCCCTGGGCGTGGGCGATTGCGGCGGCCTGGCCATTCCTGGGCCCCCTGCGTCGCCGCCTCGATTGGGACGAGCTGCCCCGGCCGGGCGACGCACTCGTGCTGCTGGGCACCATGACAATCCCGCTCATCACCGTGCTTCTTCGCGGGCCGCTGGAAAGCATGGGGGTGGTCGAAAAGAAGCAGCTCGTCTGCCGCTGCTACTGGGATTACGACGCGGGTGACCTCGTCTGCCGGCCGTCACACCCGGCGAGGGATGCCCTCGCCATGGGCGGTCTCTTCGCGGTGACCATCAGCGCGGCGGCGCTTGTGGGCCTTCAGTGGCGGGCGAAGACGTGGGCTGTCGCCGTGGGTGCGGCGTCTCTGGTCTACCTGACGCTGATGACCTCGCTCTGGACGAACTTCGAAGGCCTTTGCAGCGGACCGTGGGGCTCGCTCGACTACTGGATTGGCCAGCAGGACGTGCGCCGCGGCGGTCAGCCCTGGTTCTACTACTACATGCTCATGCCCGCCTACGAGTTCCTGCCGCTGGTGATTGCCGTTGGCGGCGCCTGGTGGTCGATTGTGCGGGGCGACGCGTTCTCGCGGTTCCTCTGGTTCTGGCTGGCGGGCACCTGGCTGGTGCTCTCCATGGCGGGCGAGAAGATGCCGTGGCTGAACACCCACCTCGCTCTCCCGGCCTGCATTCTCGCCGCCTGGACGGTGGCGCGGGCATGGCGCGCATGGCGGGAACCGCCCTCGCCGCGGCGGATGTGGCCGCTCCTGCTGAGTGTGGCCATCATTGCGCTCGGCGCGATGGCCATCATCGCCTACATCCCGGGCGGGACCTTCTTCAACGTGGCGAGGGCCGGTGTGGCGCTCGTGGCTGCCGCGATGATCGCCTTCGCCGCTGTGCCGTTCGGGCGCCGCGCGGCGGGGGTCGTGGCGGTGGTCGCGGTCGTGGGCGCGCTGGGCGTCTTCTCCATCCGGACCATGGTCATGGCCGTCTACGAGCGGGGCGACGTGCCGAAGGACCTGCTCATCTACACCCAGAGCGCACCGCAGATCACGGACCTGGCCGACCAGATCGACCAGCTTGCCGCCGCCACCGGCAAGGGCTTCGCTCTGCCAATCGCCGTTGATTCGACCGATTCCTTCGCATGGCCGTGGGCGTGGTACCTGCGCGATTACACTTCCGTCGCCTACATGGACTTCACGTCGGGGCTGCCATCGGGCGACTACGCCGTGCTGCTCGTGAACCAGTCGAACGCGGGCAAGGTGAACGACTCGCTCGAACAGTCGGGCGATGTGCGCTACGGCAGCCCGGTCCCCTACGCGCACCGCTGGTGGTTTGATGAGACGTACCGTTCGGCGATTACGACCGGGCCCTGGACGGGCGCCGTCGAAGCCGGGCCGTTCGAGCTGCCGAACCTTGTCCCAAAGCGCACGACGTGGGAGACCATTGCCTCTGGCATCTTCAAGGGCCGCTGGCTCCCCACCATCGGCGGGTACTGGCGCGACCACGATCCGCACCGCCCGAGCGGCTCGGTGGACGCGCTCGCCTACTTCCCGGTCAACTTCGACCCGGAAACGGGGACACTGACATCGCGGCCTGTCGAACCACCGAAGCCGTCCGCGGACAAGGCCGGCCGGCCCATGTTCGGGGGCATCGGGTCGCTGCCCGGCCAGTTCGTCTCGCCCGTCGACATCGAATCCGACGCCGAGGGGAACCTCTACGTGATCGACCGCGCATCGAAGAAGCTGCAGAAGTTCGATGGACAAGGGAACTTCGTCGCCTCGGTTGCGGTGCGCAGCAATCCGGACGATCCCAACGAGGCATCGGAGCCCTGGGGCCTGGAAGTTGGGCCTGATGGGACGGTTGTTGTCGCCGACACGTTCGGGTGGAAGGTGCGGGTGTTCGACAAGGACCTGAAGCCCGTGACAACGTTCGGTGGACCGCCCGACACGTCGAAGACCCCGGGGCCGTACGACCTCTACGGTCCTCGCGACGCGGCCATCGACAGCCAGGGGAACATCTGGATCACCGACACGGGCAACGGGCGGGTGATGGTCTACACGGCGCGGGGCGGGTTCGTGCGCCAGGTGGGCGAGCGCGGCGCAGGTCCGGGGCAGTTCGACGAGCCGGTCGGGATAGACATCGCCGCCGATGGGTCCATCCTGGTGGCGGACATGTACAACCGCCGCGTGCAGGTCCTTGATGCCAGCGGGAAGTACGTCGGTGAGTTCCGCGTCGACGGCTGGGGCGGCCAGGATGTGAAGGACAAGCCGTACGTCCGCGCGCTCCGCGACGGCAGCGTGGCAGTGAGCCTGCCGGCGCTGAACCAGGTGCGCGTCTACGACCGGCAGGGGCACGTTCTGCACACGATCGCCCCTTCGGACGAGCCGCTGAACCGCCCCTACGGGATTGTCGAAACCGCCGATGGTAAGCTGTGGGTCTCGGAGGGCGGCAGCGGGCGGCTGCGCCTGTTCACCCTCCAGTAAGCGACGGGAGCGCCTTCTTCTTGCTCCGCTCCATCCGATTTTGGGCCGGGTTTGTTATCAGCGCGGTGCTCATCGCGCTCTTCCTGCGCGCGACTCATCCGTCGGAACTGGCGGACGCCCTTCGCGAGGCGGAGTACTGGTATCTCATCCCTGCCACGGGCGTGCTCTTTGTGGCGATCATCGCTCGCTGCCTGCGGTGGTCGGTGCTCATGCGGCCGGTGGCGCCCATCAGCCCCGCGCGCCTCTTCCCGTACGCCATTATCGGCTACATGGCGAACAACCTTCTGCCCGCGCGCGCCGGCGAAGTTGTTCGTGCCTACGTGCTCGGGGACCGGGAGCACGTCTCGAAGATGGGGACCTTTGGCACCATCGCCGTGGAACGGCTCTTTGATGGGTGCACGCTGGTTTTGATGCTGCTCATAGCGGGCGCGTTTGTGGGGTTCGAAGACAGCCGGTTGCGCGTCATCGGTGTTGTTTCGAGCGTACTGTTCGTGGCAGCGCTTGTAGGGTTCTACATCGTCACGCTGTCAGAAGCGCGCACAAAGCGCGTGATGCACTTCTTCCTCCGCCTGTTGCCCCAGCGGCTGGAGCACCGGGCAGAGCACATTGCCGATCAGCTGGCGGTGAGCCTGCGCTCGGTGCATGAGTGGCGTCCGCTGGCGCTGGTCGCGGTGCTCAGCGGGGTGGCCTGGACGATAGAAGCCGCCTGCTACGCAGTGATCGGGCAGGGTTTCGACCTGGGCGTCGGGTTCGGGCACTACTGCCTGCTGCTCGCCGCGGCGAACCTGGCGATCATCGTGCCGACGTTCTTTGGGGGCACGGGGCCGTTCGAATGGGCGGCGAAGCTCGTACTCGTGGGAGCGGGCGTTGAGGGGGCTGTCGCAGGCGCCTACTCCATCGTCGCCCACGCGATCATCCTCATTCCAACGACCGTCCTGGGGCTCATCTTCCTCTGGAGTTTCGGCGTCTCCTTCGGGAAGATCGCGCGGGTCGACGTGGAAGAGGTGGAGAGCGAGGCAGGGGCATCATGAACATCGGAATCGTGGGCGCGGGCGTCGCCGGGCTGGCGGCGGCGAAGGTTCTCCAGGAGCACGGGCACGACGTCACCATCTTTGAAGGTCGCCCGGACGTGGGCGGCCAGGTGGTTACGTTCGACGTTGGCGGGGAGCCGCTGGAGTGCTTCTACCATCACCTCTTCACGAACGACACGACGGTAATTCGCTACATTGAGGAACTCGGGCTGGGTGAGCGGTTGCGGTGGATCGATTCGAAGGTGGGGATTCTCCGAAATGGGCGAATCTACCCGTTCGTGACGCCTATGGACCTGCTGCGGTTCACAGCGATCCCAATCACGAGCCGGGTGCGCCTGGGGCTGGCGGCGCTCTGGCTGCGCCGGCAGGCCAGGTGGCGGAAGTACGAAGAGGTCACAGCCCGGGAGTGGATGGAGCGCGCTGTGGGCAGGAAGGCGTTCGCGGCTGTCTGGGGGCCGTTGCTGCGCGGCAAGTTCGCCGACCAGGCGGACAACGTGGGGATGACCTGGCTCTGGGGAAAGGTGTACCTCCGCTTCGCTTCACGAAGCGGGGGCGCGGGAACGAAGGAGCGGCTGGGCTACCTCGAAGGGTCGTTCATGGCCTACATCCGCCGCCTGGC
>CAYYYI010000097.1:0-7603 GCA_964475735.1 uncultured Anaerolineaceae bacterium
ATGGCGCTCGCCGGGGGCTTCCTGCTGGCGGTGGTGGTTTCGCTCTCCTCTTCGGGCGCCTTCGGCTGGGGCGAAGAACGCCTCCCCCAGATGACGCAGGCGCACGGCTGGGCGCAGCTCCAGGGCTGGGCCGGGCTCTTCGTGGCCGGGATGGCGCTCCGGCTCATGCCGCGCTTCGCTGGCCGTCAGCCCATCCGGCGAAACGTCACCGTGCCTGTGTTCGTACTGCTGTTTGCCGCCGCCGCCGGGCGGGCCGTGGCCCAATCGCTCCCCTCCAGCGGCGCCGCTGACGCTCTCTTCTTCGCCGCCGGGATGTCCGGCGCGGCAGGGGCGATTGCCGTGGGTATCACCGTTGGCTACACCCTCGCGCGCGGGCGCAAGAGGCCCGAACCGTGGCGGTACTTTGCGTGGGCAGGGTCGGCATGGTGGCTCGCCTGGGCGGCGTTGCTCGCGCTGGCCGCGTTCGAAGGGGCAGGCAACGACATCTTCGTCCCCGTGCGGCTCGACGACGCCATGACGTGGGCGGTGATGCTCGGCGCGGTGGCGAACTTCATCTTCTCGGTGCAGAGCCGGAGTGTGCCCGTCTTCTTCGGGCGAAAGCTGCCGTCGCCGCGGAAGCTCGCCGTTCCGGGGGCGCTGCTGAACCTCGGGGCCGCTCTCACCCTGGCCTCGCGCCTCCCGTTCGATGACGCCGCCCAGGAACGGCTGCTGGGCGGCGGGCTGGCCCTGGCCGGGATCGGGCTGGTGTGGCTCGCGCCGGTCGCAGGCTCGGTCTGGGGCGAAGCGAAACGGTTGCGGCCGCGCGCCCGGGCGGCCTCCCGCTACGTGCTGGCGGCGAACATCTCGGCTTTGCTGGCGGGGACGCTCCTCGCGTGGGCGGGCGCGAACAGCCTGGTCTCAGGCGAATTCGAATCCTTCGCCGCCCGCGACGCCGCTCGCCACGCCCTCGGACTGGGGATGATCACGATGCTCATCATCGGCATGGCGCAACTGGTCTCCCCGGTCTTCGCGCTCGAAAGGGCCGAAGCGCGCCCGGCGGGCATCGAGGACCGCCTCGCCTGGTGGTTGCTGGCGTCCGCGGTCGTGCTGCGAGTGGTCGCGGGCCTGGCCTACGGCCACATGGACCACGAGCCGCGCATGCACCTGGCGGCGACAGCCGGGGCGCTCGCCTGGCTGGGGCTGGCAATGTTCGCCTTCAGCGTGGTCCGGGCCGTGCGCAAGGAGCCGCGGATGAAGGCCCTGCTGGCCACCGCCGCCGGCGTGGGCGACGATCCGAAGTAGGGCCGGGGGTCACCCCTCCGCGCGCAGCTCCGCCACCTGCTCGTTGCACCAGTCGATGTTTTCGACGTGCTCCTTCCGCATTTCGCGGAGCTCGGCCAGGGTTTCGTCCGCCAACGATTCGGCCAGGAGGACGTCGATGCGCTTCACGACCCACGCCTGGCCGCGGGCGAGCAGGTCGAGCCTTTCGGCGAGGGTGGAGAGCGCCATGACCTTGCCGGCGAAGTCGTTCTGACCGAGAGCGGGGTCGCCGCCAAGCGAGCGGACACCGCGTTCGAGCACGGCGCAGCTCACGGCCTCGTCGGCCTCGATCTTGGCCAGGTGGTTGCGGAAGAACCCCTTTGGCACGTTCTTCTTCAGGGCTGCGCCAACCTCGACGCCCGCCCGCTCGGCGAGGAGGAGCTCGTTCAACCGGGCCACGTTCTCGTCAGTCATGCGGGCCATGGTACACCCATACGAATGCTTCGAAGCGACTCGCCGCAATCATTCCTGGCGGAGAGGGTGGGATTCGAACCCACGAGGGACTTGCGCCCCTACACGCTTTCCAGGCGTGCCTGATCGGCCACTCCAGCACCTCTCCGCGGCGGCCTTCTCCATAGTAGCAATGGCCACCGTTTGGGGCTTTCGCGCCCGGGATGCGCGCCAGCGCTCACGCCGGTAGCATCTTTAGGAGTGAAGAACTGGCGACGCGAGGCCCGCAACCGTGCCGGGCTCATCACGACGCAACAGGTTGTACGCTCGGTCTGGCTCGGAGCGATCATCGGTGTCGTGGCCGGGGCGGGTGCTATCGCCTTCGCCTGGTCGATTGATTTCGCCACCGAGCATCTCCTGGGCGCCATCACCGGCTACCACCCTCCGCAGCCACTTGGCGAAGGAAGCATCGAGTCCTCCGGCCCGTCGCGCGCCTGGCTGCTGCCGCTCGTGCTGGCGGGCGGCGGCCTTGCGGCCGGGCTGATTGTCTGGCTGTTTGCGCCCGAGGCTGAGGGACACGGCACTGATGCCGCCATCCAGGCGTTCCACCGCCAGGGCGGCCGCGTCCGCCTGCGCGTGGCGCCCGTGAAGCTGGTGGCATCGGCCATCACCATCGGGTCGGGCGGCGCCGCTGGCCGCGAAGGCCCGACCGCGCAGATGGGCGGCAGTTTCGGGTCGTTCATCGCCGATCGCATGAAGCTCGGCGCGGTTGAGCGCAGGCGCGCCCTTGCGGCCGGTATGGCCGGTGGCATCGGCGCCATCTTCCGCGCTCCCCTTGGCGGCGCCATGATGGCCGCCGAAGTCTTCTACAAGCATGACTTCGAGTCCGAAGTCATCCTCCTTTCCCTTATCTCCTCCATCGTGGGCTTCTCTGTTTACGGCGCGTGGGCAGGGTGGGACCCCATCTTCGGGGGCGGGGCTACTTTCTCGTTCTCACACCCGGTGGAGCTCATCTACTACGCCATCCTCGGCGTGCTCTGCGGGGGTATCGGCCTCCTCTACGCCCGGGGGTTCTATGGCGCGATTCGCGCCTTCCAGGCTATGCGGCTCCCGCGGTGGCTTACGCCGGCGATCGGCGGAGCGCTGGCCGGCTGCATCGGTATTGCCATGCCCGAAAGCATCCACGTGGGCTATGGAACCGTGCAGAAGCTGATGATTGAAGACGACCTCCGCTCGTTCTCGCCCTACCTGCTGCTTCTCCTGCCCTTCGCGCGCATTGCGACAACCTCGCTCACGGTGGGCTCCGGTGGCTCGGGCGGCATCTTCGGGCCCGGGATGGTGATCGGCGGCGTTACGGGAGCCGCCGCCTGGAAGCTGGGCAGCGACCTTCCCGGCTTCCCCGAGCAGCCAGGACCGGTCGTCATCGTCTGCATGATCGCGGTCTTCGGCAGCATCGCCCACGCCCCCATCGCCATGCTCATCATGGTCGGCGAGATGACCGGCAACCTCTCGCTGCTGGCGCCCGCCATGGTGGCCGTGGCTGTTGCCACTCTCGTAGTTGGCGAAACGAGCATCTACGAAAGCCAGGTCCCCACACGGGCCGACTCTCCCGCGCACCGGCACCGCTTCGCTTTCCCCTTGCTCGAAGCCCTCCCTGCCGGGCGCGCCATGCGGCCGGCAATTCACATCAGGGCCGATACGCGCGTCGCAGCCGCCATCGAAGTGCTCGAAGCGTCCGGGGCTCGCCACGGCGTGGTTGAGGATGCCTCCGGGCGGCCTCTTGGCGAAGTCAGCCTCGAGTCCCTGCGGAGCAGCGATGGCGATGCGTTGGCGGGCGAAGCGGCGGACTCCATCGTCGCCACCGTCTCCTCCGAGACGCCCCTCGACGAGGCGCTCGACCAGCTCGCAGCCCACGAGCGGAGCTGGCTGCTCGTGACCGACGACGCCTCGGGCGAGGTAATCGGCGCCATTGATGCGCGGTCGCTGGTGCGGTCCTACCGCCAGGCTGCCAGGAGCCAGCAGGTGCGCCCGATGGAGGCGCTTTCCGAGTCGCTCCACGCCCTCGAGTTCACCCTCTCCGAGGGCTCGTGGCTCGCCGGCGCTCCGCTGCGCGAGCTGCGGCTGCCGCCCAGCGTGCGGATCGTCGCTGTCACCCGCGATGCCATCATCATGGTCCCCGATGGTGAGACGGTGCTCTTGCCGGGGGACCGGCTGACAGTCTCAATCCCGCGCGGGGGGAGGAGCCGTGCGCTGGCCGTGTTGGGCGGCGAGAGGCCTGCGTAGCCGCCTGGCGAACCAGTCCCTGCCGCTCAGGCCTCGTCTTGCCCCGGCCCACCCGGCGCAGCCTCTGGAAGGAGTGCGGGCAGGAGGATGCGGAAGGTGCTGCCCACGCCTTCGGTGGACTCAACGTCCAGCCAGCCGCCGTGCGCCGTGAGGATGCTCTGCGCGGTGGCCAGGCCGAGGCCTGTGCCCTTACCGACTTCCTTGGTCGTGAAGAACGGGTCGAAGATCCGGGCGACGGTCCCTGGAGACATCCCGGTGCCGGTGTCCGATACGGCGATGACACGGAAGGTTCCCGCGCGGGCATCGAGGTGTCCGCGCACGTACTCCGCGTCGATCTCCACGATGCCCGTTGAGATGGTGAGTGTTCCACCCCCCGGCATGGCGTCGCGGGCGTTGATTATCAGGTTCAGCATCACCTGCTGGAGTGCACCGAAGTTGCCGCGCACTCTTGCGCCCGCCGCGCACGGTTCCACAACCAGCGTGACTGAGGGTGTGATGCCCCGCTGGCCCATGCGGGCTGTTTCGTGTACCAGCCGCTCGACTTCAACAGGTTCGAGCGCCTCCAGGTTCGGGCGGCTGTAGTTGAGCAGCTGGCGCACCAGCTCGGCGCCACGCTGACCGGCCAGCTGCGCATCGCCGACCATCGGCGCGAGCGGGCTGCCGGCCCCGAGGTGCTGTTCGATCATGAAGAGGTTCCCGAGGATGGCCGTCAGCAGGTTGTTGAAGTCGTGGGCGATGCCGCCCGCCAGCGTTCCCAGCGTCTCCATTTGCTGCGCGCGCGCCACCTGGGCCGCCAGTGCCCGTTCGGTCGTGACATCGAGAGCGATGACCCCGCCACCGCCGTCGATTGGAAAGAAGGTGCTGGACATGCGTCTCATGTCTCCATTGCCGTCGCGAACTGAGAATTCGACGTTGTTCGATGCCCCCCGCAGCGTGCCATTGATAGCCGCGCGTATGGCTTTCCGGTCAGCCTCCGAAAGACGAGTGGACTTGGACACCTCATCGGAGAGGGCGGACACTTCGAGCCCGAGGAACGTTGCCAGGCTGCGGCTTGCATACATGGGGTTGCCTGCCCTGTCGAAGAGCACGAGGATGGCGGGCGCGTGGTCGGAGATGGCCTGGAAGCGAGACTCGCTGACGCGGGCCGCCTCCAGTGCGCTCCGCAGAGCAGCCGACTGCTCCCGCTCGCGCGACTCGGACTCTGTCAGCTGTTGGCGCAGCGCGGACTCCGAGCGAGAACGATTGCCTGCGAACCCGGCGACGAAGAGCACCATCGCCGCGGTGAAAATCGCGTGGAACTCAATCGGGTGGCCCACGTTCTTCGCGGCGTCGACGATCACAACGCCAGCGGCCGCCAGTATCGCCATAGCCAGGACAAACCGCATTTCGAACATCGCTGAGGCCGTGAACAGCGAGGCGAATACCAGCAGATGGATTGGCGATTGGCCGTTGCCGTCGGCGAAGGCGGCCAGGGTGACCACGAAGATGTCGATGCAGATGAGCGCCGCCCAGGTCGTCAGCAACCGGCTGTCGTCATGCCGTGTGCGGCGAAAAGCGAGGGTTGCTCCGAGTGCGTGGACGAGGATCACGCTCGCGACCGCGGTCGAAAGCTGCGGGTCGCGGCTTGCGCCCGAGAGCATGTAGGCGGAGAAGAAGGCCACCAGTCCAAACCGGAGGATGATGTCCGCCGGGAACGGGTTGACCGGCCCGGCCCCGAACGCGGGCTCAATCCAGTGCCGCGGGCGCAGCATCGCCAACAGGTTTTCCCCCATCTTTTTCCGCCCCACTACGGTAGTGGTCGGCTCTTTCCGAACGCGCTGTATGGCATGTATCCCCCAATGTGAATTCCGCGCGGGATGCCTGGGGTGGCTGCCACGCGCAGGACCGCCTAACGTGAGATAGGAATGCGTGCCGCAATTGACTCCGGTAGCGCCCTGGCCCACCTGCGGGAGACCGATCCCACGATGGCGAAGATCATCGCCCGGGTGGGGCCGTTCGCCCTGCGGCCCGATGGCGAGGACCCTTTCCGCTCGCTCAGCCGGGCGATTGTTTACCAGCAATTG
Organism: uncultured Anaerolineaceae bacterium; assembly: GCA_964475735.1. GTDB lineage: Bacteria > Chloroflexota > Dehalococcoidia > Tepidiformales > Tepidiformaceae > UCB2. The sequence goes on from CAYYYI010000097.1 coordinate 6,036, forward strand.
AGCGGCCGGGCGGCGGGAACGATCTATCGGCGGTTCCTGGGCCTGTTCGGACGCGGTGACGGCTTCGACCCCGCCGTGCGCCGCACGAGCCCGGATTGGAACCCCCTCGCCGATGAGTTTCCCCCGCCCGAGGCCGTGCTCGCCCTTGGCGACGAAGAGATGCGCTCGGTTGGCCTATCGCGCCAGAAGGTCGCCTCGCTGCGGGACCTGGCGGCGCACTTCGCCTCTGGCGAGTTGAGCGTCGAACACTTTCACGCCTGGGACGATGAGGAGATCATCGCCCACCTCACGGGCGTCCGGGGCATCGGACGCTGGACCGCCGAAATGTACCTTATCTTCCATCTCGGGCGCCCGGACGTGCTGCCCGTGAACGACATCGGCATCAACCGGGCCATCATGCGGAACTACGGGCTGGAGGCGATGCCCAAACCGGCACAGGTCAGGACCATCGGCGAGCCCTGGCGGCCGTGGGCGACCGTTGCCTGCTGGTATCTCTGGCGCAGCGAGGACACCCAGCTCCCGGTTGGAACGGAGTGGGACCCGGGACGCGGCGATCCGGCCCCTCAGGCCGAGGCGCGGTAGCGCTCCACCACCTGTTCGAGCTCGTCCAGGTCGAACGGCTTGTGCAACACCCCTGAAACGCGACCGGCTCGCGGGTCCTCCTCAAAGCCGCTCTCTCCCGTCATGACGACCACCGGCGGGTGCTTGGTGAGACGCGCGACGGCATCGATGACGGGCAACCCGTCGCCATCGTCAAGGTTCAGGTCGAGGAGCAGAAGGTCCCAGCCGTTGGTGGCCAGGCGCTCGATCGCTTCGGCCGCGCTCGTGACGCCGACAACGTCGTGCCCGGCTGCGGCGAGAACTTTCTGGATGAGCTTTGAAATGGTCAGCTCGTCCTCGGCCAGGAGGATGCGCATAGCCGGCATGATTTATGGAGTGTACTCCCCTTTGGCTTTGAGCGGGAGTCCAACACCGATCTCCACGGCGCGATCGAAGCGGCGCAGCGACACCTCGCCGCCCATCGCCATTACGAACTGCCGCGCCCGGAAGAACGCGAAACCCGCATCCGCCGCCACCGGCTTCTCCGGGCCCACCAGGTTTCCGCTCGCAAACCGCAATCTAATCGAGTTGTCATGTTTCTCGAAGTCCAAGTCCACAGCTCCGCTGCCGGCGCCGATCCGGTTGGCCGCCTGGATGAAACCCGCGAGCGCGCGGACCAGGTGGCCTGCATCCCACGCACCCTGGACCGCTGGAGGATTGGGCCCAACAAGCTGCACCCCCGGCCCAACCAGCTCGCGGGCGGCTGCGACAGCGGCGCCGAGTTCGCATGGCCCGGCAGACAGGACAACCTTGCCGCGCTCCAGGCGCGATATCTCCTGCAGGTCGTCGGCAAGGCGCTGGAGGTCATCGATGGAGGCGTTGAGCATGGACGAAAGCTCGGCGTCGAGGATCGATGTGTCGCCCGCGCCAAGCCTCTTCGCGAGTTCGATCACCATCCGGATTGATGTCAGCGGGGTGCGGATCTCGTGGGCGAAGGCGCCCATGGCCTCGCGCCGGTAGAGGTCAGT
>CAYYYI010000097.1:7703-10575 GCA_964475735.1 uncultured Anaerolineaceae bacterium
CCGGATTCGATGAACTTCTTGGCGTTGTCCCAGGCGCCGCCGGCGTTGTTCAGGTAGGTGGCCACGAGCACGCCGCCGATGGTGCCCACCATCAGCATGCCCGCCACCGATTCCCAGCCTTCGTTGCCGTTGCCGCCAAAGGCGTAGCGGAAGATGACGCCCACAAGAATGGGAAGCCCAACGGCCAGGATGCCCGGCGCCACCATTTCGCGCAGGGCCGACCTTGTGGTGATGTCCACCGCACGGGTATAGTCCGGCCGGACTTCGCCCGTCATGATTCCAGGGTTCTCGCGGAACTGCCGCCTGACCTCTTCGATGATGCCGCCGGCGGCCTTGCCCACGGCGCGGATGGCCAAAGAGCTGAAGAGGAACACCAGCATCACGCCCAGCAGGGCGCCCACGAACACGTCGACCTTGCCCAGGTTGATGGGCATGATCCGGGGCAGGGGCAGCGGACTGCCCTCGATGCCGGCCACATCGGCTTCCGTAACGTCGCCATCGGCGATCAACTTGCCCAGGATGGCGGCGGTTTCCTCTTCGCCTGCAGTGATAAGCGTTTCGACGTCCCGCTCATCCAGCCCGGTGGCTTCGAGCTCCCTGGTGTAGCTCTCCACCGATTCCGCCGCTGCAGCCTTGTAGGCCTCGCCCGGGGGAAGCAGATCCAGGTCCTGGGAGAGCGTTACGTACCGCTCGGGGTCGCCGTTGGCGATCTTGCCGAACTCCAGGCGAACCTCGTCGAGGTACGCGGTGAAAAGGAGGAACGCGGCGAGCGCCGCCGAACCCACGGCGTAGCCCTTGGTGAGAGCCTTCGTGGTGTTGCCCACGGTATCCAGGGCGTCGGTAATCTCGCGGGCTTCGGGCTTCGTCCCCTCCACCATCTCGGTGATGCCGCCCGCGTTGTCCGTGATGGGGCCGAAGGTGTCCATCGCGAGGACGTAGGCGGCCGACATGAGCATGCCCATCGTCGCCACGGCGGTGCCGAACACGCCCGTCGAGATGGTGCTTACGTTCGTCAGCTCGGCCTGCTCGCCAAGGGCGAAGGAACCGACGAGCGCGATGCCCACGGTTATGGCCGTGACCGCCGTCGTCTCGAAGCCGACGGCTGTGCCGATGATGATGTTCGTAGCCGAGCCGGTCTTGCTCGCCTGCGCGATCTCCTGCACCGGGCGCCAGGCGCCCGCTGTGTAGTACTGCGTGATGTAGACGAACGCTATGCCGGTGGCGATACCCACCAGGCCGCAGAAGAAGAACCAGTACCAGACGTCGTCCAGCATGAGCTTCGTGGTGAGGGCCAGGCCACCGACGCTGAGAGCGGTAATCACCCAGTAGCCGCCGTTGAGCGCGCCCATCGGGTCCTTGATGCGCTTCGCCCAGAACGGGACGGTGAGCATGCCAACGATGGTGGCGAAGACGCCAAACGAGCGGAGCACCAGCGGGAAGAGAATCCACTCCTCCCGGCCAGTCGCGGTGTAGATGGCGACGCCGAGAATCATGGCGCCGATGTTCTCAGCGCTCATCGACTCGAAGAGGTCCGCGCCGCGGCCGGCGCAGTCGCCCACGTTGTCGCCCACCAGGTCGGCGATAACGGCAGCGTTGCGGGGGTCGTCCTCTGGAATGCCCGCCTCGACCTTGCCGACGAGGTCGGCGCCCACGTCGGCGGCCTTGGTGTAGATACCACCGCCAAGCTGGGCGAAGAGGGCCACGAAGCTCGCGCCGAAGCCGAAGCCGACGATGAGGAAGGGCGCTTCGTCGATCGGGTGGCCGAGCACGCGGCTGTAAATGGCGAAGATGCTCGAAACGCCGATCAGGCTGAGCGCCACCACCAGGAAGCCCGAGACCGCGCCGCCGCGAAGCGACGTATTGATGGCGTCGGCCAGGCTGTTCTGAGCGGCCGCGGCCGTGCGGCCGTTCGCTCGCACAGCAATCGACATGCCGATGTAGCCCGAAATGCCCGATGCCAGAGCGCCGACCGTGAAGGCGATGCCCGTGAGGACACCCGCTTCGGTCGACTCCTTGAAGACGCCGACTACGACTCCGACCACCACCGCTGTGACCACGGCAAGCATGCCGATCGTGCGGTACTGGCGGCTGAGGAAGGCGTTGGCGCCTTCGAGAATGGTGCCTGCCACCTCCTGCATCGCCTCGGTGCCGCGGTCCCTCCGCAGCACGTCGTAGGCAAGCCAGATGGCGAAGAGCACCGCCGCGGCACTCGCCGCTGGGATCATGATCAGGGCCAGTTGCATGGGCCTCCCCTCCGATGACCGGTTCTGCCGGGACGCTTGGCGCAGGGCACACAAAGACGGCGGCCGCCCTGCGCGACGCGCCGAAGTGGTTCGGAGAATAGCAAGGGTTACACGTACGAGCGAGTACCTCAATCGTGCGTGGATTGGGTGTCACCCGGGCAGCTTCGATTGCGCAGGCAGCCATACTTTGCGTGAGATCCTGGCATTCGCGACAGGACCTGACTGGTCCGTTGCGCGGCGTCCGCTATCGTTGCCCGGGCGCCGCTGCCCAAACCCCACTTCCAGGAGTCCTGCCCCCATGAAAATCCTGCGGCCGCTCCTCGCGGTCACACTCCTCCTTGCCCTCTTCGCCTTCACCGCCTGCGGCGGCGACGACGACGCGAGTGACAGCAGCGACAACAACGAGCAGGAGGAGCCGACGGTCAAGAAGAAGACCGCGACTCCGGCCGCCGAAGAGACAGCCACGCCAGCGAAGGCCGGCCTCCAGGCAAATGACTTGCTCGCTGCCCTGTTAGTGCCGGCCGATGTGGCAAGGGCGGGCACGGAGGGCTCGCTCTGGCAGCGATTCCCGGAAGTCGCCTCGGGCGGCTACAACACCGACCCCGCCGTGTCCGACAAGGGCGAATTGG
>CAYYYI010000098.1:0-5679 GCA_964475735.1 uncultured Anaerolineaceae bacterium
GGCACCAGCGTGCTCATCCTCCCCTATCGCGACCCGGTGTTCTCGGCCAAGTTCCTGAGCACGGTCGACTTCATCAGCAATGGGCGGCTAACTGCGGGCGTGGGGGCGGGCTGGATGCCCGAGGAGTTCGCCGCCATGGGCGTCCCCTTCGAGGAGCGCGGCCCACGCACGGACGAAGCGATCCGCGTCTTTCGTAACCTGTGGGAGAACGAGACTTCGACCTTCCAGGGGCGCTGGAAGTCCTACGAGAACATGCGGATGTTCCCCAAGGCAGCGGCATCACGACGCGGGGCCATCCCGATCCTCGTGGGTGGAAACGGCCCCGCCAGCATCCGGCGGGCCGCCGAGCTGGGCGATGGGTGGCATCCTCTCCACCTGGCGCCGGACCAGCTGGCCGAGCACGCGGGCCACTATCGCGCGGCCTGCGAGAAGTTCGGCCGGCAGGCGGGGCCAATCGTGCTCCGCCACATGCCGGCCGGGAGGGCCCGCCCGGGCGGCGCGCGCCCACCGCTCACGGGCTCGCCCGCTGAGCAGGCCGCCGACATCCGCGCCTACGCCGAGGCCGGGGTCGACGAATTGATGCTCTCCTTGCCGTGGCGATCCCTCGGCGAACTGCTGGCTTCGCTCCGGGCCTTCATGCGAGAGGTGGCCCCGCGCGTCTGAGCGTTTCCCGGCGAGGAGATACACTCTGGCCGTGCCAGTCGCTGTTGTCCTTGTCATTTTCACCGTGGTGCAGGAGCAACTCTCGGTGCTCCTAATCGAACGCGCTGCGGAGCCCTATGCGCGGCAATGGGCGCTCCCCGGCGGCCTGCTGCTGCCCGGGGAGACCCTGGACGGGGCAGCGACGCGCAAGCTCGCGGACGAGACAGGCGTTTCCGACGTCTTCCTGGAGCAGCTCTACACGTTCGACGGGCTGGTCGAAGGCCGCGCCGACGCGATCGTCACCTACTTCGCGCTCGTGGACTTCGCGCGGACAAGGCTGCGGGCCGACCTCGAGTGGCGCCCGGCCTGGCAGCCGGTCCGGGGGCTCGATGGGCTGGCCTTCGAGAACGAGCGCATTATCCGTTACGCCGAGGTGCGGCTTCGCAACAAGCTCGAATACACGAACGCCGGGTACAGCCTGCTCCCGCCGCGGTTCACGCTCACTCAGATGCAGAAGGTGTACGAGGCCATCCTGGGTGAGGAACTCGACAAGCGGAACTTCCGCAAGCGGGTGGTCGGACTCGGGTTGGTGCGCGAGACCGGCCAAACGGTCCGCCAGGGCCCTTTCCGCCCGGCCATGCTCTACGAGTTCACGCGCCACGAACCGATGACGCTGTGACGATATGATCGTAGTCATCGGTTGAGTAGTCTGCCGCTGTATACTCCGAGGAGTGGCAACGCGCGAACTCCTCCCGGGCGAATACGCCATCCTGGCCATGCTGCGGCTGGGGCCCAAGCACGGCTACGAGATGGCCCGCTTCCTCGAACGTGACGGCCTCCCCGACGTCACGCGCGTTGAGCAGAGCCTGCTTTACGCCTACCTGAAGAACGTTGAGCGGCGCGGGCTCATCGCAGGTGAGGAGGCGCGAGTCGGCCTGAACCCGCCCCGGCGGGTCTTTCACCTCACAGAGCAGGGCGAGGCGCTCGTCGACGTTTGGCTGAGACGGCCTGTAGCACGGCTGCGCGAGGTGCGGCTCGACTTCATGCTGAAGCTCTACTTCCTGCACCAGATCGATCCCGCCGCAGAGCCCGGGTTGCTACGGGGGCAGATAGCGAGCTGCGAGGCGTATCTCGAACGAGTCTGGTCTCGCCTGCCGGGCGCCGAAGCGGGGTTCGAAAGGCTCGTGCTCGGTTCGAAGGCCTCGGCGGCAGAGGCGACTCTGGCATGGCTCCGAGACTACGCCGCAGAGCTTGATGCGGCCCGAACGGAGGCCACGGGTTGAAGCGCCTGGGCGCACTCTTCGCGACCGCTATCTCCGCCGCTGTGTTGCTGACAGGCTGCGGGGGGGATGGCGATGGGCGCCCGGCCATCACCGTGGCAGCGGCATCGGACCTGCGAGACGCGCTTGCCGGGCTGAAGCCCCGGTTGGAGTCCGCCTCCGGGAGCCACATCACCTTCGTCTTTGGTTCTTCGGGGCAACTAAAGCAGCAGGTACTGGCGGGAGCGAAGTACGACCTCTTCCTGTCCGCAGACCAGGCCTATGTGGGCGAACTTGAGCGCGCCGGGCGCGTGACACGGAGCGCCGGGTACGCCCATGGACGGCTCGCCCTCACGTGGCGCGAGGGACTCGCCCCCATGGACGGCCCCGAGGACCTCACACGGACGGACGTCAGGCGAATCGCCATCGCAAACCCGGACCACGCCCCCTACGGCCGGGCGGCGCAGGACGCCCTGGCTGCGGCGGGTCTCGAACCGGCAGTCGCAGGGCGGCTCGTTCTTGCCGAGAACGTGCGCCAGGCCCTCGACTACGTGGAGGGCGGCAACGCCGACGCGGGTCTGGTGGCGCTCGCGCTCGTCATCGGGGGCGCCCGGCCGTACAAGCTGGTCGACGCTTCGCTCCACCGTCCGATCGTGCAGGCCGGCGGAGTGGTCCGGGGCGGCCACGAAGAGGAGGCGGGGGCCATCCTGGACTTCCTGATCAGCGTCGACGGACAGGCCGCGCTGCGCGAATACGGCTTCGAACCGGTGGACCTGCCATGAACTTCAGCGACATCGACGCGACGGCTTTCCGGCTTTCACTGCAGGTTGGGGTGACGGCCACCATCCTCTGCGCGGCCGCGGGAGTGCCGCTGGCGTGGTGGATCGTGCGGGCGCGCCCGGTGGTTGGTGGCGCGATTTCGACCCTGGTGCTGCTGCCGCTGCTGCTGCCGCCGACGGCGATTGGGTATTACCTGCTCTACGGGCTGGGGCGTGAAAGCGCGTTCGGCCGGTTCCTCATCGACGATCTGGGGATCAGCCTCGTTTTCACGTGGCAGGGCGCCTCGTTGGCCGCCGCGGTGGTCGCGCTGCCACTGTTCGTTCGCACCGCCCAGGCGGGGTTCGAACAGGTCGACCCGGACCTGCTGGACGTGGGACGGACGCTCGGCAAGGGCCGTGTCGAGCTGTTCCTGCGGGTGGCCGTGCCGCTGGCGTGGCCGTCGCTCGTGGCCGCAACGCTGATCGGCTTCGCGCGGGCAGTCGGCGAGTTCGGCGCCACCGTGATCGTGGCAGGGAACATCCCCGGCAGCACACAGACCGTGCCCACGGCCATTTACGACGCCACGCAGGCGGGCAATTCGGGGCTGGCGAACGCGCTGGCGTTCATCTTCCTGGTGGCAGGGCTTGTGGTCCTCGCGCTCCTCACCATGGTCCTCAGGCGGGCGCGCTAATGCTGGAATGCGACGTACGCGTGGCGCCCGGCGGCAGCGCGGTGGTGGAGCCACGCTTCACCTCGGATGGGGGCGTGACCGTGCTCTTCGGCGCGTCGGGAGCGGGCAAGACCGTCACGCTGCGGGCGATCGCGGGGCTCGTCCGCCCGCAGCAAGGCATCATCCGCATGGACGGGAAGACGCTCTTCGATGCCGGCGCCGGGGTGGATCTCCTCCCGGGAGAGAGGAACGTGGGATACGTGCCCCAGTCGCTGGCGCTCTTCCCGCACCTCGACGTGGGGGCGAATGTGGCCTTCGGAATGAGGGGACCGCGACGAGACAGGCAAGCCAGCGTTGGCGCCCTGCTGACAAGGCTCGGGTTGCGCGGCTTCGAGCGGCGGCCGGTGCAGTCCCTCAGCGGTGGCCAGCAGCAGCGCGTGGCGCTGGCGCGGGCGCGCGCGCGCGACGCCCGCCTGCTCTTGCTCGACGAGCCATTCAGCGCCCTGGATGAGTCGCTCAGGGCGGACTTCAGGCGCGAGCTCCTGCGATTGCCGGGGGAGATGGGCCTGACCGTAGTCTTCGTAACCCACGACCTGCGCGAGGCGCACCTGCTCGCAAACCGCCTTGCCGTCTTCGATGGCGGACAGGTGCTCCAGTGCGACGAACGGGAGTCGGTGTTCCGGCGGCCGGCCTCTCGCCGCGTCGCCGAGCTCACGGGGGTGGCAAACATCTTCGCGGGCACGATCGTGGGGTTCGAAGGCGCCGCTCCTGTGGTCGAGGTAGATGGGCTGGCGCTCCGTTGTGCGGCCCCGTTGGCACAGACGACATGGAAGCACGGGCAGGACGTGGATGTCTGCATCCGCGCCGAGCGAGTGGTCATCCATCGCGGGGAGCCGCGAGACACCGGAGCGGTCAACCTCTTCGATGCCGCCATAGTGGAGGACCTCGCCTATGGCGCGACGCACACTCTCCGCCTGGCCCCCACTGGCCCCGGCCCGGCGCTCGAAGTGGAGCTTGCCGCGCGCCCCTACGAAGTCATGGGCCTTGCCGAACGGAGAACATGGACAATCGAACTCCCCCCGGCCGACCTCCACGTGATGGCGCGGACTCTGAGCGCGGGCGGAGACTACAACTAGAGGTCGCCCGTGTACTCCAGGTTGAGTCCGAGGAGCCGGTTCGCGTTGTCGAAAAGAATGCGGCGGCGCACCTCGTTGCGGAAACCAACCTCGTCCCAGTCGCGCAGCCAGCGGTCGGGCTGAATGACCGGGTAGTCGCTTCCGAAGAGAACCTTGTCGCTGATGAGGAAGTTGGCGTACTGGATGAGGAGCGGGTCGAAATAGAGGGGCGACCAGCCGGAGAGATCGATCCAGACGTTCTGCTTGTGGTTGAGGATGGCGAGCTGCTCTGTGACCCATGGAAACGCAGGGTGGGCCATTATGATCTGCAAGGTGGGGAAATCGGCGGCAAGGTCGTCGATGTAAGGAATGGGGCGGCAGTATTCGAATTTGATGCCGCTGCCGCCTGGCGTGCGTGCGCCCACACCGGTCATGCCGGTGTGGAACATGACCGGGATCCCGAGCTCCGCGGCCTTCTCCCAGAGCGGGTAGATTTCGCGGTCATTCGGGAAGAAGCGTTGCATAGAGGCGTGGAGCTTAAGGCCGCGCAGGCCCAGGTCATTCACCGCTCGCTCCAGCTCGCGGACGGCCAGCTTGCCCTGGTGAGGGTCTACGCTCGCGAAGCCGAGGAACTGCTTCGGCCAGCGCTGAACGAGACTGGCGATGTAGTCATTGCCAGTGAAGGGGCGGCCCGTCTGTGAGGAGTCGTCGATATCGACCAGCACGCCGAAGATATCGCGCTCGGCGTAGTAGTCCGCCATCTCCGATGGGTCCACGGGGCGGGGGCCGGACTTGAAGTAGCTGGACATGATCTGTTCAGCCTGGGAAGAGGGGACGCCGCGAGGCGGATGGATGTGGACATCGATTGCTCTGGGCATGGCGGGGACATTGTAGTGTGTGCGACGATCGCTGTGGCGCCGCAAAGCGGCCGGGAGAAGGGGCTTAGTGGGCGAACAGAAGCCGGTAGGGGTCTCGTGGGAGTCATGGACGGAATCGCTCATTCGCCAGGCGCAGGCGGAAGGGCGGTTTTCGAATCTTCCAGGCGAGGGGGCGCCGCTACGTGGGACCGACGCGCCCTACGACGAGCTCTGGTGGGCGCGCGGTGTGCTCGAACGGGAGCGCATCTCGTTCCTGCCGACGGCTCTGCGTCTGCGCGGCGAGGTGGAACGCGCACTGGAGCGAGTGATGGCGCTGGACACTGAGACCGCCGTGCGAGCGAGGATCGATTCGCTCA
>CAYYYI010000098.1:5779-10441 GCA_964475735.1 uncultured Anaerolineaceae bacterium
CCCGCTCGACGCCGAGCGCATTGTGGCCCGCTGGCGCTCGATGCAACAGACCGTTCCAGAGGATGGCGACACCGAACCCGCACCCCCATCTCGCCCGGCCTCCACGAGCCGGGCCAGGGCGATCCTGTTCCTGGCGGGGTGCGCGGCGATGGCGGCTGTGACTGCCGCCGGGTGGTTGGAACGCGGACTGTGAAGGCTGCTGATGGGGCGGCCTCAGCCCGCCTTCCGGCAACTCAGACCGGGCGGGTCCGCGCGCAGGACGGCGTAGCGGGCCTTGCCGCGCGCCTTCGCCTGGTAGAGGCCCACATCGGCGACGCGCAGAAGCTCGGTCGCTGAGACTCCCCTCGTTTCGGTGACGGCGATTCCGATGCTGGTGGTGACAAGCACTTGCCGGTCGCTGACGCTGAACGGGCGCCGCAGCAACTGTTCGATGCGATCGGCGATCGTGCGAGCTTCTGTCTCGGCCGCACCGCCATCGACGATGATGGCGAATTCGTCGCCGCCAAGCCGTGCGACTGTGTGGCGTCCCTGTCCGGCGCTGCGGAGGCGCTGGCTGAAGGCGACGAGGAACGCGTCGCCGGCGCCGTGGCCCATGGTGTCGTTCAGCGACTTGAAGTCGTCCACATCGAGGAACATCACTGCCAGCGGCCCGGCGTTGTGGCGCGGGTTGCGGAGCGCGCGGGTGAGCTGGTTCATGAAGAGTTCGCGGTTTGGGAGGCTGGTGAGCGAGTCATGCAGCGCCTGGTGCTGAAGCCGGCGCGTGGTCTCGCCGAACCTCGCAACGATACCGTTGACCGCAGAAGCGATGCCGTTGGCCTCTGCCAGCCACGATGAGGGAACACGAACGGTCTCGCCGGTCTCGGCGATGACAAGGCTGGCGGAGACGGCAGTCTGGACCCGGCGAACGGCGGCGTTGGTCACTACCCGGGCGAAGGTCGCGCCCACCACCACGGCCAGTAGCAGGGTGAGCCCAGCCTGGCTCCCATTGAACCCCGCTGCGACCGCGGTAACGGCGACGGGCACGATGGCGGCCACAAGCAGTGCTCGAGTGATGACACCGGCGAGGTCGTGGCCAACCACGACCTCGCGCAGTGCCTTGCTGATGCCAGTCGCTGCGGGCGCTTTCGAAACTGGCTGCAAGGGCTTCGCGGCCATCGGTGATCAGGCCGCGGTGGTGCTGGCGGTGGCGGAAACCGGGCGGGATTCCGCAGCCTCTACCCTCTTGAAGGTCCAGCCTTTGTAGGCGAAGAACGCCTCCACGGCTTCGGGATCGAGCTGCGTGCCGGCCACGCGCGCCATCTCCGCGCGGGCGACATCCTCTGCTAGCGCGGGGCGATACACCCGGCTGGAGGTCAAGGCGTCGAACGTGTCGGCGACGGCGATGATGCGCGCTCCGAGTGGTATCTGCTCCTCCGCGAGCCCGAGCGGATAGCCGCCGCCGTCCCAGCGTTCGTGGTGGTGACGTATGTAGGCGGTGCCGCGCCCGAAGTCCGGGAACCTGGCGGTCAGCCTTGCACCAATGTCGGGATGCTGCTTGATCTCGGCGTACTCCTCGTCGGTGAGGGGGCCGGCCTTGAGCAGCACCGCATCGCGGACGCCGATCTTGCCAACATCGTGGACGCGGGCCGCAGCGGCAATCTCCTCCACGATGTCCTGCGAGAGCCCGAGGTGGACGCAGATGCCGCGCGCGAACTCGGCCACGCGGTGGGAGTGGTGGAAGGTGTAGGGGTCGCGCATGTCGACCACGTCAGCAAGCGCCTCGACCGCTTCTCGCGTCTGAGTTCGAAGGGTGACCTGGGTGCGCATGGCGCGGTGGAAGACGGCCACGGGGAAGATGAGCAGCGGCAGCAGCCAGAGGTGGAAGCTGGCGGCGAGCGCAACGACGAATCCCGAGGCATAGAGGGCGATGTCGTACGGGATGTCGCTGCGGTCGACGAGCCAATCTTTGAGGATGCTGCGCCCAACCTGGGCAAAGATCACTCCCAGCAGGAGGAGATCATTGACTGCGAACATGGCCGCTACGGCGACCGCCGACGCGATGCCAAGGGAGGGGCTCGGCTCGGTGAGCGGCGCGGCTGTGAGCGCATGGAAAGCGATTGCCGCTGCCATAACGCTTAGCAGGCGCTGGCTGGAGTTGAAGACGAGTTGCTTGAGGCTACGCTGGCCGTGCCGCTGGCTAATGATCTCAGCGGTTGCCATGCCACCGGCGGCGACTGCGCCGGCAAGCCACGGCTGGAGGATGAGCGCGGCTGCAAAGAGCGAGCCGCTATCAGTCAGCATCTTCCGCTTGTAGCCGATGTGCAGGGGGAAGAGCCTGCTCGCCACAACGAGGGCGAAGAGCATAGCTCCCGCCGCCAGTTCGTGGAGGCTGGCGATTCCGCCGGTGGTCACCGCTACAGCCTGCGCGGCTGCGGCAAGCGCAAAGACAACGAAGACCACTACCTGGACGTTGCGTTCACGCCGGGTTTCCATCACGGGACGCTCCTTCTATCTCTGGTCAGAGTTGACGTGTGTGAGATTTCACCCTGGGCTAGCGCGTAGCCCGGGCGGTGAAGGAGATGTCCTCATCGGAAACCCCGTAGTACCACTGGGAGCCCTTCGCGTCGACCACCTCAACGGCGACGGAGAACGGCGCGCCCTCGGCATCGACCTCAACTTCGCCCGTGATGAGCATCGGGCCCGAGTGCTTGTTCCAGACCGGCAGGTCCTTCTTGATGACCACCTTCTCCGGGAAGAAGGTCTGATCAACGAAGACGACCTTTGCGTCGACGTTCTTCGGCACGTGGATCTCAACCACAGCTTCCTCGACGTCGCCCACGCGCTCAACGGGTACGTTTACCCAGATTGAGATCTCCTGGCCATTGACCGAGATGATCGGGTCGGAAGCGCACCATGCGAGACCGGCCTTCGCATCGCCTGTGCGCGCAAAGAACGCGACAAACGCGACGGCGAGGAGCGCCATGGTGAGCCCAAGGATGCGGGAATGGGTGGGGCGGGCTGTTGCTGCGGTGAGCATATCGAAGAACCTCCATTCGACTGGAGCTCTTCGTGTTTCGGTGGCCCGGCTATCTTGCCCTGTGGGCGTCAGACCCGTGGCTTTGCGTCGCCGCCTTTCGGCGGGTTTGCCCTTTCGCTCATCGAAGTGCTGCGCATCTCGCGATGCACAGGCAGAAGATTATTCCGTTCGCGCCAACGATGTCATAAGAGGGCGTATGAGCCTGGTTACAACGGCGGAGCGCTACAGTTGCAGCCAGGTGACAACCGAGGCTGGCGCACCATGCCCCCCCTGCGCGAGTCTGCAAATGCGTTACCCTCGGTGGAAGTCCGGCTCGCGCTTTTCGCGGAAGGCGGTCACCGCTTCCTTCCACGAGGGTCGAGCCTGTGCGGCTCCAAACTCCGCGTTTTCTCGCTTCATGGCCTGCCGCATGTCGCTTTCGAGCAGATTCTGCCAGGTTAGGCGCTTGATGGCGGCAAGGCTTTCGGTGGGGTTGAAGGCGATCTCCGCGGCGGTAGCGATGGCCTGGTCCATAAGCTGGTCGTGGGGAACCACGCGGCTGACCAGGCCGATGCGGCCCGCCTCGGCAGCATCGATGATGCGGCCCGAAAGCATGATTTCAAGCGCGTGGGTCACGCCCACGATGTGCGAAAGGAGATGAGTGCTCGCCAGCTCAGGGATCACTCCGACTCGAACGAAGCGCATAGAGAGGCGCGCATTTTCGGAGGCGATGCGCACATCGGCCGCCAGGATCATCGTCAGCCCGACGCCGATGGCCGGGCCGTTGATGGCCGCGATGAACGGCTTGGAGCGCATGATGAACTCGGTCCACGACTCAGCTTCGCGGTTGCCGGCCTGGCGCTGCTGGCGAGCCGTAGTCTCGCCGGCCTCGCGCTGTTGGATCTCCTGGGACCAGCCCCCCATGTCGGCGCCGGCGCAGAAGGCGCGCCCGGCGCCGGTCATGATGATGGCGCCGATGGCCGGGTCGGCGTTCCAGCGCTCAATCTGGTCCCTGGCCTCGCCAAGGAGCTGGTAGTTGAACGCGTTGAGCCGCTCGGGGCGGTTGAGCGTGATGATGCCGGCGCGCCCGCGTGTTTCGGTGAGGATGAGTTCGTATGCCATGCCGCATCTCCAGGGGAATCGAAGATGCGCGAATGCTAACGCGCCGGGAAACGGGTGAACAGGCGGCAGGAGCCCCTGGCGAACGCTAGCGGAAGCGGAAGGTCAGGCGGCCGCGGGTGAGGTCGTACGGCGAAAGCTCAACGAGCACGCGGTCGCCGGGCAGCACTTTGATGTAGTGCTTGCGCATCTTGCCACTTATGTAGGCAAGGACTTCGTGACCGTTGCCGAGCTCCACTTTGAAGGTGGCGCTCGGCATGGCCTGGGTCACAACCCCTTCGACTTGCAGCGACTCTTTCTCAGACATCTCTCAGGCTCCCTTCCATGTGTGTGAAGTGCGTCCGGCGGGCTCCCGGCGAGCGCGGTCATTTCGAGTTTGCCATGCATTCTGCTGGTTGGCGCGGCGCGCCTGTGGGTCACGCCTTGAATTGAAGCCGCGCGGCGCCCGGAATTCGGCGGCGTAGCCATCCCTGTCTGCCGTTCCGGGTGCGGGAACGGGCGGCGTCCAGGCGCCCAGATCGAGCAGGCGCTCGTCACCGGGCTGCATG
>CAYYYI010000099.1:0-10295 GCA_964475735.1 uncultured Anaerolineaceae bacterium
TCCAGCAGGTACGGGTTGAGCCCGGCGCGCAGCATCACGCGCTTGAAGGTGGGCTCGTGCGTCTTCGGCGAACAGGCCGCCACGACGACGCGGTTGATGTTCTGTTCGCGAATGACACGCCCGATCTCGGCCTGGGTGTTCCCGGCGCAGCTGAACATCTGGGACTGCGCGTAGACGACGGTGGGGAGGGTCCGGGCGTAGTCCACCACGCGCGGGACGTCGACGACGCCCGCGATGTTGCTACCGCAGTGGCAGACGAAGACGCCCGTGCGAACCTCGCCGCCGGTGGGCATGGCTTCGGCCATCTCTTCCTTCGGCCATTCGCGCTGGCGCACGAAAGCGAGCGCCGAAGCAGCGGCGGCGCCGGCTTCGGATACGCTGTCGGGGATGTCCTTGGGGCCGGTAGCACAGCCCGCGGCGTAGATGCCCGGCCTGGTGGTGTGAATGAGGCCGCCCTGCTCCTCGGCTGCCCGGATGAAGCCATCCTGGTCCATCTCGACGCCGAGCGTGGCGGCAAGGTCCGCCAGGCCATCGGGAGGCTTCACGGCCGTGGCGAGCACAACCATTTCGAAGTCTTCCTCGCGGACTTCGGCGGTTGCCGTGTCCTCGTAGCGGACGCGGAGGCCGCCGTCCGTGGGTGAGACGGACGCGGGCCGCCCGCGATAGAACTTCGCCCCCTCGCCCTTTGTGCGGTCGAGGAAGCCATCGAAGCCCTTGCCGTAGGCGCGCAGGTCCATGGAGAGGACGGTGATGTCCTTCACGCCGTGGTCGATGGCCTGATAGGCGTGCTTGATGGAGTACATGCAGCAGAAGCGCGAGCAGTAGCGGTAGAAGCGCTCGTCGCGCGAGCCAACGCAGAGGACAAAGAGGATGTTCCTCGGGTGGCGCCCGTTGGAGGGGCGGATGATCTCGCCGCCCGTCGGGCCTACGGCCGTCAGGAGGCGCTCGAACTCCATGGAGGTCAGCACGTCGGGATGGCGGCCATACCCGTACTCGGCCACCAGGTACGGGTCGATCAATTCGAACCCGGTGGTGACAACGATGGACACCACCTTCCGCTCGATCGCCTGGCTCAGGGGCGCGCCGTAGTCGATGCACTTCGGTGGGCAGGCTTCGAGGCACCGGTTGCAGGGGAGGTAGTTGGGCGGCTCATTCAGGCAGCTATCGATGTCAATGACGTAGGCGCCCGGGACCGCCTGGGGGAAAGGCGTGTAGATGGCCTTGCGCGAGGCCATGCCCACATCGAACTCGTTCTTGAGCAGGACAGGGCAGGCCGGCACACATTCGCCGCAGCGCGTGCATTCACTGGAGACGAAGCGCGCGCGCTGGTTGATGCGCACCGTAAAGTTGCCCGCGCTCCCTTCGACGGCGGTCACTGTGGCGTTGCTCAGCAGCTCGATGTTCGGGTGCTGCTCGACCTCGGAGAGCTTGGGCGCCTCAATGCAGATGGAGCAGTCGAGCGTTGGGAAGTTCTTGTCGAGCGCGGCCATCTTGCCGCCGATGGCGGCTGAGCGTTCGACCAGGACGACGCGGGCGCCCGCATCGGCCAGGTCGAGGGCCGTCTGGATACCGGCGATACCGCCGCCAATCACAAGCACCTGGTCGTTCATCCGATTGCCCTCTGTCCGCAGTCGAAGCCCTCGCTGAATGCCCGGAGGTTGAGGTCGATGGTCTTTGGAGGAACTGTGGTCGAGATTGCCTCTTCTATGGCGGCGCGGCTGACCACATTGGTGGCGCCGGTCAGGAACCCGAGCATGGCGATGTTGGCAACGAGGCGGCGGCCCATGTCCTCGGCGATGCGCGTGAGGGGGGCGCCGTAGACCTCCTTGCCAGCGCCCGCCGTCACAAGGTCTTCATCGATGAGGACGATGGCGTCGTCGGCCGTATCGGCTGAATAGCGGATGGCCGCTTCCTGCGACATCAGGACGAGGATGTCGGGGCACGTGAGGACCGGGTAGTCGACGGCGTCGTCGTCGATGACGACCTCGGCGGCACACGCCCCGCCGCGCGCTTCCGGCCCGTAGGACTGGGTGAAGACGGCGTCCTTGCCGTCGTAGAGCGCGGCGGCTTTGCCGAGGATGTACCCGGAGAGGATGATCCCCTGGCCTCCGAACCCGGCGAGACGGACTTCATGCCTGGCCACTCAACACCTCCTCGATTGCCCACGGCTTGACGGACGGGCGGAACACATGCCGGTCGCGGTTGACGAAGTTGCCGAGGACGATGGGCTCGTCTTCGGACATGGTCAGGCCGGCGTCCTCCAGGTTGGCGTGGTCATCGACGATGCTCCGGCGCCGGTAGAAGCGCATCTCATCGATGCCTTCGCCCAGAGCGTTGGACTTGCCGAAGCCAACCGGGCAGGGAGAGAGCACCTCGACAAAGGCGAATCCCGGCTTCATCAGCGCGGCGCGGATCGACTCCCGAAGCTGGCGTACGTGGAGCGACGTCCACCGGGCCACGTAAGCCGCGCCAACGGTCGCCACAAGGTGGGGCAGGTTGAATGGCAGTTCTTCATTGCCGTCCGGCGTGGTGGTCGTGGTGGCGCCATTCGGTGTCGTGGGGCCAGCCTGGCCACCGGTCATGCCGTAGTTGAAGTTGTTCACGCAGATGACCGTGAGGTCGACGTTGCGTCGGGCGGCATGGATGAGGTGGTTGCCGCCGATGGAGGCGATGTCGCCATCGCCGCTGATGACGGCGACCTGGAGGTCGGGCCGGGCGATCTTGAGCCCGAGCGCGAAGGGGATGGCGCGCCCATGCGTCGTGTGAAACGAATCGAGGCTGAGGTAGCCAGCTACCCGGCCAGTACAGCCAATACCCGAGACACAGACGTGGCGCCCGGTGGGGATGCCCGAAGCGAGCACCGCGTCCGTGTAGCACGACATCACGGAGCCGAGCCCGCACCCGGGGCACCAGATGTGAGGAAGGCGATCAGACCGCAATAAGAGGTCGGCCGGATGCCGATCGGCCACTATTTCCCGCGACATACTTCGCTCCCTCCTTGATGGATTCGAGGATTTTGTCCGGCGGCATGAGAGCGCCGCCCGCGTGGTGCGCCCCGAAAACCGGCGCCCGCGTGACGCGCTCAACTTCCAGGCGCACCTGGCCGAGATTGAGTTCGGCCACAACGAGGGCCTTCATGCGCTCGCTGAGGGCCGCGATCTCGGCGTCGGGGAACGGCCAGATGCTGATGAGCCGCAGGATTCCCGCGCGGATGCCCGCTTCGCGCGCCAGGGCGACGGCGCGCCTGGCGGTGCGTGAGGTGCTGCCGTAGGTGATGACCGCGATGTCGGCGTCTTCGAGTCCGACCGCCTCAACCTGCGTGATCTCGGCGGTGAAACGGGTGATCTTGTTGGACAGGCGCCGGACCAGGGCGTCGTGCGTCGCGGCATCGGTGGCCGGGTAGCCTCGCTCGTCGTGTGTGAGGCTCGTTATGTGCGCGCCGAAACCTTCGCCCGGGCGCGGCATGGGCGGCACGAGCGTCGACTCGGCCGCCCGGAATGGCTCGAAAGGCGTGTCCGGCGAGAGGACTGGCGCGCTCCGGGGGACGCGGATGATCTCGTTCGCCGGGGGAATCACGACTCGCTCCGTAATGTGCCCCACGGCCTCATCGGCGAGGATGAACACCGGGTGCCGGAAGCGGTCGGCGAGGTCGAACGCGCGGAGGGTGAGGTCGAACATCTCCTGGCAGGAGGCGGGCGCCAGCGCGATCGCCTGGACGTCGCCGTGGGTCCCCCAGCGGGCCTGCATCACGTCGGCCTGGGCAACCAGGGTTGGCAGCCCGGTCGAGGGCCCCCCGCGCATGACGTTGACGATGACACAGGGGGTTTCGGTGATGGCGGCGAGGCCAATGCTCTCCGCCATCAGGCTGAAGCCAGGGCCAGAGGTCGCGGTCATGGCGCGGACGCCGCCCCAGGCAGCGCCGATGACGGAGACGATGCTGCCGAGCTCGTCCTCCATCTGGACATAGGCGCCCCCGACGTGCGGGAGCCGGTGCGCCAGGCGTTCGGCGATCTCGGTCGAGGGGGTGATGGGGTAGCCGCCAAAGTAGAGGCAACCGGCCGCCAGGGCCCCTTCGGCGCAGGCGGTGTCGCCGTTCATGAAGTGGCTACCCGTCAACACCCGTGGCTCATCGGTCGGCACTGGGAACCTCCTGGACTTCCTCGGAGTAGATGGCGAATTCGGGACAGACCAGCGTGCAGAAGCGGCAGTTGACGCAGGCGTTCTCCTTGCCTTTGGCGACTACCGCGTAGTGGTACCCCTTGGCGTTGAGAGCCGTGGAACGTTCGAGCACATCGGCGGGGCAGAACTCGATGCAGAACAGGCAGTCCTTGCAGCGGTCGGGAAGGATGAACACCTGCCCGCCCGGCACCCGGAACTGTTCGAGCTCAAGGTCCAGGGGGCGCCGCGCTGTAATTGCTCTCACGCCATCACTCAGCCTTTCGAGATGCCTGCTCGCGCTCCCGCAGGAGGAACGGAGGGGTCGTACCGGGGAGACCGTGTTCCCAGACGGCCGAGACGAGCCGCTCGACTTCGTAGGCCGGGTAGCGCCTCTGACCGCCAAGGGTACGGACGCAGGGGATGATGCCTTCGTTCGCCCAGCGCGTGACCGTTTGTGGCGAAACGCCGAAACGGATGGCGACTTCACGCCTGTTCAGCAGATTGCTGTGCGCCGTGCTCACGATCGCAGCCTCGCCCTCCATGATCGCTTCGCGCTCATTAGAGCCCCGGAACGCTTCGCATGTCTTGATGCGCTTTCATCAGTTTGATGCGCGTTCTGAGGGCGCCGGGGCGATGGGGGTCGAGAAGCTAGGTCACCAGCCCGTCCCGATAGGCAAGGGCTACCGCTTCGGCGCGGCTATGGGCGGCCAACTTGGCGAGCATGCGCTGGACATGGTTGCGGACGGTGGTCGGGGAGACACCCAGTTCGGTGGCGATTGTGTCCGTCGAGGAGCCGCGGCAGAGGGCGAGGAGCACCTGCTTTTCGCGGCCGGTTAGCTGTGCTACCCCATCGAAGGCGTGCGCGGTTCCGGCGGCCGGACCCGTTGCCCGGCAAAGGTGGATGACCGGCCCGGGAGAGCCCTCAGCCATGAGGATGATGGTGCTCACGTCCACGGTGATCGGGGCGCCGTCGCTGGCGCGGGCGCTCAAACGCATCGTCGGCGGGGCGTCGCCCGCCCGGGCGGCCCTGATGACGGGGCATTCCAGGCGGCAGAATGGCTTTCCCTGCCGGTCGCGGCCGCCCAGCAGCCGGTAGCAGGAGTCGCCGATGGCGGCGGCGGGCCCATAGCCGAACACTCTCGCCGCTTCGGTGTTCCAGGCGATGATGCGCTGGTTGGCATCGACGGCAAAGAGCACTTCAGCGCTGTCCGCGCCGCGCGATCCGTTCCTGCGGCTTCGCAGATTACTACCCGGCATCACGATGCTCCCTGCGTACCTCGCTCCTCGCGCATTCACTTGGCCACAGCCAACGGCCCCGGTCGACGTCTGATGGGCTGTGTCTGAGGGGACAAACGGCCAAAACTTTGCTCCCGTGGGAAGAATAGCCTGCGGGGAGACTGGCAGCACCGTTTGGCGCCGGCTGCAGCGGCGCCGGGATGAGGTCCCAGTCCGCCTCGCCCGGCGCCTGGAAGTCCTCCATCGTTGTGCCTGCAGGGCAGCCGCCGTTTGCTGGCACGCACACCTCACCTCCCGCCCGGCTCTGCGCGGCGCGCACCGGTTCCGGATGGAAGCCTCGATCTTCAGGAGGCCTTCGCCAGCTGCAGCACTCATAATTCCCCCTCAGATTTCCTGACGCCACCGGTGGACTGGCGCGCTTCGTACCGCCAGCTGGCGGCCGAAGTGGGCCTGGGCGCTGATCTGAACTGCGGCCGTACGGCTGCGGCAGCAATGCTCGCTACGCCGCGGTGATCCGGCCCGGGTGTGGGCTCAGGCGATGATGCCGCGCGCAACCAGGTCGGCGAACTCGCCGGGGTCCATGCCGAGCTCTTCAACGAAGATCTGCCAGTTGTGCTCGCCAAGGAGTGGCGCATGGGTCACGGGCATGTCCGGGCCCCCGGGCATCGACCAGCCAATGCCTCCTAGCTGGCGCCGGCCAACCTCGGGGTGGTCTTGCTCCAGGAAGAAGTTGCGCTCGGCCAGGATGGGGTCTTCCATCACATCTTCGATATTGGCGACGCGGCCAGCGGAGATGCCCGCTCCCTGGAGGATGCCTGCAACCTCGGCGGCATCCTGTGGGCGCGTCCATGCCGCAATGACCTCATCTATTTCGTGCTGACGCGCAAGACGCGCCTCGACACATTCGAGATCCGGTGCAAGCCACCAGCCGGGACCGGGCACGATCTCGCGGAAACGGCGCCATTCGTCGTCATCCTGGACAGCGATTGCCACCCACCGGTCATAGCCGGCCGCGGCATAAACGCCATGGGGGCAGCGGGCACGGTCGTGATTGCCGATGGGCCCCGGGACGGTTCCCTCACATCCATACTCGATGAACGCTTCGGGAATCTGGGCAGCGATGGCTTCGGCCATCGAGTATTCGACCATCTGCCCCTCACCGGTCCGGTCGCGGTGTTCCAGTGCCGCCAGCAAGCCGAACAGGGCCGTCATTCCAGCCTGGTGGTCGCACCATAGCCCGCCAATCCATCGCTCGGGCAGGCCGCCATCCTGTCCCGTGACCGAAGCCAGGCCGGTGTACGCGGTCAGCGGAGGTCCGAAGGTGACATAGCTGCGGTATGGGCCCCACCGTCCGAGACCCGAGGACGTTGCCATGATTATTCGAGGGTTGACCTCGCGCAGCTTCTCATAGCCCAGGTTGAACTTTTCCAGTTGCCCGAAGGAGAAGTTTTCGATGGCCACGTCGGCGGTGCGGACGATTTCGAGAGCGAGTTGCTGAGCGCCTGGCTGCCGCAGGTCAAGGGTGACGCTCTTCTTGTTGAGGTTCAGGCCATGCCAGAGGCCGCTGCGCTCGGGACCCGGCTGATTCCCTGCGAACGGGGCCAGGCGCCGATTGATGTCGGTGTGGACCGAGCTCTCGATGCGAATGACCTCGGCGCCCATGAGCGCCAGGAACTGCGTGCAGAAGGGCCCCGCTATGACCCATGAGAAGTCCGCCACGCGAACGCCTTCAAGGGGAAGCGTCATTTCGTTGCCGCCTTTCGCAGAGTGGCCATCACTTCGGCGGTGTGTTTGCCGGCTATGGGCGGAGGCTCCAGGTGGACCAGCGGGGTCTTCTCAAGGTGGAGGAGCGCACCGGGTACGCGGACCAGGGCATGGTCACCATCAACGGGCAGCGTTACGAAGAAGCTGCGCGCCTTCTGCTGCGGATCGTCGAGCAGTTCTTCGACGTTGAAGCACGGGAATACGGGAACGTGGTTCTCCTGCGCCTTATGGAAGATCTCCGCCTTGTCGTGGTCGCGAGCCCACTCGAGGAAATGTGGTTCGATTTCGTCCCAGAGCGTCAATCGTTCGACCGGGTCCTGGTACCGGGGCTCTTTCGCCCACGCCGGGTCGCCCATCACTCGCATCAGCGCCTCCCATTGGTACTGTTCCGAAGCCTGGAAGGCGAAGTAGCCATCCCTGCACGGGACCAGCCCCCAGAGAGTCGACGCGCGACCGTTCTTCGACCGCCGGTCGATTCCGCTCACTCCAAAACCGTCGGCGGCAGCGTAGGTGCGATACGCGAAGTCCATGCGCATGTACGAGGCGAAGATGGCGTGGGCGGAGACGTCGAAAAGTTGCCCCTTGCCTGTCCGGCGCCGGAGCTGAAGGCCAAGCAAGGCAACGGAGGCCGCCGCCAGCCCCATCGTGTAGTCAGCCTGGTAGCCGCCGTGCTTCAGCGGTGGGCAGGTGTCAGGATCGGGGACCCGTCCGGGCGTTCCGTTCGCGATGCCACTGATCGCATGGGCGACAAGGTTGGAGTAGCGGAGATGGCGCGCCGAGGGTGTGAGACCGGCGAGCGTGGTGGCCACAACGACCGTGCCCGGACACGACTCCGCGATCGTTTCGGGGGCGAGGCCAAGCCCCTCCATCCAGGTGACCGTGTGGTCGAGCAGGACGATGTCGGAGGAGCGAATGAGCGAGAGGAGATCCTGGCGGCCCTCGCCGGTTGAGGGATCAAGTTCGACGGAGAGCTTGCCGCCGTGGAGGAAGCGCGTCAGCGCCTTGAACTCCTGGGGATGAGTGGCAACCGGCGCGGATGCGTAGGCGCGGATGCGCGCTTCCTCATCGCGCTCGACGAGGATGACGCGGGCGCCGAGACCACGAAGAAGTCTCCCGGCGTAGGCTGACGCCCGTCCGCTACCCCACTCGATGATCTGAATTCCTTCAAGCGCACGGCGCGGCGCGGCGGCTGATTTGTTTAACTGACTCATGACTGAAGGTATACGCAATTGCCCAATTGCAGGCAAGAGCAAGACCATTCATATCGCTACCAACCAGCGCGAGCTACTCGCAGCCGTCAGATGCACTTGTATCGCCGCGATTGGAGCTTTATCCAGTGGCAGATTAGAGCTTGCTGGCACGCGGCATCGCCGGTGAAAGTAGCTTCTTAGCTGCTACGGACGCATGACATCGCTGGCGAAACGTTCCATCGCCTCCTGACGACCACTAGTGCCGCCGCGTGCGACGATGTCCAGGACAAGATGCGACACGCCTGCCTCGGCATATTGAGCAATCTGTTCTCTCATCCGGGCGGGATTTCCCGCCAGTGATTTGGCAGGATCGCTGCCGCCTTCGAAGTCGAGGTAGACGCGGAGCGACAGCTCGATCTCCGCAGGATCCCGGCCGGCCTCTTCGGCGAGCGTCCCCACCCGTGCCCAGTGCTCCTTGACCGTTTCCAGGGATTGGAATGCGGCGTGAAAGCCATCCCCGTAACGAACGGTCCGGCGGAAGGCCGCCTCAGTTGAGCCGCCGACCCAGATTGGAATACGGCCAGCAACCGGGCGGGGCTGAAATCCAACCGGTGAGAATTCGTAGAAACGGCCGCGGTATGATGGCAAGGGCTGCGTAAACAGCGTATTGAAGATTTCCAGCTGTTCGTTGGCGCGTTCTCCCCGGTGATCGAACGGCATTCCCAGCGCCTCAAACTCTTCCCGCATCCAACCCACTCCAACACCAAGAATGAGCCGGCCGCCCGACAGAACGTCGAGGGTACTGAGCAGTTTCGCAGTCTGAACTGGAGGCCGGTAGCCAAGGATGAGCACGGTAGTGCCAAGCTGCAGGCGTTCGGTGCAGGCAGCAACGAACAGGAGCGTCCCCAGGGGGTCGAGCCACGGTAAGCCGGTGGGCGCTGCGAATTCACCGGTTTCTGAATAGGGATAGCGCGAGGCAATTTCAGCAGGTAAGACAATGTGGTCGCTAACCCAGCCGGACTGAAATCCCAGTGCTTCAGCACTGCGAGCGAACCCCATCAATGTGTCTCTATTTGCCTGCCGTCCAATATGGGGAAGTTGAACGCCGTACTTCAATGCAAGCCTCCTGTGCGAGACTACGATACTAATTCAAGTCATTCTGACCGGCGAACTGTTGGCAGCTTATGGCCCAGGAGGAGCGCGGCACTTCCTCGGCCAGGGGCCGGTGTGGGAGCCGCGTGCACTAAGGGGATCGCGCGACGACCGGAGCGGTGGTTGCGCCTTCCATCGCAGCCGGGATTAGCCTGGCTCGCCGTTTGTGTAGCTGAGGTTGCCGCGGCCCCAGGGCACGCCCAGGCGACGGTGCCCCCTGACGGTACGATCGGGACCCAGGAAGAGGGAGATGTTCTTGAGCAGATCGCTGGCGCCCTGGTCACAGGCATCAAATACGATGACGCCCGGGTGGCACATCACGTGATCGAGGGCGAGCAGGAGGGCTTCGGTTGGGGTTCCGGCGATCACGGCGCCGTCGCTGTCGAAATGGTCCGAGCGAATGGTGTCAGAGCCCGCGCTGATCCGGCTGCCGGCGATTGCCCCGCCGACGTCACGGAGCACGTATCCGTGGCTGTGGATGCGCAGCCTCTTGATACATGTGCCGGCAGCGATGAGCGGCGCAATGGTGTTGGTGATGACATCGTCGACGTTTCGGCGGTAGTGAAAACCGGGGGCAACGCGGGCGCCGAAGTTGATGAGCGGCGCGATGAGATGGAGGTTGAAGCTGAGCCTCCACCGGTCGGGGAAGACGATGCTAACGGAACGGACTTTGCGCGCTGGCATGGGCGACGGTGCGCCTCCGGGCGAAGCCGAATCATCTATTCGCAGGTCGGCGGAGGTTGGCGCCTGCCCGGGTAGTGTAAGCGCAACGGGTGGACGCTCGCGAAACCGGGC
>CAYYYI010000100.1:0-10229 GCA_964475735.1 uncultured Anaerolineaceae bacterium
TGAAGGAGCTCGGACAGGAAGCCGTGGCCATGACCGACCACGGCGCGCTCTACGGGGCGATCGATTTCTACCGCGAGGCCACCGCCCGCGGAATCAAGCCCATCATCGGGGTCGAGGCCTACGTGGCCCAGGGAAGCCGCCACAGCCGCGAACGCGGCGACAACCAGCCTTACCACCTGGTGATGCTCGCCCGCGACATGACCGGCTACAAGAACCTCATCGCACTGGTGACGAAGGCCAACCTCGAGGGTTACTACTACAAGCCCCGCGTCGACCGCGAGCTGCTGGAAGGGCACTCCGCGGGAATCACGGTGCTTTCGGGGTGTCCATCGGCGGAGTTCCACCGCCGCCTCCAGGAAGGCGACCGCGAGGGCGCAATCGCCGTGGCGAAGTGGCACCGGGAGGTGTTCGACGGCCACTACTACCTTGAGGTGCAGGACCACGGCGACGAGAAGTTCACCCGCCTGAACCCGGTGATCGCGGAGATCGGCCGCGAGCTGGGCATCCCCGTGGTGGCCACGAACGACAGCCACTACACCCTCCCCTCCCACGCCGAGGCGCACGACATCCTCCTCTGCATTGGCACGAACGCGACCGTGGACCAGAAGGACCGCTACCGGTTCGACGGGAGCGGCTATCACGTGAAGAACGAGGCGGAGATGGCCGCCCTCTTCCCCGATAACCCCGAGTTCCTGTCGAACACGCAGATCGTGGCTGATGCCTGCGACCTTGAGCTGAGTTTCGATCGCCAGCTCCTCCCGGAACCGCCCCTGCCGCCCGGCCGCACCAGCGAGGAATACCTGGCCGGGCTCTGCATGGAAGGGCTGCACCGCCGCTTCGCCGAGGTGACGCCCGAGCTCACCGAGCGGCTCCACTACGAGCTTGATGTTCTCCGCCAGACGGGCTTCACAGACTACATCTACGTCGTCCGGGAGATTGCGCTGCATGCGCGCAGCCGCGGCATCCGCATGGGCGTGCGAGGGTCGGCGGCGGCTTCGCTGGTGCTCTACACGCTCGACGTGACGGACATCGACCCCGTCGCCAACCGGCTCGTCTTCGAACGGTTCCTGAACCTGGAGCGGCGGGAGATGCCCGACGTGGATTTCGACTTCGCCGACGAACGGCGAGACGAGATGATCCGCTTCGCCTACGAGCGGTACGGGCAGGACCGCGTGGCGCAGATCATCACCTTCGGGACGCTGGGCGCGAAGGCCGCCATCCGCGACGTCGGGCGCGCCCTGGGGATTTCGTACCCGGAGACAGACCGGGTGGCGCGGCTCATCCCGAACGCGCTGCACATCACGCTTGACGAGTCGCTCGATCAGTCGCAGGAGCTGAAGGAGGCCTTCGAGGCTGACCCGAAGGTGCGGCGGCTGGTGGAGACGGCGCGGCAGCTCGAAGGCGTCGCTCGCCACGCCAGCACGCACGCCGCCGGCGTTGTCATCTCCCGCGACCCGCTCATCGAGCACGTGCCCCTGCAGCGGCCCAGCCGCGGCGACGAGACCAGCATCCCCACGACGCAGTTCGCCATGGAACAGGTGGCGAAGATCGGCCTGCTCAAGCTCGATTTCCTGGGCCTGGCGAACCTGACCATCCTCGGCCACGCCGTGGATCTCATCCGCGAGACGACGGGCGAAGAGATCGACCTGCTGCAGATCCCCGACGGCGACGCGAAGACGATGGCTATGCTGGGCAAGGGCGAGACGTTCGGGGTGTTCCAGCTTGAATCGAGCGGCATGCGCCGGTATGTGCAGGACCTGCAGCCAACGAATATCGCCGACCTCTGCGCCCTGGTGGCCCTTTACCGCCCGGGGCCGATGCAGCACATACCCCGGTACATCGATGGCAAGCACGGGCGGGTACCCATCACCTACCCTCACCCGGATATCGCCGGCATCCTCGATGAGACCTACGGGGTCATTGTCTACCAGGACCAGGTGCTGCTCATCGCGCGGAAGTTCGCGGGGTACACGCTTGGCCAGGCCGACATCATGCGGAAGGCCATGGGCAAGAAGAAGGCCGAGATCATGGCCGCCGAGCGCGAGGGCTTCGTGCAGGGGGCGATGGCGAACGGCTACTCGGAGGCCGATGCCTCCGCCGTGTTCGACCTTATAGAGCCCTTCGCCGGGTACGCCTTCAACAAGGCGCACAGCTGGAGCTACGGCAACATCGCCTACCAGACGGCCTACCTGAAGGCCAACTACCCCGTTCCCTACATGACCGCCGTCCTGCAGATGACGAAGAGTGCGCCCGACACGCATGAGCGCATCGCCGCCGCCGTGGCGGAGTGCACCAGGCTTGGCATCGAGGTGCTGCCCCCGGACATCAACGCCAGCGACGAGAACTTCACGGTCGAGACGCGGCCGGATGGATCGCTCGCCATCCGCTTTGGGCTGGGCGTGGTGAAGAACGTGGGCGCCAGCGCTGCCGAAGGGATCATCGCCGCCCGCAAGGAGGAAGGCCCCTACCGGGACGTCGAGGAGTTCTGCAAGCGCGCCGACCTCTCCGCCGCGAACAGCCGCGCGCTCGAACACCTGGTGAAGGCCGGTGCGCTCGACGGGCTGGGCGACCGCGGCACGCTGCTAATGAACGTCGAGCGCCTCATGAACTTCGCGCGCCGCGAACGCGAGCTGCGCGAAAGCGGGCAGTCGACGATGTTCGACCTCTTCGGCGCCCAGGTTGATACGCCGATGCCCGCGCTGGAGCTGGAGCTGTCGCCCGCGCGGCCCGAGGACATGCTGGCGTGGGAGAAGGAGCTGCTGGGGATTTACGTCTCCGAGCATCCCTTCCGCGCCGCCGCGCAGGACCTGGCCGGCTATGCCAGCCACAGCGTGGCCGACCTCAGCATGGAGCTGGTGGGCCAAACCGTGACCGTGGCGGGAATGGTCAACCGCGTGCAGGCGCGCACCACGCGCGAGGGCCGCAAGTTCTACGTGGTGGACTTCGAAGACCTCTCCGGCAGCGCCGAGCTTACGGTCTGGAGCGACGCCATCGAGCTGACGGGCGAGGCGATCTGGGCAGAGGGCCAGGTGTTGGTCGTCTCGGTTGAGTGCCGCGAACGAGGGGACCGGCTGAGCCTGAACGTGCGGCGCGCAGCTCCCTACGACCGGAACGAAGGGACGGTGGTGGGGTTCGCCGCCGGGCAGTGGCAGGTGGAGGCGGCGAAGCCCCGGCGCGCCGCTGCAGCGCCGCCGGCACGCAACGGCGATGCCTCCCGCAACGGCCCTGCGCCTGCCGCCAACGGGCAGCGTGCCCCCGCTGTGACGGCCGGGCCCACGGCCGAGGCTTCGCGGCCCGGGGTGCAGCCGCCCGTCACGGGCGAGAGCGCCCGGCTGGTGGTCACCATCTACGAAACCGCAGACCCGGCCGCCGACGAGGCGCTCCTGAAGGCGGTCGCGGGGATGCTCAAGGACAACCCCGGCCCGGACCAGGTGCGCCTGATCGTCCATGCCGCGGACGGGCAGGAGACCGAGTTCGACCTGCCGCGCGCTCTGGCCAGCGACTCCCTCGCGCGCAGTATTCGCTCGCTGCTGCGGTCGAACGGGACGGTGGCGGTGAGCACGGCGCGGCTTTCCGGGGCCGCGTAGGGAGCCGGAAAACCATCCTCCCCGGAAATGGAAGGGCGCCCCTTGCGGAGCGCCCCTGGCTGATTGGCGGTGGCGGAAAGGTCAGGCCTTCGCGCGCCAGGCCTTCATGATGTGGGTGTACGGGAAGAACGCCGTGGGACGGTAGTTCTCGATGTCTGAATCCCAGAAGTAGCTCCGGGTGTCGGTGCTCCAGTAGATGTAGTACTGCTCTTCGCCGACGAGCTGTTCGATCTCTTTGATCGTCTTGAGCCGCTCTTCCATCTTGAACTGCCCGCGCTGCTTGTCGAGGAGCGCCTCGAGCTTCGGGTCGTTGATGAAGCCCAGGTTGATGCGAGCGCGCTTGCCATCCTTGAAGGAGAAGTTGTCGGTGAGGATGTCGAGGTGGTACGGAACGGAACGCGGCGTGTGGGCCATTCCCTCATACTTACCCTGGTAGGTGGTGCTGACGTAGGTGGCGTAGGGGGCAGGCTGGTCCTTAATGGTAATCCCGATGTCCTTCAGCTGAGCCTGCGTAAGCGTCGCGGTGTCGACGTAGACCTGTGTGTAGACGGCGGCGTCGGCGTGGTCCCATGTGGTCTCAATCTTTTCGTGGCCAGCTGCGGAAAGAAGAGCCTTGGCCTCGGTGGGGTTGTATTCCCAGTACTTGGCCACGGCGCCCAGGTCCTTGACCTGCGTGGCAAAAGGGAAGCCCACGTAGACTGCCTGGTCGGGCACACCCTCGCCCTTTGAAAGGGCGTCGCGGATCGCCTTGCGGTTGATGCCCATGCTGATGGCCTGGCGGACGCGCTTGTCGTTGAAAGGAGGCTTGTCCGTCCGAAGGTAGATGTGACCGCCGATGCCCTGGGTCTCTTCGAACTTCGCGTCGGGGCGGTTCTTCTTCAACTGGTCGCGCTCGTCGGGCAGGAAGAGCCAGGTGAGGTTGACGGACTTGGCGGAGAAGTCGGCGACGCGCTTCGCCTGGTCGGTGGTGATGAAGACCTTGACTTCATCGAAGTAAGGGTAGGGCTTGTCGAAGTAGTCGGGGTTCTTCTTGAAGCTCAGGCTGACCCCGGTCTGGTACTCGGTGTGGATGAAGGGGCCGCTACCGACCATCTTGGTCTTGGCGTCGTCGGTCTCGGCGTGCTCCTTGGGTGAGATCCAGGCGCCGAGGTTGCCGCCGACGATCTGGATGACATCGGCATACGGATACTTGGTCTTGAGGGTCACCGTCTCGGCGTCGGGAGTGACGATGCTGTCGATCCAGGCAACGGTCGACTTGTGCACGGACTTTTCGAAGGTCTGGTAACGGGTGAAGGCATACTTGACATCT
The DNA here is from genome assembly GCA_964475735.1 of uncultured Anaerolineaceae bacterium. Taxonomy (GTDB): domain Bacteria; phylum Chloroflexota; class Dehalococcoidia; order Tepidiformales; family Tepidiformaceae; genus UCB2. The sequence continues at coordinate 4,897 of CAYYYI010000100.1, forward strand.
TCAGAAGTGAGCGCGCGCCCGTTGTGGAACTTCGCAGGCTTGAGCTTGAAGGTGAAGGTGAGCTCGTCCGGCTGCTCCGGCATCTTCTGGGCAAGGTCGGGCTCCATGGAGAAATCGCCCGGGGCAACTTCCGGAACGCCTGCCTTGAAGCGGAGGAGCTTGCTGTAGCTCAGACCGTTCAGGTACGAGTTGATGAAGCTTGTCTGCGTGTACGGGTCCAGGCTCGGTGGGGGCGACGAGATCTGGAACGAGAACGAGCCGCCGGGCACCGGCTGCTTGGCCACCGTGGGTGAGGCCACGGCGGTTGGGAGCAGGCCCTTGTCGTCATCCTTCTTGTCGCCGTCATCGTCGTCGTCGCCGCAACCTGCGATGGCGAAGGTCGCCAGGCCGGCGCCGGCGATTGCTCCTCCGCGGAGCGCTGTGCGCCTGCCGATGCGGCGCCGCAGCCAGTAATTCGTTCGCTCTGCTGCCATTTGCTAGTCCCTCCTTCTGGATTTGAACGGCCGTGATGGCCGAGAACCCACACCGTGTTTACGACGACTGACGCAGCCGCGGATCCAGAACGTCGCGAAGAGCGTCGCCGAAGAGGTTGAAACTGAGGACGGCGACGCTGATGGCGGCGCCGGGCATGACGGCGGTCCACCATGCGGTCTGCCAGACGTTACGCGTGTCCTGGAGCATCTTGCCCCAGCTTGGGTTGGCATCGGTGGCGATGCCGAGGGCGAGGAAGCTGAGGGCTGCCTCGGCGAGGATGGCGTTGCCGATCTGGATACTGGCGATGACGATTATCGGGGCGACCACGTTCGGGAGGACGTGCCGCAGCATGATGCGAAGCGAGGTGCTGCCCATCGCCTCGGCGGCTTCGATGTACTGCAGCGTGCGGATGCTGAGCACAGAGCCTCGCACAATGCGGGCGGTGGCCGGAGTGATGATGATGCCAATGGCCATGCTTACGCTGAGGAATGTGGGGTCGAAGATGCTGAGGAAGAACATGGCCAGGAGCAGTGGCGGGAAACCAAGGATGACATCCATGAACCGGTTGAGGATCAGATCGGCCCAGCCGCCGGCGTAGCCGCTGAGCAGGCCTATCGTCGTTCCGATCACCGTACCCATGGCCACAGCGGTGAAGCCGATGCCGAGTGAGATGCGGCTGCCGATAAGGATGCGGCTGAACATGTCGCGGAAGAGGTTATCGGTGCCGAAGGGATACGAGAGCGAGGGCGCCTGCAGGAGGGGATGGTTGACGCTGTCGGCGGCGTGCGGGGCGAGCACGTCGGCGGCGAGGGCAACGATGATGAGCGCGATGCAGATGACGCCCGCAACCGCCCCAACGGGCTTCCTGCGGGCAGTGGCCCAGAGGTTCTGGAGGCGGCTGCGGCGGGGGCGCAGTTCCGCCAGGAGGATTTCGCGTTCGCGGCTGGCGGCGGCGGAGGCCATCAGGCGAACCTGATGCGTGGGTCGAGCCACGCGTAGCTGATGTCGACGATGAGGTTGATGGTGACGAGCATGGCCGCGAAGAAGAGAACCAGCCCCTGCACCTGGGGGTAGTCCTTGAGCCGCACGGCGCCGAGGGCGAGGCTGCCAAGGCCGGGCAGGCTAAAGATGGATTCGAGCACGACGGTGCCACCCAGCAGGACCCCCACCTGCAGGCCGAAGAGGGTCACCACCGGGATGAGGGCGTTCTTGAGGGCGTGGTTCACGACGATGGCGCGCTCGCGGAGGCCTTTGGCCCAGGCGGTGCGGACATAGTCCTGCCGCAGCACTTCGAGCATGGAGGAGCGCGTGATGCGGGCCAGGCTGGCGCTCAGGGCAAGGCCAAGGGCGAAGGCGGGCAGGTAGAGCTGTTCGAGGTTCTTGAGGGGGTCGTTCCAGATGTCGGTGTAGCCCGGGGGAGGGCTGTAACCCCACCAGTTGGCCGGGAAGATGATGAGCATGGTGCCCAGCCAGAAGCTCGGAATGCTCAGCCAGCCGATGGTGATGAACCGGAGCGCGTAGTCGATTGGCCGGTCCTGGCGGATGGCGGAGATGACGCCGATGGGGATGGCGAGCGCGACGGCGAAGGTGGTGGAGATGAGCGTCAGCTCGGCCGTGAGGGGGATGCGGGTCTTGATCTCTCCCCAAACGTCGCGCTTGCTGATGAGGGTGGTGCCGAAGTCTCCCCGCAGCAGGTTGCCCATGTAGCGGAAGTACTGGATGACGACGGGCTCATCGAGGCCGAGCTCTTCGCGGATGGCGTTGCACTGGACTTCGTCGACATCGTTGGTGGCGAGGACGATGCGGCAGACGTCGCCCGGGATCATGCGTACGGCCGTGAACACGACGACGCTGATGACCATTAGGACCAGCAGGGAAAACAGGAGCCGCTTAACGATGTACTGAGTCACTCGCCGCCCTTCCCCCCCTCGGACGACGCCAGTTGCGCGCACTGGCGATGATTGCAGTTCGAACTTTGTTGCGGTGGATCATGGCGAATGGGGGTGGGAGCGTCAAGCAGTGTCGCGGAATAAAGACGGGAGGGTGGGGAAGGAGAGCTCTGCTAGCGCCGGTGCTGGGCGGCCCGGCGGGAGGGTGGCGCCTGGCGGGCCGTGCCGGAGGCGTGCAATGGGTGGTCGGTGGCCGGCGGCCCGCTCCTGGCGCAAGGGAAGAGCAGGGCGATGAGGGTCCCCCGGCCGGGGACGCTATCGATGCGCAGCGCGCCGCCGTGGCTGCGGACGATGCCAAGCGCGGCAGGCAGCCCAAGGCCACGGCCTGCGAACTTTGTGGTGAAGAACGGGTCGAAGGCATGGACCACCGTCGTTGGGTCCATTCCGGGGCCCGTGTCCCTGATGTCAATGTAGACGTACTCGCCTTCGGGCATGTCGTTTGCGCCGCTGGCGCCGGCCAGGTAGGCGCGGTCGGCGAAGCGCACGCCCGAGGTGACCGAGATCAGGCCGCTCGTATCGCCGATCGCCTCGGCAGCGTTGAGGATGATGTTGCCGATGGCCTGGCGCAGCTGGATCGGGTCGGCTTCGACCGGGGCGAGCCCGGGCTGGCAATCGTGATTGACCATGATGGGACTGGCGATGGTGGGCCGGAGGCGTGCGACCACGGAGTCGACCAGCGAGCAAACGTCGACCTGTTCGATGTGCGACTCTGTCTGGCCGGAATAGGTGAGGAGTTGCGCGACGAGGTCGCCGGCGCGCCTGACGGCCGCTTCGATTTCTCGCACGGGTTCGCGCACGGGCGAGTCATCACCGGTGAGGATGGCCGCCAGCCCGGCGTTGCCGCTGATGGCCGTAAGGACGTTGTTGAAGTCGTGGGCGATGCCGCTGGCGAGGACGCCCAGGCTCCGGGCGTGGCGGGCTTCGGCATCGAGGTGCTGGGACCGGCGCTGCTCGGTGATGTCGCGGCTGCTCCCGATAATGCGATAGCAGCGGCCCTCGTCGTCATAAAGTGGCGTGAGGTTGACCGAGACCGTCCGCACTTCGCCATTGAGCTCAAAGGTGCGCTCATAGTGAACGGGACGTCCGGCGGCGATCACCTCTGCAGCGCGAGCAGCCATGAACGCGGCGTCGGAACGAGAGTCCACTTCCTTGATGGACTTGCCAAGCCTGGCCTCGGCCGCGACTCCGTAGATGCGCTCATAGGTGGCGTTGGTGAATGACCAGCTCGGCACACCGCCGGGGTCGATGTCGAGGGCGAAGATGGCGTCGGACGAACCGTCGACTACGGCGCGGTAGTTCGCCTCGGAGCGGCGCAGGGCCTCCTCGGCGGCGCGGCGCTCGCTGACGTCCCTGATGACGATCGTGAAGAGTTCCTTGCCGCCAACATCGAGCACCGAAGTGCGCGCCTCAACAGCGATTTCGGTTCCATCGGCCCGAAGGATGCAGGCGTTCTCCGCAGCCGGGATAATTCCCCTGGCCACCATGCGGGCCGGGTTGCGGGCATCGTCTTCGAAGGCAGCGCGGTATCGCTCGGGGATGAAGCGCAGGGCGGAGCGGCCGATAGCGTCGCGGGCGGAGATGCCGAGCAGCTTCTCAGCCGCCCGGTTGAACATCACAACGTTGCCGGCCTGGTCGATGGTGAGGATGGCGTCGTTGGCGGAATCGATGATGCCGGCGAGGCGGGCGCGGGCCTCGTGCACCTCCGCCTGGCTCTGGCGGAGGGCTTTCTCTGTGCGGCTGCGAAGGGCCAGCTCCTTGCGGACGGCGATGAATGCCCCGCCAAAGAGCGCCACTGTAATGAGAGCGGCCGCGGCTGAGGAATAGAACACCCGGCGGCTGCTTGACTCCTCGGCGCGGCGGTTCTGTTCGAGCCGGAGCCCGGCGTAAGCCTGCATCTGGTCGAGGCGGGCGCGGATGTCGTCGGTCAGGTCCTGGCCCTGGTTGGTGCGCAGCAGGTCTTGAGCGGGATCGAAGCCCTCGTTGCGGCGGAGGGCGACGAGTTGATTCGCGAAGGCGACGCGCTCATCGAGGAGTGGTTCGAGCCCGGCAAACAGGCCGGCCATGTGGGGATTGCCGGCAACGCGCTTACGCAGGTCCTGCCGGAGCGATTCGAGGAGGCCGCGGCCGCTGTAATAGGGGGCAAGCTGGCGCTCATCGCCGCTAATGACATAGCCGCGGCTGCCCGTTTCCACGTCGTAGGCGTAAGCCTGGAGGCGGCGGAGATCGTTGAGCAGGTCCTCGGAATGGCGGGTCTCGGCGGCAACATCGAGCAGGCGCACGGCGGAGACGTAGGTGATGCCCAGGACGGCGACCAGGACAAGCGTGGCAACCACGAGCGCCCCGCCCATCTTGCGCTCCAGCGGCTGGGCGCCGAGCTTCTGCACGGGCGAGGCGAGCAGGCGCCGGATGGGGAGTGGGAGTAGGGGCATCACCTAATTGTTGTGTTACGTGCGAGGTGGATTCTGTCAGGGAGAACCCGCATATCTGGTGTGGGTTCCACTATGCTGCGCGCGGCATATAGCTTATGCGCCGTAACAGAGTTACCCCTGAGTGCGCGCAAGAAGAACCGGCCGTAGCATCGACGCGGGGCGGGCGCCGCCCTCGATCCCAACTGAGTTGAGGAACCACCCTTCATGAGCCTTTCCGCAAATGTCCGCCGCCCTGCGCGTCCAGTTTTCGCAGGGCTTCTCTTCCTGGCGTTCGTCCTTGCCGCCGCCTGTGGAGGCGGAGGAGATGACGACCCGGACGAGAAGGATCCAACCAGAGAATCGCGGACGAATTCGCCAACGGCAACCGTGGAGGCCAACACCCCGGCGGCAACGTCAACCGCGACGGCGGTCCCGAAGGGCGCCTGTGCGCTGCTGCCGAAGGCCGAGGCGGCAACCATCCTGGGGAGCACACTCAGCGAAG
>CAYYYI010000101.1:0-3512 GCA_964475735.1 uncultured Anaerolineaceae bacterium
CATGGCGCTAGGGTAGGGTGCGTTGGCCCCGCGGGCGAGGAGCGGAGGCCGGGCATTGACGGATGCGCACAAACGTTCTAGCGTCATAAGGCACAGGCGGGGTGAAGAAAGCGCGAATCATGAGCAGACGCGACGATAACGCGTTGAGTGGCTACCATGAGTGTTCTACGTTGCCCCCGGTACGGTCCCGATCCGGGAGGCCGCGTCCGCCCCGTCCGCTATGGCCGGGGCAGGCAACCCCGAACATTTGAGGTCTCCCCATGAAGGTCGTCTTTTTCGAAGACGTTCAAGGCACTGCGCAGGTCGGTGATGTGAAGGAAGTGAAGCCGGGCTTTGCCCGCAACTTCCTCCTGCCTCGCGGACTTGCCGGTCCGACGACGAAGGACAATCTGCAGCGCGCTCAGTCGCTGGCGCAGAAGGAAGTTCGCCGCCAGGAGAAGCTGGATGGCAACGCCCGCACGGTCGCCGATCGCCTCGCCGGTTACACGGTGACGCTGGAAGCGCGCGTGGGCGAAAGCGGCCGGCTCTTCGGCTCGGTCACCAACCGCGACATCGCCGAGAAGCTGAATGCAGCGACGCAGCTCGAAATCGACCCGCACATCGTGCTGCTGCCCGAGCCGATTCGCGAGCTCGGCGCCCGCGAGGTCACGATCAAGTTCACCCGGAACGTTTCGGTCGATGTGACGGTCGACGTGCAGCCGGATGAGGAATCGAAGCCGATCGTGGCGAAGCTGCTCGCGGAGAAGGAAGCAGCGGACGCTGCCGAAGCGAAGCGCGCCGCCGAGGCCGCCTATGCCGCCGAAGCCGCTGCCAAGGCGGCCGGGGGCAAGCACGAGACAGAGGACGCCGAATAGCGCCGGAAGGAGGTGACAGGTAGCCGGGCGCCGCGCTGCTGACATAGCACACGGTCCTATGCTCCCGGTTTCCTCCTCCGCCGATGACGCTGCCAGTTCTCGAACGGCTCCCCCCTCATGACATCGAGGCCGAAGAGGCCGTCGTTGCCGCCTTGCTGGTCGACAGCGAGGCCATCTACCACGTCGCCCCTATCCTCAAGCCCGAGGACTTCTTCCGCGAGAAGAACGGCTGGGTCTACGAAGCGTGCCTGGACCTGTGGAACCGCGACGAGGCGATCAATCAGATCACGGTGGCGCACGAGCTCGCGCGCAAGGACCGCCTTGAACAGGCCGGGGGCCAGACCTACCTGGCCGAGACAATCCGCCGGCTTCCCACCAGCGTCGGCGTCGAGTTCTACGCCCAGATCGTCCGGCGTGACAGCACCTACCGGGGGCTGATCCACGCCGCCACCGCCATCATGCAGATGGCGTACGAGGCCCCGGCCGAAATCGAAAGCGTCTTCGGCCGTTCGGAGGACCTGCTGGCGCGTCTCCGCGGCGGCGAGAACTTCCGGGATTTCGTGCACATACGCCAGCTGCTGCAGGCCTATCTCGAGGAGGACATCGAGGCCGTCGAGCGGCGCGAGCTGGCCGCCATCCGCACCGGGTACAGCGACCTTGACGTGTTGCTGGGCGGCCTCAAGCGCTCGGACCTGGTGATCGTGGGCGCGCGACCCAGCGTGGGGAAGTCCAGCTTCGCCCTGGGCATCGCCCGCAACGCGGCCGTCGCCCAGCAGGCCAACGTCGCCTTCTTCTCGCTCGAAATGTCCGGGGAACAGCTGGCCATTCGGATGCTCTCTTCTGAATCGGGGGTGGACCAGAACCGCCTTCGCCTGGGCCAGCACAGCGAGCTTGAAGAGCGCCGCATCATCCGCGCCTCGGGCGAACTGGCGGAAGCGAATATCTGGTTTGACGACTCTCCTGTGCTCACGGTGGCGGAGCTGCGCGCGCGGGCGCGCCGCCTCTCCGGGGAGCGCGGGCTCGACCTCATCGTCATCGACTACCTCCAGCTCATGCAGGGCGAGACGTCCGGCTCGCGCGAGAACCGCGTGCAGGAGATCAGCTACATTTCGCGCACTCTGAAGGGGCTGGCGCGCGAGCTGAACGTGCCCATAGTGGCGCTCGCACAGCTCTCCCGTGCCATCGAGAGCCGCCACCCGCGCATCCCCATGCTCTCCGACCTGCGCGACTCGGGCTCCATCGAGCAGGACGCCGACGTTGTCCTTTTCCTGAGCCGCGAGGAGATGTACACGTCGCCGGAGCAATGGGCCCAGCAGCACCCGGACCTCCCCATGAGCGCCTACCCGAAGGGCGTGGCGCAGGTGATCGTGGCCAAGCACCGGAACGGGCCCACCGGCTCGGTCGAGCTCCGCTTCCGCGAAAAGCTGGCGAAGTTCGAGGACTGGGTGCTGCGCACGGAAGACAACTATGAGCAGCAGTGAGCCGTTTGGCGGCTTCCCCGGGGTCGCCAGGGCAACGGCCATCCCGAACCTCTTCTTCGCCACCGTGCTCCCCGAAATGCGCAGCGCCGGCGAGTTGCTGGCGTTCCTCTGGGTGTCGCGACTGGTGCAGGAGCAGCGCGGCGCGGTGCGATTCGTAACACCCGCGCAGGTGTGGGGCGCCGACGGCGCGGCCGAATCGTTCAACCAGTTGGGCGGCGGGCGCGAAGGGTTCGAATCGGGGCTGGCCGGGTGCGTGGAGATGGGCGCGCTGCTCGGCCTGCGCCTCTCCGGACCCGAAGGCGAGGAGGCCGTCTACTTCGTCAACAACCCGGGATCCCGCCGGGCGGTTGCGAGAGCGCGCGCGGGCGAGCTTCGGCTGAAACCGGAAACGGTCGCCCAGGAGGTGGTCGCGCAAACCCGGCCGGGTGTCTTCCGCCTCTACGAGGAGAACATCGGGACGATCACGCCGCTTGTGGGTGAACGGCTGCTGGACGCAGTCGAGAACTACCCCGCCGAGTGGATTGAGGAGGCGTTCCGGCAGGCGGCCGAGCTGAACGTGCGCAACTGGCGCTACATCGAGCGCATCTTGATACGCTGGGCCGAGGAGGGCCGCGGTAATGAGGGAGCTGAAGGAGATACTCTCGAAGAACGTAAGAGACGGTATCTCGGAGGGAGCCTCAACCCCGTCAGCCGCAGCTCCTGAGGAGTCCGGCGGCCCTGCCTGCCCGCTCTGCGGAGGGGCGGGCTTCGTTCGCCGCGAGCGGCCCGTCGACCATCCCCGGTTTGGGAAGGCCGAGCCCTGCGATTGCGTTCTCGACGAAGAGGATGACGCCCGCCGCGCCCGCCTGGAGCGGATCAGCAACCTGGGGTCGCTCACGCGCTTCACGTTCGGCAACCTCGTCCCCGGGGGTCGCGACGGCGAAAGCAGCTGGTTCCAGGCGGCGTGCGAAGCGGCGCGCGACTTCGCCGCTGAACCGCGCGGCTGGCTGGTATTTTCGGGGCCGAGCGGAAGCGGAAAGACCCACCTTGCGGCTGCCATCGCCAATGCCCGCGTGGACCTGGGCGCGCCCGCGCTCTTCATGGTGGTCCCGGACCTGCTCGACCACCTGCGCGCCAGCTACGAAGCCACCGAGGACGAGATGAGCTTCGAGCAGCTCTTCGAACAGGTTCGCAACGC
>CAYYYI010000101.1:3612-8878 GCA_964475735.1 uncultured Anaerolineaceae bacterium
CGCCTGGCCGAGATGCAGTTTCGGAACTTCGACCTGCGTGGGGCGGGCCTCCACCCGGACGAGCGCGACTCCCTCGATGCCGCGTTCCGCTCAGCCATGGCCTTCGCCGACGACCCGCAGGGGTGGCTGGTGATGCTCGGTCCGAACGGCTGCGGAAAGACCCACCTGGCAGCGGCCATCGCCAATCGCGCGCTTGGCCGCGAACGCAGCGTGTTCTTCGCCGTGGTGCCCGACCTCATCGACCACCTGCGGGCGTCGTTCGCTCCCGGCAGGGAGGTGGGCTACGACGAACTGTTCGACCAGGTGCGGAATGCCGGTTTGCTTGTGCTCGATGACCTGGGAGCGCAGGCGGGTTCACCCTGGGCCCAGGAGAAGCTCTACCAGATCGTGAACTACCGCACCGTGGCGGGCCTCCCCACCGTTGTCACCAGCGACAAGTCGATGGCCGAACTGGGGGCGATCCATCAGCGGATTGTGGCGCGCATTGCCGACCCCCATGCCGGGGCGATGGTCAACATCCTCGCTCCCCACTACCGGCTGGGGCACTCGCTGACGGCGAAGGCGCCTCAAGCGCCGCCGCGCCGGGGACGTTAGGGGGACCGTTCAGGGCACGTTCGCCACGCTGCCAACCGGCTCGGGCCGCGCCGCGGAGCGAGTGTGCCGCACGATCCCGGCGATGAGCTCCGCGGCCGCTTCGGCGTCCAGGTGATCGGAGTTGATGCAGAGGTCGTAGCTCTGGGGGTCAAGCCAGCCGCTCTGGTAGAACTCGTGGAAGTAATCCACCCGTTCGCGGTCTGACTCCTGCGCCAGGGCCTTCGCTTTCTCGATGGTGGAGCCCTGTTCGGCGGCCAGGCGCTCCGCCCGGCGAGAAAGCGAGCCGGTGATGAGCACCCGCAGCGAGTCGTCGCGGTCTGCCAGCAGCAGCTGTGCGCCGTGTCCGATGACCACGGCGTCCCCCTCGCGCGCGATATCCAGGATGACCTCTTCGATGAACCGCCGGTAGTCGGCGGAGGTGTAGTAGGGCATCGACCGGAGCACCACTGGCGGGGCCCATCCTTCGGCATACTCCGGTGGACGGCGGGCGAGGTGTTCGAGCGCGCGCTCGACGAAGGTCTTGCGGCGGACGTTCGCGGCCAGGGTTTCGGGCGTCACCCCGGCAGCGGTTGCCGCCTCACCTGTGACCTCACGGCCGATAGGGCGCCATCCGAGCATGGAAGCGAGTCGCGAAGCCACCTCGTCGCCGCCCGTTCCCGCCTGCCGGGCTATGGCAACCACCCGAATCGCCGCCAGCTGCCTGCCCGAGCTTGCGGTCACGGCGCTCCCGGTGTCGAGGTCGATCGCCGGGAGCGGGCGAGCGGGCGCCTTTGTAAGCGGCAGCACAAGAGTTCCCTCTGAGCCCTCTCCCTTGGCGGGGTGAAACTCGGCTCGCCCGGAAAGGGGCGTCGTGGGCCCGAGGAGCTCTTCGACTGTCCTGGCCACACGGGGAGCATCGGTCAGTCTGACGCCCGCGACCCTGGCGGTGACGCCGCCCACAACGCGGTCGAGCGAAACGCCCGTATCCGGGTGGGGCGCAAGCGGGTTTCCGATGGGCAGGTGTACGCGCGTGATGGCCGGGCCGGCGAACTGAACAAAGGATTCGCCGGTGATCGGCACTCCCCGGATGAGCGCCCACGACCGGAGACGCGTCATCGCTGCGCTGAGCGAAGCCGCGTCTCCCAGGCTGGTCACGCTCACCGTCTGGATGGGTTTACGCGTTTCGAGTTGCAGTTCGGCCTTCACTGGCAGGCTCCTTCCGATGGCCGGCGATCCGGGGCATCCGGAATCGCGGCAGGCAGGGGTTGCTGGTGGCGGCGTGCAAGATGATGTGTGCGCATGCTGGCAGCGAGGAAGCCCCGGATCGCCGGCTGCGCGACTCCGTGGGGCAGGGGCATTCCCGGCGCGGGTGAGACGTGGACGCAGCGTGGCTGACGTGGGGCAAGCTGAACAGCGTTCCGCAACACCATGGCGGACACAAACCTCCGGCAGTCTGCGGGGTTAGCTGACGGGCTCGGCGCTCGGAGTCGCCTACACGCGGATGGTGATTCGCCCCGGGATCGGGGTCCCCCGCTCCCGTGGATTACGGGATTCGACCCTCACATCATACGATCACAGCGCAAGCCGTTGCGCAGTTGCGGCTCTCAGGAGCCAGCCACGGGGACATTTTCGAGGAAGTTGCGTACGGCGGCCGAACGCTCGTCTGGCGCGACGACGGTGACCATGTCGCCCAGGTTGAACACCGTGCGGCCCGTGGGAATAAAGCTCGTCGCGCGGCGCCTTACAAGGACCACGAGCGCTCCCTGCAAGGCCGGCATGTCCTGGATCCGGCGCTGTGCGTCGGGGTTCTGAACAACGGCGCGGAAAACGGAGAGGTCGCCTTCCACGGCCGTAAGAATATCGCTCAGGGGCGAAGGCCCTGCGAGCGCGGCCAGCTCCGACGCGACGGCGGCCTGGGGACTGACGACGGTTACGCCCGCCCGCTCGAAGGCGGGGATGTTGGCCGGGTCGTCAACGCGCGCGAGGATGCGCTTGCAGCCGAACTGGGCCTGGGCAAGCTCGGCTGCGAGCAGCGAGCGGTCGTCGTTGCCGGTCGCGAGGATGAGCGCGCGCGCGTCATCGACGTCCGCCTTCTGGAGCACTTTGGGGTCGGCGATGTCGCCAAGCAGGACTTCGTAGCCGGCTTCGCGCCCGGTGACAGCCAGCCCCCCATCGCTTTCGACGATGAGGATGTCCTCGCCCGCTTCGCGAAGGCGTTCGGCCACGCGCCTGCCGACTTCGCCGAAGCCGGCGACCACGGTTCTCACGGGAAACACGCGCAGCACGTGCGAGAGTGGGCCTGCATAGGCCGATTGTAGCCCGATGGTCACGAGGATGACGACGAAGACGAGCGCCACGAACTGCTCGGAGTCGCCTCCCAGCCGGCCTCCTGCTTCGATTGCGACCACGCTTGCGAGCGACGCGGCGACGACACCACGCGGCGCCACGGCGGCAAGGAAGATGGCATCCCGGGCGGAAACACCCGTGCCCAGGCTCGCCAGCCAGACCAGGAGGGGCCTTCCCACACCGATCAGGATGAGCACTACAAGGAACCCGTTGGGCCAGAGATCGAGCACGCTGCTCACGTCGAGCGCGGCGGCCAACAACACATAGACCGCTGCCACCAGCAGCGTGACGATCGACTCCTGGAACTCCTCTATCTGGTCACGGTGAGGGAGCCGTACCTGCCCCAGGCCGATGCCCATCACGACCATGGCGGTCAGCCCCGCTTCGTGCGCGATCGACTCGGCGACCGCGAAAGTAGCGATTGCGCCCCCGAGGACCAGGAGGGACACCTCCCGGCTTGTAAGGCGCTTCACGGTGGTGGAGATCGCAAACACGAGCGCCGCGCCCGCCACCCCGGCAATCGCACCCGTGAGCAGGCGTGACGCCACCCACGCCGCCGGTTCTGCCGGATCGAACGACTCGGCGACGGCCACTTCGAGCAGGAAGAGGGTGAGCAGTGCACCCAGCGGGTCGATGATGACGCCTTCGCCCATGAGCGTCGTCTTGATCCGGTCGTTGACACGCACCGACTTCAGCAGTGGACCGATGACGCTCGGACCGGTGACGCAGACGAGCGATCCGAAGAGCGCGGAGAGGCGCCAGGGGAAGCCGAGGAGGAAATGCGCGGCAAGCGCTCCCACGATTGGCGTAATGGTCAGGCCGCCAATAACCAGGTTGCGGACGAGGGGGGCCATGCGTCGCAGCGAGCCCGCCTGGAGCAACGTGCCGCCTTCAAACACGATGAGGGCAACGGCAAGGATGATGGAGAGGCGGGCAAGCTCGCCCAGCTTCGCGGGCTCAACGAGGCCTAGCCCGTCCTTCCCCGCAACGAGCCCCACGGCAAGGAGAAACACGGGGAGAGGGATGGGGAGCCTGCGCGTGATGATCCGGCCCAATGCCGCGGCCATGGCCACGACGGCCGCCGCCTGCAGCCCGTCTTCGACGCTCATCGTGGGGGAGGATAGCAGTGATGGGTCAGGAAGGCTGCTCCGGCCCCTGCCCGGTGAGGCGCCGCATGAAGTCGCGGAGCGCCCATTCGGTGGAATCGAAGGCGAGATTCCCCCACGGGATCTCCTCGGGCGCGAACCACGCGACCTCCGAGGTCTCGTGACCGGGCTGGCCCTCGCCGAGGGCGGTCGCCCGGTAGACGATGACTACCACGCCGGGGCCCGGGCGCGTGTAGACACCGAGCAACGCGAGGTCGCGCACCTCCAGGTGGGCTTCCTCCAGCGTTTCGCGCATGGCGGCCTCTTCCGCGGTCTCGCCAACGTCCATGTAGCCGCCGGGGAAGACCCACGTGCCGAGACGGGGCTCAATCGCCCGCCTGGTGAGCAGAATGCGACCGTCGTCCCGCACGGGGATGGTCGCCGCCACGGGACGGGGGTTCACGTAGTGCACGAAGCCACAGTCGATGCAGACGAGGCGGCGCTTCGTGTCGCCTTCGGGTACGGCCGAGGCGAGGCGCTGCCCGCACTGCATGCAGAAGCGGCCAAAGCTGTGGGGGTGGCTGCTCACGGGTGCGGCTGGCCCGCCGTCGCCTGGTTCTTGCCGAGGGACTCGGGCCCCTCTATCCACTCCTCGCCGTCTTCCCAGACCTCTTTCTTCCACACGGGGACCCGCTTCTTGATCTCATTCACCAGCCAGTGGCCGCCTTCGAACGATTCGGCGCGGTGCCCGCTGCTGATGGCGATGAGGAGGCTCGTCTCGCCTATCTCCAGCCGCCCCGTGCGGTGGAGCACGGCGCAGCCGATGAGGCCGAAGCGGTCCTTCGCCTCGGTGGCGATTTCGCGCATCACCTTCTCGGCCATGGCGTCGTAGGCGTCGTAGACGAGGTGGTCCACGCGCCGGTCGAGGTTGTTGTCGCGAACGACGCCGAGGAAGACGTTGATCGCCCCCGCCTGGGGCGAGGCCACGTGTGCGACGGCCTCGGCGGTATCGAGGGGCTCGCTCGTGACGCGGATGAGCATTCCTAGCCTCCGGAGACGGGGGGGATGAGGGCGAGGGTGGCGCCGGGCGGTACGGGGTCCCCGGCGCGCACGTACTCCTCGTTGAGGGCGTAGAGGAGCGTCGGCACGAAGGCGCTCAACGCCGGGTACGCCTCAACCAGGCGGTCGCAGACAGAGCGCACGGTGTCGCCCTGCTGGTAGGGAAGCTCCACTCGCCGGCGGCCCGCGCGGTCAGCGAGCGA
>CAYYYI010000101.1:8978-10130 GCA_964475735.1 uncultured Anaerolineaceae bacterium
TGGGAAGGCTCCGGCAACTGCCCGCGCTGCTTCAGCTGGGACGCCCTCGATGGGGCGGTGGCCGCCTTCGACCTCGAGGGCGCGGCCCGGCGCGTCGTGCACGGGCTCAAGTACCGCTACGTCCAGCCGCTGGCCGCCGTGATGGCGGCGGGTGTGCGTGAGACACCCGGCGTGGGGGCGTTCGACGTGGCCTACGCTGTGCCCCTCCACCGCTCCCGGGAACGTAGGAGGGGGTTCAACCAGGCGGAGCTGATCCTCGGGCACCTTGGCTGGGAGCGTGGGCCGGGGCGCCTCGCACGGGTGCGCAAGACCGGCGCCCAGGTGGGCATGCGCCATGCCGAACGGCGCGCCAACGTGCGCGGGGCATTCCGGTACGCCGGCCCGCCTCTGACCGGGCTGCACGCCCTTCTTGTCGACGATGTGGTGACGACCGGGGCGACGGCGAACGAGTGCGCGCGTGTGCTGAAGGATTTCGGGGCGCGAAGCGTTCGCATCGTCGCCTTTGCACGCGCCAACTACGACCACGCCGTAGACGCGCCCATCCGCGACTGACGGGCACACAAGGGTTAACCGTCCTTTTCTCACGGCCGCGTGCGCCGCGCCCTACAATTGAGGCGACCCGGCAGGCAGGCCACCGGGATTTCACGGCTGGAGACGCAATGACCGCCGGTGCTCGAACGCTTTCCCCGCGCGGGACCGCCGCCGCCGAAGCTCTTTCGCGCGTCCGCGAACAGGTGCACCGGGTCATCATCGGCCAGGACGCGCTGATCGACCGGCTGCTCATCGGGCTGCTCTGCAACGGGCATGTGCTGGTCGAAGGCGTGCCGGGGCTGGCGAAGTCGCTCGCGGTCTCCACTCTGGCGCGCACGCTCCACCTGGATTTCGTCCGTATCCAGTTCACGCCCGACCTGCTGCCAGCCGACGTGGTTGGCACCGAAGTATTCAGCCCGGCCGATGGGCGTTTCGAAGTGCGTAAGGGGCCCATCTTCTCCAACGTGGTGCTGGCAGACGAGATCAACCGCGCGCCCGCGAAGGTGCAGTCGGCACTCCTCGAAGCGATGCAGGAGCGCCACGTAAGCATCGGCGGGCAGACATTCCCGCTGGATGAGCCGTTCCTGGTGATGGCGACCCAGAACCCCATAGAGCAGGAGG
>CAYYYI010000102.1:0-10109 GCA_964475735.1 uncultured Anaerolineaceae bacterium
GGCTCGATCGTGTTGAAGGAACCGGATTGTTCTTCGCGCCAGACGATGCCGTCCTTCACGTAGACGCGCATCGGGCAGTTTCCGGGGTAGCAGTCCACGCAGTGCGTTCCCCAGAACACAGCGTCCCAATCCCACTTCTTGCGATAGAGGTCTTGCCAGCCGGTATATGCCAGTTCGGTAGACGTTTGGCTAGTCATGACGGCAATGTTCTGGCGCGGGCGGACCTATCGGTATGACTGTCGTCATATATCGGAGACTCCCCTCAGAGGGATGCGGATCTGGCTTGAAATGAGAGCGGCGGGGCGCCAAGGCGCCCCCCCGCCGGGATGCTTGCTCGATGGCTTAGCGCAGCTTCTGGACGTCGACGCGGGTGCCGCGCATGACGGCGCAGGGCTGCCATTCGGTGGACCAGTACTGCAGATGGCCGTAGCCGCCGGCGAGGTGGAGCCACTTGATCATCCCCGGTTCGGCGTCGTTGGCCGTGGCCCAGTTCGGGAACTGGTAGGCATCGAAGCCGTTGTAGACGATGACCTGCCCCGGCGCCGCCGAAGGCGATGTCTTGACCGCCACCCGGAACTCGCCCATGTCGTTGTAGACGCGGACCATTTCGTTGTCGGCGATGCCCATGCGTTCGGCGTCGCCGTTGTTCATCACCATGTGCGGGGCGCCGCGGTGGGTCTCCTGCATAACGCTGTTGGCGATGTTGAGGGAGTGGATGCTCCAGCGGTTGTGGCCGCTGGTGAGCTGGAACGGGTAGTTGCCTCCCTGCGCGGGCGAGTCCTTGTGCCGGGGCAGGTGCTCGTCGGCTTCGATGAACCACTCATGCTCGATGAGGAACTGGGCCCGGCGGCTTAGCGTGGGGTACGGCTCCCCCTTTTCCACGTGATTGCGGAAGGGCACGAAGGTCTCGTCGGGCTTCGGGTCGGTGGCCTGGGCCAGCGCGCGGGCCGAGATGCCAAGCCCCTGGAAGCGCATGTACCCCTTGCGGCGGAGCTCCTCCAGGCTCGCGTCTGGCGGCAGGGTGCCGATGAGCGCGCTGTCCCGGATCATCTCGTCGAACATTGCCTCGGTGTCGGTCCAGAGCCCGTTCGCGGTGTACTTCGAGTGCGCTTCGCGGATGTCGTGCTCGCCCCCGAGGGCGTTCTTGTAGGGCTCGACCCCGCGGGCCTTCGCGCGCTCTTCGAGCTTCTTCGCCAGGATGCCGAACGCTTCCCATTCGTTCAGGGCCTCGCCCGGCGGATCGACGGCCTTGTCGCTGAAGGTGAGGTTCATGGTGTGGGTGCTGGGGATGCCGAAGCCCAGCTTTTCGTACTGGTGGGCGATGGGCAGAACGATGTCGGAGTACATGGCCGTGCCGCTCATGCGCACATCGAGCGAGACCACCATCTTCAGGCCCGGAAAGAGATGCTTGAGCAGCATCTTGCCGCCACCGCGTGTCCGGCGGATGAGGTTGCCGCCGGATTCGATGATGACGCGGGTTGGGTGCTCGGCGCGGGGGAGGTCGAAGCCCTGCCACCAGCCCTTGTTCACCGCCTCGTTGAAGTAGTCGTCGAACTCGCGCGCCATGCTCGGGTCGTGCCAGGCGCGGTTACGCCAGGCGTCCTTGTAGCCGGCATGGTGGTACCACCAGAAGACGGGGGGAACGAAGCCGGTTCCCTGCCCCTGGCCCGGCATCTTGGCCTGCATGATGGCCAACTGGGCGCGCGTGAGCGTCGGGTCCTGCGACTGAATGAAGCCAACCATTTGTTCCATCATGTCGAGGATGGCGCTGATCTCTTCGGGCCCGCGCTTCGTCTTGGCGAGGACGGTGAACCAGCCGTCCATGAGGCCGCTGAGCCAGGCGCGAAGCCCGGTTCCCTGCTTCCCCCAGTTCCCGGTGAGCGACAGCAGCAGGATCTGCGAGCGCTCGATGAGGTCGCCGTGGTAGTGCTTGCCCGCATTGTTGAGGCAGCAGAGGAAGTTCGTCTTCTTCGTTGCGATCTTGCGAGCCAGCATCCGGATGGTGTCCGGGTGTACGCCGCAGTGCTCCGAGGCCTTCTCGGGGGTGTACTCCTTCAGCCGCTCGCGCATCATCGCGAAGACGGTCGTCAGGTCAAACGCGCCGGCCTTCGTCTGCACGGTCCATTTGCCTTCGAGCGCAGGGGCAACTTCGCCCCAGAAGAGGGTGCCCTTGGGGGCGAGCACGGGCTGATTCGCCTTCGTGTCCCAGGCGTAGAACTGGTCCTCGGCTCCGCCCTCTTCCATGTCCGACTGGCGCAGGTAGCGCTTCGTCTTTGGGTTCACCAGGAGGGGGAGGTCCGTCTGTTCGCGCACGAACGATTCGTGCACCAGGCCCTCTTCGATGACCACGTGCGCCATGCCCAGTGCGAAGGCGGCATCGGAGCCAACCTTCACCGGCACGTAGTAGTCCGAATGAATGGATGACGGCGAGGCGTCGGGGGCCACTGTCACCAGCTCTGCGCCCTTGTAGCGGGCTTCGAGGGCGTAATGAACGTGCGGGATGCGTGTGTAGAACGGGTTCTGGAACCAGATGAACACCATCTCCGAATGGAACCAGTCGTCGATGGAGCTCACCGGGTCGAAGGTGCCCCAGGTAAGGTAGTGGCCGGGGCTGAAGTCGTTCATCTCGGCGTTCAGGTCGGTGGTGAGCCCACCGAGGATGCGCATGAACTGCCCACGGCCGACGGCGCCCCAGGTGCCGAGATTGCAGCCGGAAGGCGCCATCACCGCCTCCGGCCCCACTTCCTGGACGGCGTCGATGATGGCGTCGGCGATTTCGGTGGCCGCCTCGTCCCAGGTGACGCGCTTCCAGCGGCCGGAGCCGCGCTCGCCGTCGCGCTTGAGCGGGTAGAGCAGGCGCTCCTCCGAGTTGAGCATCTTCGACCAGCCGACGCCCTTCTGGCAGCCCATGGGGTTCATGTCGGGCACGCCTTCCTGGATGGTCTGGAAGGTGCCGGCCGATTCCTCGCGGACGACCTTGCCGTCCTTCATGTAGACGCGGAGCTGGCAGTTGCCGGGGTAGCAGTCGATGCAGTGGGACGCCCAGAGGACCTTGTCCCAGGACCAGCGTTCGCGGTAGCGCTTCTCGGATGTCAGATCCGAAGGGGCGATCGATTCGAGAACCATGCCAATCTCTCCATGGATGTTTCCGGCCCCAGCCGGGGATGTTCGTGGTGGATGGCAGCGGCTCCCGGGCACGCTACCGCGGTCGGGGCGAACCTGGCCGCCTCGCAGCTTCGAAGAAAAAGGGGCGGAGGCGTATGACCACTGTCATACGCCCCCGGGTTGTAGTCCTTGCCGCGCCCGTGCTGGCGATTACACGAGTCCGGCGTCGCTGGGGCGGCCCTGGTAAGTGGGGTCGTCCGGGTCGATCCAGGCGTTGACCATGAGGTGTGCGGTGCTGAAGGGGGCCGACTCAGGCCCGTGCCAGTAGTTCCAGGAGAGGGTGTTTGTGATCTGAACGTGGGAATAGGGCCGGCCGCCGCCATAGGCCTTGAGCAGCAACCTCTCGGCGTCCCTCGTCATCTCCTTGCGCTTTTCCCGGTCGAGTTCCGAGCTGAGCTTGACGAGGATTGCGTCGAGCGCGTCGATCTTGATCCCGAACGTCAGCTTTGCGAGTGGCGAATCTGATTTGTAGTTGGCCATCAGGAAGCTGGAGGGCTCCGGGTCCAGCAATTCTGTGTCCCAGCCATACCAAAGCGCCGCGTTCCCGTTGCCGTACTTCTGCTGGACGATCTTGGAGGTGATGGTGGAGTAGGGCTCGACCTTGGCCTTGAACTGGTTGGTGCCGAGGTTCTTGTTGAGCATGGATGTGATGATGGCGCTCGCCTGGTAGAGCGGCTCGAAGATGTCAGGGATGTCGATAGTGATATCTCCCAGGCCCGGGCCGCCGCCAGCCTCCCACATCTTCCGGGCATCGGCGACGTCCTTGTCGCGGTCAACCAGGTAGCCGGGGAAGGTGATGAGCTCCTTCTCGGGGATGCCGAAGGCTGCCTGTGTCGGGGGCACGCTCCCGGAGATGGCCCCGCGTCCGCCGTGGAACTGCTGGATGAGTTGCCTGCGGTCGTAGGCGCGGAAGATGGCGCCGATGAGGTTCTCGTTGTTCCAGGGCGGCGCAGCCATGTAGTAGCTGCCGCAGATAATCGGGTTTGGCGAGTAGGCGGGGCTGTCCTTGATCTTCCCCTTGTAGCGGTCCTTCAGGTCGTTGAGGGCCTGTACGGTGTTCGGGCCGAACGAATCGACCTGCTTCTGCTCCCAGGCGGCCTGGAGGGCGGAGTTGTCCGTGAATAGCGGTACGAAGGCCTGGCCATCGAGGTAGGTCTTGCCGTAGAACTTGTCGTACCGCTTGAACTTCGCCCGGCCGTCTGGTGAGAAATCCGTGAGGATGAATGGCCCGGTACCGATGATCATCTTCTGGTCGAACTTGGCGTAGTCCTTCTCGAAGAGCTTGACCGCCTCGGGCGCCTGGACCACCTCGTATGGCTGCGCCAGCAGGCCGAGGAAGAGCGGCTGGGGCGAGCTGAACTTGACGGTCACAGTCGAGGGGTCGGTGACGTTCACGGTATCGACGGCCGCGTAATACGGCTGGCGGTAGAAGTTGGGGTCAGGGGAGCCGTCCTGGAGCTTTCCGGCCTTGTTCCGCTCGATGTGGAACTTCATGTCCTCGGCGGTCGTCTGGCGTCCGTCGACGGGGGGCTTGTTGTGGAAGAAGTTGTTGGGGCGCAGTTTCAGGACGACGGTCTGGCCCTCGGGCTGTTCCCAGTTCTCCGCGAACGCCCCGCTGATCCTCTCCTCAGCGAAGCTGTCCCACTGCACGATGCGCTGGTTGGTCAGCCCCACGGTCCCTGCGACGGGGCTGAATCGGCTGCGGCTGGCATCGAACGAGTCGTACGTGGCGTTGGCGCTGCTGAAGCGTGCGACGCCACCGGCCTTCTTGGCGGGGGTCGGGCTAACGGCGGCCGTCGGAGAGCCCGTGGCGGCGGTGGGGCTGCCGCCTGCGGCGGTCGTAGGAGTCGCCTCCTCCTGGTCGTCGTCATCGTCGCCGCAGCCCACGGCAACGAGGCCTGCCAGCCCCGCGCCTGTCGCGGCTGCCCCTCCGACGAAGCGTCGCCGCGTAAAGCGGGCCTGGCGTTTCCAGTAGTTTGTGTTTCGTCCGTCCATCGTTCCCTCTCCCTCTTGGCATGGCCGGGCTGTCTCAGCCGGCCGAGCGCATGATAAGCACAGTCGACGGCAGAAATCACCCCGAAAACCAGGGAGAGGACGAGAAAAGCGCCCGGGGCTCCAATTGGAGCCCCGGGCGCGGGTGAGATTGGTGTGCCTCAGGTGAGACTCAGACGATGCCGGCGTCGCTCGGGCGGCCCTGGTAGGTGGGGTCGCTCGGGTCGATCCATCCGTTCGGGTAGAGGTGAGCCGCGTTGAACGAAGCCGGCTCGTGTGGGTGGTAGTAGTTCCAATATAGATAGGTTGTTCGTGATCTGGACATGCGAGTAGGGGGCGGCCGCCGCCGTAGGCCTTGAGCCGCATCCTCTCCGCTTCCTTCGTCATCTCCTTGCGCCTGGCCTGGTCAAGTTCGGTGTTGAGCTTCGTCAGCACGGCGTCGAGAGCGTCATTCTTGATGCCGAACGTCTGCCTGGCGAACGGCTGGCCGGACTTGTAGTTGGCGATGAGGAAGCTCGCCGGCTCCGGGTCCAGGACTTCGGTGTCCCAGCCGTACCAGATGTTGGCGTTCCCGTTGCCGTATTTCTGTTGGACGATCTTCGAGGTGATGGTGCTGTAGGGCTCGACCTTGGCCTTGAACTGGTTGGCGCCCAGGTTCTTGTTCAGCATCGCGGTGATGATCGCGCCCGCCTGTTATAGCCCCTCGAAGATATCGGTAATGTCGAGAGTGATGTCGCCAAGGGCAGGGCCGCCGCCGGCCGATGCCCTGCGAGTGCAGCCGGCGCACCCGGTAGTTGTCACGTGATGCCAATTCTCATCCTCCACCTTGGTGAACCTGCCTGCCCCCGGGAGCCAGGCATGGTGCGAGCCACGCTGGCCCGCGCCCCTACCGTGAGACATGCGCCAGATCAGGCCATAGAACGCCTTGATTGAAGCCTGGGATGACGCTTATCAACGCCTGCGCAAGGGCCTCAGGTCGAAGCCGTGCCGTCCACCGGTTTCTGCGCGTCGGCGTCGAGCGTGCGCACGGTACGGCTGGCCGCGGTGGGTGTGATGATCAGCATCGTGAGCAGCGCAGCCACCGCTGGCACCATCTTGCTCATGCCAACCCAGTCCGCCACCGCGCCCAGCGGAGCGGCTGCGATCTGGTTGAGGGATGAGGAGAGCCCGCGCAGCGACATCACCCGCCCCATGTACTGGTTCTCCACAATCATCTGCAGCAGGGAAGTGGAGGCGATCATGTTGGCGGTGAAGAACGTCCCGTTCAGGCACCACGCTGCCGCTGCCAATGGCAGGGAGCGGGTGAGCCCGAACACAAGGAGCGTCAGCCCGAAGCCCGTCGTGCCACCCAGGATGATGCGGCCGAGGTGGCGCGGCGAGTTGCGCGTCGAAAGCGTGACCGTGCTGACGACCGTCCCCAGCCCCCAGATCCAGCCCATCAACGTCCAGCCCCCCGCGCCGAGGCCGAGCTCGTTCTTCATCCAGTAGGGTGCGAGGGTGGAAATGATCGGGAAGCCGAGCACGCCAACGAAGATGCCGAATGTGAGCACCCAGAGAACCCGTGGCCTGCCCGCCGCATACTTGATGCCGTCTCCCACGCTGCGAACCACGCTCTGCGTGCTGGCGGGCGGCCGGGCGCGTACCTTGAGCGTCAGGAGCGCCCCCACCACAACCGCGTGGCCGATCAGGCTGATTGCGAAGGCGCCGCCGGTGCCAATCGTCTCGATGGCGATTCCTGCCATGGGCGGCAGGAAGGCGTAGGCGCTGATCTGCGCGGCGATGAAGAGCGCGACGGCGTTGGGCAGGTGCTCGCGCGGCACAAGAAGAGGCACCAGCGCCTGGCGTGTGGGCGCGTCCATCGATTCCACCGAGGCGGAGAGGAAGATGAGCGCGAAGGCCATCCAGAGCCCGATGCTATCCGTGATAACAAGCACCGAAAGCACGCCGTAGATAACAAAGGCCGAGGACTGCGTGACGATGAGCAGGGTGCGCCGGTCCATCCGGTCGGCGAGCGCCCCGCCATAGAGGCTGAACACCAGCATTCCCGTTCCGCGCGATACCCCCAGCAGGCCCAGCAGGGCCGCCGAGCTCGTCATCCCCAGGATGAACCAGCCCTGGGCGTAGAACTGGAACATCATTGTGGCGCTGGAAAAGAACATCCCGAACCAGAGGATGCGGAAATCCCGGTGCTGGAGGGCAGGGAAGCGGGCGCGCCAGCCGCCTGGCTCCCGGACCGCAGTCACCTTGTGGACCGCGTCAGTGCCCGGCGGACTCCGGGATGGCAAGGGAGCGTTCTGCGCATTGGGCCAGTAGCCGGGACCTGGCCTTTCCGCACCATGACGGCGATCACCTTCTGGTCCGGCGGAGGTTCAGAGAAGGTTTGCGGTTCCGAAGAAGGGGGCGGGCCCGAAGACCGAGCAATCGAACTGGCACTCCCGGCAGTTCGTCGGGTTCTGCAGGCGGTACAGGTCAAGGATCTCGATGACCTGCGCCTGGGTGCGCAGCACGCCCTGCCGCTGCAGGTCGGAGAGCACCCGGATCGCGGTCTCGATGGTGACCCCGGAGCGGTCCGCAATGTCCTGGCGCGTCAGCCGGAAGCCGATGCGGACGCCCTGGGGCGTGCGGGCGCCGTACTGGCGCGCCAGCTGCAGCAGGGTACAGCCGATGCGCCCGCGGGCGTCCTTGAGCGTGGCGACAGCGGTGGCGATGTCGCGCTGGCGCAGCTCAAGGCAGAGTTGCTCGATTGTGTTGCGGACCGTCAAAGGGTAGTTGCGCCCGAGGTGCGAAAGGACGGGCTTCGGCAGGTAGACGAGCACGCAATCCTCGAGGGCTGTGGCGGTCGCAGTGTAGGTTCGGCCGTCGAGTGCGGGGCCAAGTTCGAGCGCAGAGCTCTCGCCCCGGAAGCTCACGACGTGCTGGCGGCCGTCGGCGGCGGAGTGGTAAAGCCTCACTCGCCCCGAAGCTAGCACCCAGAGGCCGTCACAGGCCTGGCCCTCGACGAAGATATCCGTCTGCGCCGGGAAAGTCTGGAACCGGCAGAGGGCAGCTATCTCCTCGACCTCACGGCGTTCGAGGCCCGCCAGCAGCGGGCAGCGTTCGAGCACCGCCACCAGCGCCGTGCGCTCATCGCGGGGGTGTTCGTCGCGCCTTGCCTGGCGCACAACTGCAGGCGCGCCTTCGCCAGCCACGGCTGCGCTGGCCTCCCGGACGTCACGCCGGGCGCCTGCCGCGATGGTCGCCAGCCCCGAGGGCCGCGGCCAGGTCATCGGGGGCTCCAGCCGGAACTGGCGATGCCGTCTGCGAGTTCGGCGCTCCGTGTCCCGCTGCGGGTGCGGCCGCAGTTCGTTTCGTACTCCACTGCCATCACGTCTCTGCCTCTCACCCTCGGGCCGGCCGCAGTGCAGGTCAGTGACCGGGGTCACATGCGGCTGCCCATCCCGATAATCGGACGCCGGGCGCACTCGCGTCAGCGGCCGGTCTGGGGGCGGCTCGGGGAATGCCCGGCCGCCCATTGCCCAGATCCCCCTGCTAGCCTCGCGGCAGGCCAAGCCCGCGCGTGGCAATAATGCCCTTTTGCACCTCGGTGGTGCCCCCGGCAATGGTCGAGCTCACGGCCTGCATGTAGCCCATGGAGGCCCGGTTGCGCACCCCGCCGTGCATACCATAAAGGTGCATGGAAAGACTTGCGATCCGCTGCTGCAGTTCGCTCGAGAACATCTTGCACATGCTGGCCTCGTAGTTGGGGATGAGCCCGCGAACCTGCATGCTCACGACCCGGTAGCTGAGCATCTTGGCCACTTCGCACTCGATCCAGCGCTCGACGAATTCGGTCTTGACCTTCGGATTGCGCTCGAACGAAACTTCGGCGCCTTCCTTCGCCAGGCGGATGAGGCCCTCAAGCGCCTTCCGGACGCCAATGGCGCTACCGATGGAGGAGCGCTCAAAGTCCAGTGTGGTGGTTCCCACGTACCAGCCGCGGTTCTCTTCGCCAACGCGGTTGCGCACCGGTACGCGAACGTCCTCGAAAAAGACCTCATTGAACGTCTGGGTCCCGGCCAGCGTTGTGAGCGGGCGTACGGTGACGCCGGGGCTCTTCATGTCGACCAGCAGGTAGGTGATGCCGCGATGCTTGGGCGCATCGGGGTCTGTCCGGACCAACATGTACATCCAGTCGGCGAACTGGGCGCCGGTGGTCCAGATCTTCTGGCCGTTGACGACGTACTCGTCGCCGTCGCGCACGGCGCGAGTCTGAAGGGCGGCGAGGTCGCTGCCGGCGCCCGGCTCGCTATAGCCCTGGCACCAGATCACATCGCCCTTGAGGATGCGGCTGAGGTGTTCGTGCTTCTGCTCCTCCGTGCCGTGTTCGATGAGGGTGGGGCCGATCATCATGACGCCGAAGCCACCCAGGTTGCCCGGGACGCCGGACTCGGCAAACTCTTCATTCATAACGAACTGATCGACGATGGACATGTCGGCGCCGCCATACTTCTTCGGCCAGGAAGGTGCGATCCAGCCGCGGGCAGCGACCTTGTCACGCCATTCCTTGATGGCGCCGAGACGGCCGAAGAGGGAGCCTTCGCCCATGTCGCTGCCGCCGCGCAGGGCTGCGGGCGTCTCCTTTTCGATGAAGTCGCGGACTTCCTGGCGCCAGGCCGCTTCGTGCGCGTTGTCTCCCAGACTGATGGCCATGAGGTACCTGCCTTTGATATTCGTGGCCATATTGTCGACGAGTGTTTACCGCGCGGCAAGCGCAGATTGTGCGAGCCTGGTATTGACGACGGACGTGACCGGCATCGAAAACTTGATGGGGTGCCCTCTTGAAGACCGGAACAGTTGTGATAGGATTCACATTGTCCCAAGGGAAGCGCAGGCCGGCCAGTCCGTCCCTCCCTGAACTGCTCTGCTATCACGACTCGCCCTCCACCGGCCGCGCTTCCAAGAAGAAAGGCCCC
>CAYYYI010000103.1:0-10101 GCA_964475735.1 uncultured Anaerolineaceae bacterium
GGGCGCAACCCACCTACCTGCCTTTATCCGGAGAGTCAATGAACACCATCGAGTTCCTTCAGATCTCGTCGGCCGTCGTGCCCGACCGCGAAGCCCTTGTCGAGGTCGGCGGAAGCGGCAAACGCATCACCTACGGCGAGATGTACCCCCTTGTGACGAAGCTCGCAAACGCCCTCCAGGGCCTGGGCGTCGAGCACGGCCAGAAGGTCGCCGTCATGTCGGTCAACAGCGCGGACTACGTCGTCACCTACTACGCCTGCGCCATGCTGGGCGCCACCTTCGTGCCGCTGAACTACCGCGCCAAGGACGAAGAGCTTACCCACATGCTCAACGTCAGCCAGTGCCAGGCGCTCTTCGTCTCCGACCGGTACATAGACCTTGTCGAGCGCATCCGGCCAACGCTCACGCACACCCAGCACTTCATCGCCTACGAAGGCGGCTCGGGCAGCTACCTCGATTACAGCCAGCTCATCGGGCACGCCAGCGAAGACGACATCTGGACCGACGTCGATGACCACGACGCCACCATCCTCATCTTCACCAGCGGCACGACGGCGCTCCCCAAGGGCGTGGTCCTTACTTTCCTGGACCTGACGGCCTATGTGACCAACACCATGGCCCCGGCCGACCCGGAGACGCACGAGAAAACGCTCGTTTCGGCCCCGTTCTTCCACATCGCCGGCGCCACCGCCATGATGTCCTCCATCTGGGGCGGGCGGACTTTGCTCGTGCTGCCCGCCTTCACCCCGGAAGGCTGGCTCCAGGCCGTGCACGAAGAAGGCGCCACCCACTCTTTCGTCGTTCCCACCATGCTCAAGCGCATCATGGAAGTGCCCAATTTCGAGCAGAACTACAACCTGGACAAGCTCCAGCTCATCACCTACGGCGCTGCGCCCATGCCCTACGAGGTCGTGCGCAAGGCGTGCGACATCTTCCCGCCGAAGGGTGTTGGCCTCATGAACGCGTACGGCCAGACCGAGTCCACCTCCACACTCACGTTCCTCGGCCCCGAAGACCACGACCTGAGCGTCGACACCGCCGTCCGCGAGCACCGGCTGCGCTCGGTCGGCCGGCCGATGCCCGACGTCGAGATCGCCATCATGGACGAGCGCAATCGCATCCTCGGCCCGAACGAGGAGGGCGAAATCTGCGTCCGCTCTGACCGCGTCATGAAGGGCTACTACAAGCAGGAAGACGCCACCAGCTCAGCCATCATCGACAACTGGCTGCACACCGGCGACGTCGGCAAGGTCGATGACGGCGGCTACCTCTTCATCACCGGCCGCAAGAAGGACCTCATCATCCGGGGCGGCGAGAACATCTCCCCCGGCGAGATTGAGAACTGCCTCGAAGACCATCCGGCAGTCGAGGAGGCGGCCGTCATCGGCGTGCCCGACGCGGACTGGGGTGAAGTGGTGAAGGCCGTGCTCGTCCTCAAGGAGGGCCAGTCCCTGACCGCGGAGGAAGTGATCGGCTACACCAAGAGCCGCCTATCCTCGTTCAAGGCCCCGCAGTACGTGGCCATCGTCGGTGAGCTCCCCCGCAATGCTATGGGCAAGGTGCTCAAGAACGACCTGCGGAAGATGTACGGCGCGCCCACGAACGATCGGGCGTAATCCGAGGGCAAGATCTCTGCCCACGCGGTGTCATCTCCGGTGGGACCTCTGGCGGCGTCCCACTGCGAAGCTTCATGCTGCGTGCAGAGATCGAGCGAGCAGGGGGGCGCGGGAACCATAGCGGGCCCGGGAACGTCTCGATCGTCGACACCTTCTGGAGTGTTGATATGCCTGCGATGGGCGCACCCCTTGACGAGCACCACGACCTGACCTCAACAGAGCGCGCCGTCCTGGCCTTTGTTGCGCGTGGCTCCACGGATGCCGCGATCGAGACCGGGCTGGAGATGACGGAAGCCGCGGTGCAGAGCTGTCTGCGGCGCTTTCGCGAGCGAACGGGTTTGTCGGGCCGCGCCCTGGCGGTCTGGGCAGCGAAGCACGAACAGTGCTGCATTGCAGAATTTGCGTGAATCGCTTGCCGATAGCGTATTTTTCTGCTGGACGGCGCCAGGGCGCATGAAGAAGCATGATCAAGTTCTCCGGCCGGGGGCTACCAAACTCAGGAGGCGGGAGTGTGCAAACCTCCCAACAACGTAACTTGCGAATTCACTTCGGGCGTGCGGCGTTCCTGCGGAATTGCCTGCTGGTTCTGATCATTGCTGGCGGAGCACTCACGCCTGCGGTTGGTAGGGCGACTCCGACGATAGATGGCGGCGACTGCTGGCAGTATGGAACGCCGATGCTGTGCCGCAACACATGGGCTGGCGCCGGGCAGCTTCTGTACCTCCGCGTTATCGACCAATTGGGAAGCGACAGCCTGGGTCGGGCACTGTGGCAAGACGCTACTACTGCCTACCAGAACTGGAACGTCCCGCAGGGCGCTCAGAGCTTTCGAGATTACGCTCGCTCGAACGACACATGGGTCTACATGAAACGTGACGACAGCATGTCCACTTGCAACGGATATACTCGTAATTACGGCTATCTTAACGGTCAACTCGATGGCACGAAGGCAGCCAAGAACATAATTTGGAGCGAGGTATTTCTCACCAAGACGAACAGGTATGTGCAATGCACCAGCCTGTCGCTGCCGATCGCTGCTCACGAACTTGGGCACACCCTGGGGCTCGCCCACTCGTCGAACAGCAGCTCGCTCATGAGATCTGGGACACTGTTGACGGCGCCAAACGTGAGCCTTGATATCGCTCAGGATGCAGGGTGCACCGGTGAGAAGGGCGTGTCCTGCATCTACGCGACGAACTAGGAGGCTTCCAGAGATGCGTCGAAGAAACTTCGGATTCATCGCCGTCACAATCATGACGACCTCGTTGATGGGCCTGCTTATTGTGTCTGCCGCCGTTGGAGCCCGCGGCGGCAAGGTTCACACCAACCCGGTGGCTGGCCTCAGCAATACCGAAAAGCAGCAGATCGTCGACTCGGCTCACCGGCAGGAATTCGAATGGGCGAGCGCCTTCCTGGCTTCCGGGGCGGACCTCCAATCGCTCGCGCCGTTCTCTGTGGAGAGCTGGGCTACTCCGGTGACAAACCTCAACGAGGCGACCACGAAAGCAGATGCCATAGTCCATGGCCGGGTCGAGAAGACCGAGTTCACCCTTTCCCCAGACGGGGCGCTCCCCATCGCGCGGTCGACTGTCCGGGTCATCGAGGGCGCAAAGGGGATCGCAGCGGGTTCGACGATCTCGGTGGTGCAGTCCGGTGGCCCCGTGCTCTGGGCCCATGGCGGGAAGGGTGGCCTTGCCTATCTCGAAACCGATGAACTCATTGCCGGGAACGGTGAGGTCGTCCTTTGGCTCACTCGCGACGGAGACGACTACCGTCCGGTTCCCGGGCGCGGCGTGTACTTTGTTCGGAACGACCGGGTCGAGCCGGCGAGATCGAACACTGCGGGGTCCGATCTCGCCGGGCTCGCGCCCTCCGAGGTGCTGGCGCGAACACGCGAGCTTGACAGCAGGTAACACCTGGCGGGCACATGCGCGCAGAGAAGGAGAGGGCCGGGACAGAACCATCCCGGCCCCCTCCCGTTCGCGCCCAAACCGGCTCTCAAGTAGGATGCGTGGCACATGGCTCACCGGGGCAGCCCTGCCCCGCGCGGCCCCCATCCCAGCTCCCGGAACTTCGGAATATGACCAGCATCCCCAACAAGAACACGGGCAGCGAGCCCCGCAAGAGCAGCCGCCTGCGCGCCAGCACCGGCGGCATCCTCATCCCGCTCGGCATCCTCGGCGCCATCTCCGCCGCGGAAGTGGCGCGCACCACCGACGCCCAGCGCGAGGTGTACTGGAACATCACCGCCCCGGTGATCATGTACTTCCTCTTCGCGGCCATGGTCGCCCTCGTTGTGGGCGCGTTCATCATGCGCATGCGGGTCTGGCGGCTGGGCAAGCCCGCCGGCGTGGCCAACAACTTCGGCGCGCGCCTCACCAACGCTATCACCATGGGCGCGGGCACCAGCCGCGTGAAGAACGACCGCTACGCGGGCGTGATGCACGGCCTCATCTACACCAGCTTCATCGGGCTCACGATCGTCACTGTGCTCCTCAGCCTGGACGACTACCTCCCGCTCATCTTCATGATGGACGACGAGCATCTCTTCCTCGAAGGTCCGGTCTACCTTGGCTACAGCCTTGTGGGCGATCTCTTCGGGATTGTGGGCCTCGTGGGCGTGGGAATGGCCGTCTGGCGCCGCTACGTCGAACCGAAAGGCAAGCTTACGTGGGACCGCCGCCCGGCTGAGGACGCCTGGATTGTGGGCCTGCTGGCGCTCGTGCTCTTCAGCGGCTTCCTCACGGAGGGCTTCCGCATCGAGGCGAGCGAAATCCGCGGCGGCAACGAATCGTGGTCGTACTGGTCGCCCGGCGGATGGGTTGTGGCGAAGCTAAGCGCGGCCGGTTTCGGCCTGGATACGGTGCTCGACGCCCACCGCGTCTTCTGGTGGATCCACGTCGTGGGCGCGTTCACGCTCCTCGCCCTCATGTCGTTCACCAAGTTCCGGCACATCCTGCTGGCGCCCGCAAACGCCTTCCTCAAGCGCCCCGGTTCGCCCGCCTACCTGGCGCCCATGGGCGACTTCGAAAAGCTCATGGAAGCCGGGGAGAGCCTCGGCGCAGGCAAGCTCCAGGACCTTTCGTGGAAACAGCTCTTCGATGCCGACGTCTGCGTTCGCTGCGGCCGCTGCACCGACGCCTGCCCCGCCTGGAACGCGGGCCAGCCCCTTTCTCCCATGTCGATCATCCAGGACCTGAAGTCCTACATGAACCACGCGGGCCCAATCCTCCTCAGCGGCAAGGACCCGGCCGAAAAGCTCAACGGCGAGCTGGTTGGAGGCTACATCAAAGAGGAATCCCTCTGGGCCTGCCGCACCTGCATGGCGTGCGTGCAGGAGTGCCCGGTGATGATCGAGCACGTGCCAACGATCGTCGACATGCGCCGCTACCTTGTGATGGAGAAGGCTGAAGTGCCCTCTACCGCCCAGGCGGCCCTCCAGAACATCGAGCAGCGCGGCCACCCCTGGCGCGGGACCCAGCTCACCCGCGACACGTGGATCCAGCAGCTCGCCTCCGAAGGCGTCGAAGTTCCCATGTTCGACGGCACCCAGGACTACCTCTACTGGGTCGGCTGCTCCGGCGCGCTCGTCGAACGGAACGTGCCCATTACCAAGTCGGTCATCAAGCTGCTCATTGGCGCGAACGTCAGCTTCGGGGTTCTCGGGCAGGCCGAGCCCTGTACCGGCGACCCGGCGCGCCGTTTGGGCAACGAGTTCCTCTTCGCCACCCTGGCGGAGATGAACGTGCAGACCATGGGCGAAATGGGCATCAAGCGCGTTGTCACCGCCTGCCCGCACTGCTTCAACACCTTCAAGAACGAATACCCCGACTTCGGCGCAGATATTGAAGTCACCCACCACGCAGACTTCCTGCAGCTGCTCGTGGCCCGTGGCAAGCTCAAGCCGAAGGCCGTCGAGGGTATGACCGTCACCTACCACGACTCCTGCTACCTGGGCCGCGCGAACGGCATCTACGACTCTCCGCGGCAGCTCCTCGAAGCCATCCCCGGCACGAATCTCGTGGAGATGCCCCGGAGCAAGGAGCGCGGCTTCTGCTGCGGCGCTGGCGGCGGCAACATGTGGCAGGAAGAATCGGGGACGCGCGTCAACCACCTGCGCGCCGCCGAGGCCGCCAACACCGGCGCGAGCGTCGTCGCCACCGCCTGCCCCTTCTGCATCCAGATGTTCGAAGATGGCATCCCGGGGGTCCAGCCCGACGAAGAGAAGCGCACCATCAAGGCCTTCGACATCGCCGAACTGCTCGAGGTCAGCGTCCGCCAGGACTGACCGGGGCGACGGCCGGGCAGCGGAAGAAATGGTATTTTCCAACGCCTTGCGAGCATTTGCTCTTGACCTGCGTGATTGTTCTATGATACTCTCGGATCGCGAGCAAATGCTTTCAGGAGTTCGAACATGCGCCTTAGCCTTTCTTGGGACGAAGCAGACCGGGACCTCCGGCAGGGTTTCGAACACCTGACCGACCGTCAGTACGTGATCCAGAGCCTCCTACCCAATGGCTACCAGGACTACTTCCGTCAGCATGCCCGCTACATCAACGCCCACACGTCGACGGCCATCGAAGGGAACCCGATCGGGGAGACGCACGCGATGTACGTCCTGGTCGAAGGGGCCGATGAAGACCAGCCCAACGAAGTTGAGAAAGTGAATGTGGAGGCCGCGTACGCGTTCGTCGACCAGCTTGCACAGGATCGCACCCTCGTGCTCGACCAGGGGCTCATCCGGAGCATCAACTCTCTGCTCCTGCGCGGCCTTCACGGGCCTGCCGCCGCCAACCGGGGCAAGTACCGCCCCGGCCAGAGCCTCATAGTCGATTCCCAGACGCGCGAGGTGCGCTACGTCCCGCCCCCGGCCGAACACGTTCTTGAGCTCATGGGTCACTTCGTCACCGACATTCAAGGGCACCGCACCGCTCTGCCCGGGCCTGTGGTAGCGGCGCTTGCACACTTCGGCCTGATTTCGATCCACCCGTTCGACGACGGCAACGGGCGCACCGCCCGGCTGGTGGCCGACCTTGTCCTGTGGCAAACGCCCGTCCACTTCGACCGGATGCTTACGGTCAGCAAAGCCATCTTCGACGACAGGGAGGAGTACTACTCAGCGCTGCGCGAAGCACAGGGCCCCCGGTTCCGAGAAGAGGTGGACGTGACCCCGTTCGTTCGCTATCACACCCGCGCCCTCTGCAGGGCGGCGGACGACCTGGAAAAGCAGGTCATCCAGTTCAACCGCCAGAGGGACATGCTCTACCGGCAAACGGAAGACACGTTCAACGAACGGCAGATCACGGGAGTCATGTTCATGATTGATCTTGGTCCGATTTCGTCGTCTGCCTACGCTGCTCTCACGGAGACGTCGCAGTCGACGGCGATCGCCGACCTGAACCTGCTCGTGAAGATGGGCATGTGCGAACGCGTGGGTACCGGAAAGCGAACGAGATACGAGATCAGCAAGAGCCTTCGCATCAAGGCCGACAACGCCTGAAGCGCGCGCCGGGAAAAGGGGAGGGGCGAGGAGTTGGCCTGGACCACAAGGCCAGCCCCGCTCCTCGCCCACCGTCGCTACCGCACCCTGTTTCGCAACATGCCCGCTCCGGTGACCTCTATTTCGACCTCGTCGCCGGGATTGAGCGCCTGGGGCTCGCCCGGCGTGCCGGTGTAGATGATGTCGCCCGGCGTGAGCGTCATGACCGCGCTCACCAGCCGCACAATCTCGGGGATGTCGCGGATTAGCTCGTCCGAGCGGCCGTGCTGCACCTCTGTGCCGTTCACGCGCGTCCTCACCTCGATGGCGCCGGGCGCCAGGCCCGTCGCGATCGACGGACCAAAGACCCCGAAGGTGTCCGAGCCCTTGGCCCGCCACCACTGCCCGTCGGCCCGCTGCCACTCCCGCGCCGAGACGTCGTTGCCGCAGGTGTAGCCGAAGATCGCCGCCAGCGCCTCCTCGCGCGTCGCCCCTTTCACCTCCCGCCCGATAACGATGACTATCTCCCCCTCGGGGTCGACCCGGCCCGCGCCGGCCGGGAGCGCGATCTCGTCACCCGGCCCCGCGATGGACGAGAGAGGCTTGAAGAACAGCGTTGGCGGGTCGGGGATGGGCCGCCCCTGCAGGTGGCTGCTGTAGTTCAGCCCCACGCAGACGATGGAGCGCGGCTCGCACGGCGGCAGCAGGCGCACGTCCGCCAGCGCCAGCGTCTCCCCCGTGCGCTCGGCCCCCTCCCAGAACGGCTCCCGGATGACCGCGATCCGTTCGTCTTCGAGCAGGCCCGCCCCGCTTGTGCCATCGTCGCGCCGGAAACGCACGTAGTTCGCCATTTCGTCCCTCCCCGCGCCGTTGCGCACGTTGAGTCTATGGTGATCCCGTCCCGGGGGCGAAGCGGATACTCCTCGCCGGAAGCGCCCGATCGGGTACAGTCAGAATCGTGCCTGCCCCCTCCCGTGATGCCATCGATGCCGTCTTCATCGCCCGCCACGGCGCGCCCCCGGCCGCCGTCTTCCGCGCCCCCGGGCGCGTGAACCTCATCGGCGAGCACACCGACTACTCCCACCTGCCCGTGCTCCCCATCGCCATCGAGCGGGGCCTCACCGTCGCCGCCCTCCCCGCAGACGGCGGCGTGGTCGAAGCCGCCTCCTCGGCCTTCGAAGGTACGCCCCGCATCGACCGGGCCAGTCTGTCTGCCGACGCGGCCATCCCCTGGTCGCGCTACCTGGCCGGCGCCCTCCGCGAGCTGGCGGACGTCGCCCCGGGCCGCGGCGCGAAGCTCCTGATCGAAGGGGACCTCCCCGCCGGGGGCGGGCTGAGCTCTTCCTCCGCCCTGACTGTGGGGGTCATCGCCGCCCTCGCCGCCGCCTGGGAGCATCTGCTGGAGCCGGACGAGATCGTCCGCCGCGCTGTCGTCGCCGAGCGCCACGCGGGGGTCGAAAGCGGTGGCATGGACCAGGAGGTCATCGTCTTCACCGAAGAGGGCGCGGCCCTCCGCATCGATTTCGACCCCCCCGGCCGCCGCGCCGTGCTCCTGCCCCCCGGCCTCGCCTTCGTGGCCGCCTACTCCGGCGAGGATGCGCCCAAGGCCGGGTCTGCCCGCGACGCCTATAACGAGCGCGTCGTCGGCGCGCGTATCGCCACCGCCATGCTCGCCGACGAGGTGGGCCTCGACCTCGAACACCCCATCGTTCTCCGCCAGGTGGCCGGCATCGATGTCGTCGACGTACTCGTCGACGGCCTCCCGGAGCGCATCTCCGCCACTGAGGCCGCCCACGGCGCGGACGTGGACGTCGAGCACCTGGTGCGGCTCACCGCCGGGCGCTTCGACCACCAGGTGAAGGTCCCCGTCCGCCGGATCGCGCGGCACATCCTGGGCGAAGCAGCCCGCGTCGACGAGGCCGAAGGCGCCCTGCTCGCGGGCAATCTCGCCGCCTTCGGCCGCCTCCTGAACGATTCCCACAACAGCCTGCGCGAGGACTTCCGTTGCAGCACCGCCGCGCTCGACCGCCTCTGCGCCGCGATGCGGAAGGCCGGGGCGCAGGGCGCGAGGCTCACCGGGGCCGGCTTTGGCGGCTACGCCCTTGCCGCCGTGCCCCCGGCCGCTGTCCCCGCTGTGATCGAAGCGGCAATCGCCGCCACGGGCGGGCCAGCCTTCGAAGTGCACGCCTCCGCCGGGCTGAGGCCGCTGTGATCACGAAGGCGGTCCTGCTCGCCGCGGGGCGTGGAACGAGGCTGGGGGCTATCACCGCCCACTACCCGAAGGCCCTCCTCGAAGTTGGCGGGCGTCCCATCATCGTCCGCATCATCGATGGCCTGGCCCGCGCCGGCATCACCGAACTCGCCATCGTGACCGGCCACGAAGCCGCCCTCCTCGAAGCAGAGGTGGGCAGCGGCGCGCACGCCGGTCTGCGAATCGTCTACTTCCGGCAGATGCGGTTGGACGGGACCGCCCGCGCCCTCGCTCTCGCCAACGGCTTTGCCGGCGAAGGGCAGTTCTTCTTCGGCTGGGGCGACATCCTCGTCGCGCCGGCCAACTACGACCGCGTACTCAAAGCCGCCCGTTTCGCCGATGCCATCATCGCCGTGAACGAAGTCGATGACCCCGCCGCCGGGGCCGCGGTCTACGTCGACGAAGAGATGCGCGTGACCCGGCTGGTCGAGAAGCCCCCGCCCGGCACATCATCCACGCGCTGGAACAACGCCGGGTTCGGCGTCCTCGGCCCCGCCATCTGGCCCGAGATCGATGGGCTCACCCCTTCGCCGCGCGGCGAGTACGAACTCCCCCAGGCGATCGCCGCCCTCGTCGCTTCGGGCGCCGCCGTGCGCGCGGTCCCCGTAGAGGGCCCCTGGTTCGACATCGGCACCCCGGACGACCTCGCCGCCGCCCGCGCCGCCTTCACCAACACCCGCGGAGGAATCGAATGAACGGACACCCGCTCCCCTGGAACCTGGGCCTCGTCCCCTCGTTCGACCCGCCGCTGGAAG
>CAYYYI010000104.1:0-9743 GCA_964475735.1 uncultured Anaerolineaceae bacterium
GGGTATCGGTCAGTTGTTCGGGGCGGCTCGCGCCGATAATGGGCGACGTGATCGCAGGGTTGGCCAGCACCCACGCAACCGCCATCGTGGCGAGGGGCATCCCCGCCTCGGCGGCGAGCGGCCGCAGAGCATCGACAGTGTCGAACATCTCATCGTGCCAGTAGCGGTCCTGGTAGCGCCCCGCAGCGCTGCCCAGGGTGAACCGGGTGCCCGCGGTGGGGCCCGTATCGATGCGGTGCTTGCCTGTCAGCATCCCACCGGCGATAGGGTTGTAAGGAATCACGCCAACGCCCTCTTCGGCGCAGAGCGGGAGCAGCTCGCGCTCTATTTCGCGGTGGAGGAGGTTGTAGCGCGGCTGCGCTGAGTCGAAACGGACCACCCCCAGCGCCTCGCTGCGGCCGATGGAGCGCGCGACCTGGTAGGCCATGAAGTTCGAGCACCCCACGTAGCGGGCGCGGCCCGACCGCACGACGTCCTCGAGAGCACGCAACGTCTCGTCGATAGGCGTGGACTGGTCGAACTGGTGAAGCTGGTAGAGGTCGACGTACTCCGTCTGCAGGCGGCGCAGGGAGGCGTCGATCGCATCGAGGATGTGCTTGCGCGAGTTGCCCTGGTTCCAGCGGTTCGGGCCCATGCGTCCGAAGCACTTGGTGGCGACGATGTAGCGGTCGCGCCTCCCCTGAAGCCAACGGCCCACGATCTCCTCAGTTTGCCCGACCGTTTCGAGCGAGCCGCCGATGGGATAGACGTCGGCAGTGTCGATGAAGGTCACGCCGGCTTCCGCCGCGCGATCGAGGATGGCGATGGACGTTGGCTCGTCGCTCTGGAGCCCAAAGGTCATGGTGCCGAGACAGAGCCGGGAAACGCTGAGGCCGGTGCGGCCAAGCCGTGTGTGTTGCATGCGCCGATTGTACGGAACCGCGCGGGAGCACGCCGGGGCTCAGGACGCCCCCGTCTCCTCGCCACTCTTCGAAGGAGGCAGCTTGGCAACTGTGGCGCCTTCGCCGGCGGCAAGTTGACCGCCCTCTCCCTGAACGAGTGGGAGCGACACGATGAACGTGGCGCCTTCGCCCGGCGCGCTTTGCACTGAGATCGTCCCGCGATGGCTCGCGATGATTCCCTGCACCACCGCCAGACCAAGCCCGGTGCCCTGCCCGGGGGGTTTGGTCGTGAAGAACGGCTGAAAGATCTGCGCCAGGGTCTGCTCGTCCATTCCCGGCCCATTGTCCGATACGGTGATGACGGCCCGGGCGCCGACCGCGTCGACGGCCAGGTGCACTTCACCTCCGCCGGGCATCGCGTCACGGGCATTGAGCACTACGTTGAGGAGCGCCTGGGTAAGCTGACCCCGGTCGCACCCGGTGACAACAGGCATGGGAGGAACATGAGTCTGAATGGACACTGTGCGCCTGATGGACGGCATGGCCAGATTTTCCACATCAGCGATGACTTCTCGAAGGTCGGCCGGCGCCAGCGTTGCGGGCCCGCCCCGGGCGAACGCCAGAACGCGCCCGGCGACCTCTGCCCCTCGCCGCGCGGCGAGGTCGATCGTCTGAAGGTGCTCCCGCTCTTCTTCGCCGAGGGCTGGTGAGCGTCTGAGCGCGCTGGCGACGCTAAGAATCGTTGAGAGAACGTTGTTGAAATCGTGCGCGATGCCGCCGGCGAGGATTCCCAGGCTCTCCATCTTCTGCGACTTCGCGAGAGCACGCCCGGCGGTGTCGAGGTCCGTCATGTCTGTAGCCACTGCGACGAAGCCGTCGTACTCCCCGCTGGCGGTCCGGAGCGGTTCGGCGCGGACGTCGAGTATACGGTCAGCGACCTGGATTCTTTCCGCAACTGGCTCCCCGGACCGGGCCCGATCGTAGATCGCGCCAAGGCGCGTACCTTTCGGAGCAGCAGCGGCGATGGGCAGGCCCACCAACTGACCTGGCTGCAAATTGAACTCTCTCAGTCCCTTCCCTTCGGCTACCACAATCTGTCCATCGCGATCGATTTGCAGAAGGATGACCGGGGCATTTTCGGCGAGTGTGCGCAGCCTCCGCTCGCTGTTGGCAAGAGCTTCCTCGGCGGCTTTGCGGCGCGAAACATCGCGAATGAGGAAGCGGATTCGAACGGGGTGCCCTTGATCATCGACCAGATATGAGCCCTGGGCCTCAGCCGGGAACCAGGTGCCGTCCTTGCGGCGCAGGCTCGCCTCGTACAGGTCCTGCGTTGGAGTGTGCTCGTAGCGGCGATTCACGGCTTTGCTCGCGCCAAGGTGACGGTCGCGAAGATCGAGCACCATTTTCACGCCCGCGTCATCGAGGAGACCCAAACCATCAATGCCGGCCTCGATCTCCGCCTCGTCGTAGCCCAGGAGGATCCGGGCCATGCGATTCATATATGTCACACGGGCGGTCTGCACGTCGGCTTCGAGAAGGGCGGGCATGAAGTAGAGGAAGTACTCGTACTCGCCCCGGACCGCAGCGAGCTCGGCGTTCAACCGCTCGGCCTCGGTCCCGTCGTCGCTCATTGCGGCGGTTCACCCACGGACGTAAGCGCGCGCGAGCAGGCGCGGGCGAAAAGGCGGACGCCTCGCCCTTCCGGTTCCTCGCTCGTCGCGGCCCAGAACCCGGCTGCCATCTCCCTGATCTTCACTGTAAGCGGGACAACACGCCATCGGGAGAACCCTGCCAGACCATCGCCCCAGAATCCTGTCAACGCGCAAGTCGGCGGCCAGTGTCGAAAGCCGGTTCAGGCGTGAAGCGCGCCCTCGTCCCGGAGTACAGCCAGCGAACCGCCCCACGCCTCGATGGTCTGCGCCAGGTCGTCTTCGGTGTGGACGGAGCTGGTCATGCCGCCGTTGCCGAAGAGCTGGACACCGCGCGTGAGCAGGGCGAGGTTCAAGAGCCGCTCGATTTCGCGGGGCGTCCCGGCTGAGAGCAGGTCGAGAGGCAGGTCGCGGGGGTCGTAGTCGCGGGGGGTGGGAACGGTTTCGCCCCCGAGAATGATGCGGAACTCGCTCGCCTGGCCATAGACGAAGCCGGGGATTCCGAGCCGGTGGAGCTCCGCATTCATCCCGGTCCGCAACCGCGAGGCGAGCGCACGCGCCCGCGATTGGTGCCGGCCATCGGCGATCTCCCGCAGGCAGGCAGTCCCGGCCACCGAGGAGAGCGGGTTGGCGTTGAAGGTCCCGGGGTGCCCAACTTTCTCAGCTCGCTCTCCGGGCGCGGCAAAGGCGAGCTGGTCGAGGAGGTCGCGGCGCCCGGCGACGGCCCCCCCGGGGAATCCGCCCGCCAGGATCTTGGCGAGCGTGGTGAGGTCCGGCGTGACGCCCTCCTCCTGCTGGATTCCTCCTGGGGTCCAGCGGAACCCGGTCACCACTTCGTCCATGATGAAGAGCAGACCCCGATCGCGGCAGAAGCCCTCAAGCTCGTGCAAGAAGCCGCGCGGAAGAGGCAGGGTCCCCGATGACGCGCCCGCGGGCTCGACGATGATGGCGCCGATGTCGGACCGGCCGGCCACCGTCTCGCGCACGACGTGCATTTCGGGCGACACCACGACGACTGTTTCGAGGGTCGCCGCCGGGACACCCGGCGGCGCGGCGGCGCCGTACCGTGAGCTCCCGACCACGTAGTCGTGCCAGCCATGGAAGTGGCGGTCGAACTTGAGCACCGCGGGGCGGCCGGAGTGGGCGCGCGCCAGGCGGAGGGCCATGAGCGTAGCCTCGGTGCCGGAGCTGGTGAAGCGCACAGCCTCGGCCGAGGGTACGAGACGGACGGCCTCCTCGGCCCATTCGATCTCGGCTTCGTGGCTCGCGCCGTAGTGCGTACCCCGCGAAAGCTGCTCCGCCGCAGGCCCCATCACCGCGGGGTGATTGTGGCCGAGCAGCAGCGCCCCATGGCCCATTACGTA
Source organism: uncultured Anaerolineaceae bacterium (assembly GCA_964475735.1). Classification (GTDB taxonomy): domain Bacteria; phylum Chloroflexota; class Dehalococcoidia; order Tepidiformales; family Tepidiformaceae; genus UCB2. Next base: position 3,895 of record CAYYYI010000104.1, read on the forward strand.
GTCCACGTACTCCTGGCCATCGACGTCCCACTTGCGCGAGCCGGCCGCCCGCGCGGCATAGATGGGGAATGGGCGCAGGTAGCGGCTGTCGTGTGTGACTCCGCTGGGGACCACGCGCCGCGCGCGCTGGTAGAGCGCCTCCGAACCCGGGTGCGCTTCGATGTACGCCTGCTCAATGCCCATGCTGCCCTCCTGCCGGAAATGATACCGCCCACCGCGCAACCGGCCCGAACGTCACAATGCGAAGCTCCACAACGGGTGCGACAGCCGCTACAGTGACAGGGAACACAGGGCGAAGGGCGCGATGAGCCAGCATTCCATCCTTCACATGGGCGACCTGTTGATGGTGCAGGAGCGAGAACGTTTCCTTTCGCGATTGCTGCGCCGCCAGAACGTGGATTCGCTCGACGACTTCCGCGCGTTCGAGGCGGGCCTTTCCCCGGGACACAACTTGCGCCTGCTTGTGCAGTGGGGCGGAAACCCCGCGAACATGGCGGGCGTCGCCATCGACCCTGGAGCCGCCGCCGCCTGCGCAGAGCTATCCCCTGGAATCCGCATCCACTCGGACAGCGCGGGCCGCATTCCCGAGCCTGACCAGATCTTCGACCTGTCCATGGCATTCACGCTGTTCAGCACCGTTCACGACGAAGACATGGCCCACGAGATCGCGCGCGAGCTGTTCAGGATCACGAAGCCGGGCGGGCTCATCGTCGTGTACGACATGCGCCGCAAGAACCCGCGCAACCCGGAGGTACACCCCGTCGCGGAAGACGACATCAGGCGGTGGTTTCCAAAGTGTCCGCTGCGGATCCGCTCAATCACGCTGGCGCCGCCGCTGGCGCGGCTCGTGGGGCGGAACGCGCCATGGTTCTACGGCCCCCTGGCTGCCATCCCCCCGCTGCGGACACACGCGATGTACGTGCTCCGCCGCCCCGCCACACCGCCGGTCTGGCCAGCCAACACGGGCGCTGAGAGATGACCTACTCTACCGGTGGCCTCCCCATGCCCGGGCTGGACTGCATGCGGGCGGTGGCCGATTATCCACCTAGAGCCTGAGACTATAGTAGTCTAGGAGATAGCTATGACAGATCTTGACGTTGGCATCATCGGCGCGGGCCCGGGCGGCTATGTTGCCGCCATCCGGGGCGCCCAGCTCGGCCTGAAGGTGGCCCTCTTCGAGCGCGAACGCGTTGGCGGCCTCTGCCTGAACTGGGGCTGCATTCCCACCAAGGCCGTCCTGCGAAACGCCGACGTTGTGAACCTCGTGCGGGATGCGGCGAAGTGGGGCATCGCCACCGGCGAGACCAGTTACGACCTCGGCGCCGCCATCGATCGCAGCCGGAAGGTCGTCGACCGCCTTGTCGGCGGCATCGAAGGCCTGCTTCGGGACAACGGTGTGGAGGTAATCACCGGGGAGGCTTCGATTGCGAAGCCGGGCACGATCTCGTGCAAGGGCACGTCCTACGAGGTGCGCAGCATCATCGTGGCCACCGGCGCCTCGACGCGAATGCTGCCCGGCGTGGAGGCCGATGGCAGGGTGGTCCTTACCAGCCGCGAAGCGCTCGAACTGAGAACGCCGCCCGCTCACGCGGTCATCATCGGCGCCGGGCCCGTGGGGGTTGAATTCGCCCACGCCTGGGCGAGCTACGGCTCGCAGGTCACCCTGGTGGAGATGCTGGACACGCTGCTTCCGCTGGAGGACGTGGACGCCGGGCGCCAGCTTAAGCGCTCCTTCGAGGCGCGCGGCATGAAGTGCCTGCTGAAGACGAGGGTCGACTCGGTGAGCGTCACGAACGGACAGGCGACAGTGGCCGTTTCGGGGGGCGAGGGCGCACAGGAGATAGCCGCGGACGTGGTGCTGGTGGCGATTGGCTTCGTGCCCCATACACAGGGGCTGAACCTGGAAGGAATAGGGGTGGCCACCCAGCGCGGGTTCATCACAATCGGCGATAGCATGGAAACCAATGTGCCCGGCATCTACGCGATCGGCGACGTCACGGGGAAGCTGATGCTGGCGCATGTGGCCTCGCAACAGGGCGTAGTAGCAGCCGAGCACATCGCGGGCAGGAAGACCCCCGCTCTCGACTACGTGCAGATGCCGAGGGCCACGTTCTGCCAGCCTCAGGTGGGGTCAATCGGCTACACCGAGCAGCAGGCGAAGGATGCCGGATACTCCGTGAAGACGGGACGCTTCCCCTTCACCGCTCTCGGGAAGGCAGTGACGGTCGATGAGACGGAGGGTTTCGTGAAGATTGTCGCCGACGAGCCGACAGGCCAGGTGCTGGGCATCCACATGGTCGGCCACGATGTAAATGAGCTGCTGGGAGAGGCGACCATGGTAGCGCTGCTTGAAGCGACCACCACCGAGCTGGGCTTCGCTGTCCACGCTCACCCGACACTCGCGGAGGCGCTCAAGGAAGCAGCGCTTGCGGTCTCGGGCGAAGCGATCCATGTGGCTCACAAGAAGGTCGCGCGAGCAGGGGCCGGGGAAGGAGGGTGAACTGAATGACGCTTGAGACTGCGGTAGCCGGCGCCCCGGGCGAGTCCGAACTCCCGGCGGAACAACTGGAGCGCTTCCTCTACGAGATGGCGTTCATCCGCCGCTTCGAGGAGAAGTCGGGCGAGATGTATACCCGCGGGAAGATCCGGGGCTTCCTCCACCTGTACACCGGGCAGGAAGCGTGCGCGGTGGGCGCCATTCACGCCCTCGAAGAGCGCGACAAGGTGATCGCCCACTACCGCGACCACGGCCACGCCATCGCCAAGGGCGTCGACCCCAGAAGGGTGATGGCCGAGCTCTACGGGCGGGTGGATGGCACCAGCGGCGGCCGCGGCGGCTCCATGCACATCTACGACGCGAGCAAGGGGATGATGGGCGGCTACGCCATCGTGACGGCGCACCTCCCCGTGGCGGTTGGGCTCGGCCTGGCGTCAGCAATCAAGAATGAGGGCTTTGTCACCCTCTGCATCTTCGGAGATGGCAGCGTCGGCGAGGGCGAATTCCACGAGGCGCTGAACCTCTCAGTGCTCTGGAAGGTCCCGGTCATCTTCTTCTGCGAGAACAACCTCTACGGCATGGGCGTGAGCTTCGCCGAGTCGCTTTCCACGGAGATCCCGAAACTGGCCGCGGCGTACAACATGCCGGCCGTTTCCATCAACGGCATGGATGTGCTGGAGGTCCACCGGGAGACAAAGAAGGCGGTGGAACACTGCCGCTCGGGCAAGGGCCCGTACTTCATCGAGGCGATGACGTACCGGTACCGTGGCCACTCCATGGCCGACCCCGAACTATACCGGCTCAAGGACGAGATTGAGGAGTACCGGCGTCGCGACGCCATCGAATCGCTGCGCCTGTACATGGAGGAGCGCGGCCTGATCGACGAGCGGCGCTGGCAGCAGGTGGAGGAGAAAGTCGAGCGCGACGTGGAGGAGTGCGTTGCGTTCGCCGAAGCAAGTCTGCAGCCCGCTATCGAGACCCTCTTCGACCATCTCACGAAGGAGCCCGCCGATGGCTGAGATGCGCATGCGCGACGCGCTTCGCGCGGCCCTGCGGGAGGAGCTGCTGCGCGACCCCACCGTGTTCCTGATGGGTGAGGACATCGGCGCGTACGGGGGGTCGTATGCCGTGACCAAGGGGCTCATGGAGGAGTTCGGGCCCGAGCGCGTGCGCGATACGCCCATCGCCGAGTCGGGAATCATCGGCGCCGGCATTGGCGCGGCTCTCGGCGGGCTGCGGCCGATGGTCGAGCTGATGACGATCAACTTCAGCCTCCTGGCGCTCGACCAGATCGTGAACACGGCGGCGAAGCTCCACTACATGTCGAACGGCCAGATGAACGTACCCATGGTCATCCGGATGGCCAGCGGCGGAGGTAGCCAACTGGCGGCCACGCACAGCCACAGCCTCGAAGGGCTATATGCGCACTTCCCGGGGCTGAAGGTGGTCTGCCCGTCGAACCCGGCCGACGCAAAGGGGCTGCTCAAGCGCGCCTTTCGCGACGACAATACGGTGGTCTTCATCGAGCACACGGCTAACTACGGTTTTCGCGGCGAAGTTCCCGATGATCCCGACTTCCTGGTGGAGTTCGGGCAGGCGAACATCCTCCGCGAAGGGACTGACGTCACGATCATTGGCTATTCGGGAAGCGTCCACCAGGCGACGCGGGCGGCCAGGATGCTAGAAGAACAGGACGAGATAAGCGCCGAAGTGGTGGATCTGCGGACGCTCCGGCCGCTGGACATGGACACGGTCATCGAATCGGTGAAGAAGACGAACCGGGCGGTGATCGTGGAAGACGCCTGGAAGTTCGGCGGCTTCGGGGGCGAATTGAGCGCTCAGATCATGGAGCGGGCTTTCGACTGGCTGGACGCGCCCGTGGCGCGCGTGTGCAGCAAGGACGTGCCCATGCCCTACAATCGCGACCTGGAGTTCGCCGCCCTGCCGTCGGAAGAGGACATCGTCGAAGCTGTCCTCGCCATGTTCTAGGAGCCAGCCCGTGAGCATCGATATCACAATGCCCCAGATGGGCGCCGACATGACCGAAGGGATCGTGGTGCGATGGCTCAAGGCGGTGGGCGACCAGGTAGAGCGGGGCGAGATCATCGCTGAGATCGAAACAGACAAGGCGACCGTGGAACTGGAGGCGTTCGAGACGGGAGCACTGCTCCAGCTGGTTGCGGCTGAAGGCGAAACCGTCCCGGTGGGCGACGTGATTGCCGTGCTGGGCAGTCCCGGCGAGACGGCAGCCCCTGTGCAGCGCAAGGAGGCCGCAGAGACGCCCGCCCGGCGCGGCACGCCGAAGCCGGTTGCGGCCACGGCCGCAGGTAAGGAGCCAGCCCCGGCCCTCACCGAGACTCCCTCCGCGGCCGCCCGGGCCGGTGAGAGGCTGCGTATTTCGCCCGTCGCGCGGCGCATGGCGACAGAGGCCGGGATAGACCCCGCAACACTGCCGGGCTCAGGGCCAGACGGCCGCATCCTCAGGCGCGACGTGGAGGCGGCGCTGGCCGTAGCGCCAGCCGCGCGGGTGGAGCGTCCGGCTCGCCCGGCCGCGGCTCCGGCTCCGGCTCCGGCTCCGGGCGCGGTTGAGCCCCTCTCGAAGATGCGCCAGGCAATCGCCCGCCGCATGTCGCAGTCGAAGCAGACCCAGCCGCACTACTACCTCACGCTCGACATCGACATGACGGCGGCCCTCGCCTTCAGGGAGCAGTTCAACCAGGCGGCCGGAGAAGAAGAGCGGGTGAGCATCAACGACCTGGTGGTCAAGGCGTGCACCCTCGCGCTCCAGCGCCACCCGAAGTTCAACGCCGAATACGGTGAAGATGGCCTTCGCTACCACGAGCAGGTGAACATCGCCATCGGCATCGCGCTCGACGAAGGGCTCATCGCTCCCGCTCTGCTGGACTGCGGTGCGAAGACCCTCGGCGCCATCGCCCGGGAATCGAAGGACCTGATCGCGCGGGCAAAAGGCGGCCACCTGCGCACCGACGAGTACGGCGCCGGCACATTCACGATCACGAACCTGGGCGCCTACGGGGTGGAAATGCTCATCGGCATTATCAACCCGCCGCAGGCAGCCATCCTCGGCGTGGGCAGCGTCATGCCGCAGGCGGTCGTGCGAGACGGCGAGGTTGTTGCCCGCCAGGTGATGAAGGTCGCGCTCAGCGCCGACCACCGGGTGAGCGACGGGGCCGAGGGCGCGCGGTTCACCAAGGAGATCCAGGCGCTGCTCGAAAACCCGGCGAGCCTGGCGCTTTAGCGGCGGCTACATCCGGAACACGCCCCACTTCGTGTCCTCGATGGGAGCGTTCATGGCTGCGGCGAGGCCGAAGGCGAGCACGGACCGCGTATC
>CAYYYI010000104.1:9759-10074 GCA_964475735.1 uncultured Anaerolineaceae bacterium
GGCAGTGCTGAAGTAGGGCGAGCCCTCGTGCTCGTACCGCTCGATGGTGGGGGCCTTGAAGCTCTCTCGCTCCTCCCCGGTCATCTCGTCGCCGCGGTCCAGGCGCACCTGGAGAAGGACGTTGGCCGCCTGTTCGCCGCCCATCACGCTGATGCGCGCGTTGGGCCACATCCACAGCTGGCGCGGGCCGTAGGCGCGGCCGCACATCGCGTAGTTGCCCGCACCGAAGCTGCCGCCGATCACAACGGTGAACTTCGGGACGTTCGCGCAGGCAACGGCGGTCACCATCTTCGCCCCGTCCTTGGCAATACCCGC
>CAYYYI010000105.1:0-3593 GCA_964475735.1 uncultured Anaerolineaceae bacterium
ACTTCTCGGAAGTGCGCGTGCTCGGACGGTACATCGACTTCTTGTAGGGGCAGCCTTCGACGCACTTGCGGTAGCCGCGGCAGCGGGCCTGGTCGATGAGCACGATACCGTCTTCTTCGCGCTTGTAGATCGCGTTTCGCGGGCATGAAGCCAGGCACGCCGGGTACGTGCAGTGGTTGCAGATGCGCTGCAAGTAGAAGAACCAGCCCCCATGAACCGGCAGCTCGGCGCCGGTCGGCGGGGCCGCTGTCGCTGTGTCCTCATGGATGTTTGGCGCCTTCCAATCCTCTTCCGCCGGGATGTAGCCCGTCGCCATGTTGTTGACCTGGTCAGCTGTCTCGAAAATCGTCTTCCCTTCGAAAGTCCCATAGGGAGCCGAGCGGCCTTGGCGCTTTGACGCGTCCCAGACCTGCCCGCCGGGGTTCGCCTTCTCCTGGAGCTGAAGGATCTTGGCGTCCCAGTGGGACGGGTAGCCGCCGTACGGCTTCGTTTCCACATTGTTCCACCACATCAGCTCCTGCCCCGGCGAAAACGTCCAGGTCGATTTGCACGCCATCGAGCATGTCTGGCAGGCGATGCAGCGGTTGATGTTGAAAACAGCAGCAAACTGGCGTTTCGCCTTGCCATTCGCAAAGCGATAGTCCATCTCGCGCCCCAGCTGCCAGTTGTAGACCTTGGGCATCAGGAAACCTCCCCGGCCGGCACCGCGCCGAACACGTCGTCGATGATCTCTTGGATGAATGCCTCGCCCCGGCTCGCAAGGATCCGGTACGTACCAGCGAAGTACGGCGAGCGGAACAATTGCATCATTTTTCGCCGGGGCGTCCCCAGGAGTGCGTACTCCTCGATGAAGCAGCGCGCCATGTCCTCGTCCCCATCGACTGCCGGATCGAGCGGGAATTGCACTGCCACAAATTCGAATGGATCGGCGTCTTCGTAGTGTTTCTCGGCCACTCTAGAGCCCCTTCACCTGCACCACACCGCCCGCCAGGTAGGTCTTCATGAAGTCGTCCTCCCCGCCCGGGCTCATGCCCGTGGTGCCAGGCTTCCACTTCCCCTGGCCGTTGAGCCCGCCATCTTCCGCCTTGGTTATGCGAACCAGCGTCTCCTTCGGCGTCGTGTTCACCGCGTGGTTGTCCTCGTCGAAACCGAAGACGAACCCCATGCCGCCGGCTCTCTTGTGAAAGAGCGTGTCGGTCTGGTGCATGGGTGGCGCCCACCCGCGAGTCACGCTCTGCTGGCTCCCGTGCCGAAAGCTCGCCTGGTATCCCGTGTCAGCCGCCAGCGCTCGTCCGTCCGGCCGGTCCTGCTGCGCCTTCACGGTGCGCGGCGACGACATGTAGTAGGCGTGCTTCAGCATCGTCACCCCGCGCGGGAACGCCGGGTTGAAGTTCGCCCGGGCCATCAGCCGCGCCACATCCATGAACGACGCGTCCTTGTCCGCCCCCACGTACGGCCGGTCGGCCGGGTTCGCGTCTATCCAGACGTAATCGCCGTTTGCGATGCCGAGCTCGTTAGCGTCCTCGGCGTTCATGTGAATCTGCACATCACCCACGCCCGGCAGACGCGTGTCCTCCCGGTACGGATCGCTGAAGTTGTTGCTCCAGATCCAGTTCCAGTCCGTCACCGCCCACGAAGAGTGCGTGCTGTGGCGCGACTTGGGGGTAAGGAAGAAGAACTTGAACCCCTGTTCCCAGAGCGGGTTCCTCCTCTTTTTCACCTCTGCCCACCCCATCTTCACATTCCGCACCGCGCGAAGATCCGGGTCCGCCGAATCCAGCGGAATCCCGTAGTCCACCGGTCGAACGTAAGGGCTGGTCGAAACGATTGCGTTGGGCAGGTACATCGTGGCCTCGACCGCCTCCCGGTGCACCACGAGATTTTCCCCGTACTCGATGGCCTCCGGGATGTCGCAGTAGGCGTTCATCCGGCCCGTATCGGTGTAGAACGGGAGGCTATCCTCGACCTGCTCCTTGAAGGGCACGCGAGGATACGAGCGGTACTGGAAGAGGGCTCCGCCGGGCACGCCGTACTTGCCACCCATAATGTCCTCCACCGTGTAGCCCTTCGTCGTGAACGAGGCGGCGAGCACCCGGTTCAGGTACACCTCAGGCGTCTTGGCGAACTTGAAGTAGTCGGCGAACCGCGTCTCGCCCGTCACCTTCGCAAGCGCCTCCGCCACGCCCCCCCAGATCGCGACATCGTCCCGCGTGTCGTTGATCTTCGGAATGCCTCCCTTCCAGATCTGCAGGAACGGGTTCGAGCACGAGCCGCCCATCTCCACCGTCTCCGCTTCCAACCAGGAATTGACCGGCAGGCTCACATCGGCGAACTCGGTCGACCCTGTCCACTCGATCTGCTGATCGACAATGAGATCGACCTTCGGATTCACGTTCTTTATCAGCTCGTAGTGCCACTTCGCCTGGTTAATGAGGTTCGCATTGTTGTACCAGAAGACCTTTGTGGGCGTCGGCATGTGCGTCTTCCCCGTGAAGACCTTTCGCCCCGCCTTCGGTGTCTCAGCGATGAGTGGCCGGTCGCCAAAGCCCCAGTACGCCGTCTCTTCGCCGTGCGAGTACTCGTGTGTGGTCTTCGCCGTGTACTTTGCCGCTGGATCGAGCAGCGGGTTGAACGGGTCTTCGTTCATATACCCGCCGACGCCGGGACCGTACCACGGAGCCGCATGGAAGATGCCGCCCTTATAGTTCCCCGCCCAGGTGCTCACGCCGGTTCCGTACTTCCCGATGTTCCCCGTCAGCATGAGGATCAGGTAGCACGCCCGGTTGTGCAGGGTGGCGTGGAAGTAGTGGTTCACACCCTCGCCGACGTGGATAGCCGCGGGCTTGATAGTCCCGAAGTCCGTGATCAACTGGTCGATCAGGCGCTTGGGGGCGCCGGTTATGTCGGCCACCGTATCAAGGTCGTAGTCCTTCAGGTGCTCACGATAGACCGTCATCACGGTCGCGACTTCGACTTCGCTGCCGTCGGCCAGCTTCATCTTCGCGCGGTAGTCGAGCGCGGGGTCGAGCTTCTTCTCTGCGAGGCGGGCACCCACGTCCTCGCGCGTGAGCGCCTTCGCGCTGTTTGTGGCCGAATCAAAGATTACGCGATCGCCGTTCCTCTTGGCCTGCTCCGCCGTCATGTTATGCAGCGTGAAGCTCGGACCGGCCGGGTCGAGCGGCGAAGTGTAGTTCGGGAACACCTCATCGGCGCGGAGCCGCTTGAGGTTGTCAAGCCGAACAAGGAGCGGGAAGTCGGTAAACTGTTTGACGAACTGGACGTCGATCAGGTTGCGCTCGATGAGCCCCCTGACTACGCCCAGCAGAAGCGCTGTGTCCGAGAGCCCGGGCCGCACCGGGATCCAGTAGTCCGACTTGCTAGCGGGCGGGTTGTATTCGGGGACGATGGTTACCAGCTTCCCGCCCCGCTCCATGACCTCATGCATCCAGTGGCTATCAGCCATCTTGTTTTCGACGAGGTTCTTGCCAATCATCACGAGCAGCTTGCTGTGCCGGAGGTCATTGAAGTCTGTTTCGGTGGCCTGCAGGCCATGGACGAATGGGAAGCCCGGCGCCTGGTCGCCGCGCCACGTG
>CAYYYI010000105.1:3603-9993 GCA_964475735.1 uncultured Anaerolineaceae bacterium
CGAGCGCGTGGTCGGAGCCAACGCCCCTTACCTTCGCGTCGAGCAGGGCTAGCATGTTCGCAAACCGGAATGGTCCGAACTTGCCAGCCACGCCGTGCGGCGGGAGCGACGAGCCGAGCTTGATCGTCCGGGTGCCGGCTTCTTCCCAGAACTCGAGCATCTCGGCCGGGTAGCCATCCTTTTCGACGAGCCGCTTCTTTCCCTCCTCGCCGCTGTACGTCTTTGCGACCGCCTCCAACCCCTTCGCGACGTAGGTGTTCGCCTCGTCCCACGACATCCGAACCCACTGGTCCTCACCCCGGTTGGTGAACATGTACTTGTCGCGAAGTGCCGGGGTGTCTGAGAGCGACGGGAAGCCATCATCGGCCCACTGCTTCCAGCCCTTTCGGATTGCCGGAGTCTTGGCCCGGTAGGGGCCGTATACGCGGCGATGGAGGGTGAAGCCCTTCAAGCAGGCACGTGGGTTCCAGGCAACACTGGAACTGTTCCCCTGGGGATCCCGGTACTGGTCACCGTCGTAGTTCTGTTCGATGCGAGTAACGACACCGTTGCGGACAAACGCTCGTAGGCGGCACATGTGCGTATCGTTGGGCGCACAGATGAACGCGAAGCTGGAATCGTAGGCATACTGGTCGCGGTACACCTTTTCCCAGCCGCGGCTGGGATAGGTCTTGAGCGGGTTGTCGATGCCCGGCGCGGCCTGCAGGAAGGCCATCTGCGTTTCGAGATAGACAGCCGTCCCGGCCGCGGCGGCGGCCCCTCCCAACTTGAGAAAGCCTCTCCGGTTCATTGCCATAGTGCGTTCCTCCTGGTGTCCATTACCACGAGCCGGCCACCGCCGCGCAGGGGCGGCAGCGGGGACCCGTTTCAGTTGTTACTTCGCGCCCGTCGGAGACTTCTTCTCCGCAGGATGTGCAGTTCACCCGCGTCCTCGGCGGTCCGGGCAGGTCGAATTGGCCGAGCGAGACGGTGGCTGGCCGTGTCTCAAACAGTTCCTCGGGGGCCAGCGCCAGGTAGGCGAGCTTCTGGCGTTCGTGGCGATCCCCGGTTTCCGCGTGTCCGGTGGCGATTTCGCGGAGCCCACCCTTCGCCGCCACGCGGACGGCCTCCCCGGTCCACTGGTTATAAAAGGTGGCCGCAAGCTTACCGTAGTCGAGCAGCCTCAGGGTGCGCTTCCCCGGCCGGCAACCCGTAATTGCCTGGATGGCGTCGACTGCGCAGCGATCGGTCTCGACGGCAACGATGAGACGCTTCTGCCGATCGGGGACGTCAAGGCCAAGCTGTGCCGCTCCGTGCATCGCCAGCCGCGTCCCCAGGACAAGGCCCGCGCAGAGGTGGCCACCGTGGACCGCCATGGCCGCGCGCAGGGCGTGGTCGAGCGCGCGGTCCGCGGGGAGTCGCGCCAGTACCGGTTCGACCAGGCTGGCAGCGTCTTCGTCCACAGTCTCGATGGCCCAGCGGCCGATTACTTCTTCGCCGCCGGCCGGCTCAAGAGCATGCGACAGGATCGTTGGGAACGGCTCGTGGGTATGGGTCTCGAAAAGCACGAGATCGATACCGGGCGGAAGGACATCGAGCAGCTCCCGCGGCGATGCATCACCTGGCGGCACGGTGAGCTGGAGCCGGTCCGGGGCGCGCATGACCATGGCCGAGGGTCCCCTGAGCCAGGCCCGGCCGGAGGCCTTGCCCGGAAGGTCAAGGTCGTGGTGGGTGCGCTTCAGATAGGCGACGCGCACACCGCGTGGCTCGAGCGCGGCGATGAGCCGCTCACACACGGAAGTCTTGCCCGACCGCGATGGCCCGCGGACGCAGATCACCACGGGGCCGGGGAAGGCTGCCGGGCTATTTGCGGACTCCACGCTTGTCATTCTCCACGAAGCACTTTGATGTGACCGGGCCTGCCCCGGATGTGATCTAAGTCATGATCGAGGATATGCGGACCGTAGTCCTATCTATTTCCGACATAGAATAACCGCGTCTGCAAGGCCTTCTCATCCCGGCCGTGTGAATCTTCAGCACCGATCCTGAATGTGAATGAGCCCGGTGACGTGCCTTCCCATCGGATGTGGCCGAGACCCGGCCCTAATTAAGACAGCTTTGCGCTTGTGAGCAAATTCACCAACCGGGCACGCCCGGCCACGTGCGCGGCCAGCGATCGCCCCACCCGCGGCCAATCGCGCATACTGGAATCGCATGGTTCGCCCGCCCGGCCTCGACGACGCACGCCGCATCGAATACTTCAGCCCACTGACCAATGAGGAGGCGGGCCGGGTCGCGACGCGTCTGGTGGTGCGCCGGTATGGCAGCCGGGAGTTCATCATCGCCGAGGGCGAGCCGGCGGCTGGCTTCTATTACCTGCGGTCGGGGAAGGCACGCATCTTTCGCACGGCCCCGGACGGCCGGGAGCAAACATTCCGGCTGGTGAGCCCGGGCGACACCTTCGATGAGGTGCCGGTTTTTGACGGCGGGCCCAACCCGGCGACGGTTGAAGCGATCGAAGAGAGTGAGGTCATACTCGTCCCGGCGGCGGTCCTGGCAGACGTAATGCGCGACAACCCCCAGGTGGCGACCTTGCTCCTGGGGCACTTCGCCCGCCGCCTGCGGTCGTTCACCGAACTCGTCGAGCAGATAAGCCTCCAGACGGTGCAGGGCCGGCTGGCGCGGTACCTCTATCAGCTGGCCCGGGAAGAGGGCGTGCGCACGCCCGAAGGCATCCTGGTCCCGCGGGAGATCACCCAGCAGGACCTCGCTTCGCTGGTGGGCTCGGTCCGGGAGGTTGTGAGCCGGACGCTGAAGACCATGGAAGAGGACGGAATAGTGCAGGTCCGGAGGAAGGACATCCTCATCAGGGACCTGGCAGCCCTTAACCGGCTCTTGTAACGGACCTTGGGGGCGCGCCAAGCCAGTCGCGCGCCTGGTCGTCGGCCATGTCAATGTGCCAGGGAGGATCGTAGACGGGCACAACCACGACGTTCGCTTCGGGGAACTGGTAGCCGATGGCGGTTTGGGCCGCGTCGAGCATCGCTTCCGCCATGGGGCACATGTTGGAGGTCATGGTCATGCGCACGGTGACGTCCTGGCCGTCGATGTCGATGCCATACACGAGCCCGAGGGCGACCAGGTCGACGCCAAGCTCCGGGTCATAGACGCGACGCAGGACACTTGCGATATCGGAAGGATTCATGGGGACACCGTCCTGTCAACTGGTGCGACGGCAGCCCGCCGCGCCTTCTTGGGCAAGAACATGTAGAGCATGGTGGCAGCATGGGCGGCGCCCACAGCCGCCAGCATGACACCGCCCGCGCGCCACAGGTCAAGGCTTCCCGCCACCGCAGCAGTCGCCAGGACAGCGGCGGTAGCGGCGTTGAGCCCGAGCACGGCGGTGGCGGCGCTTTCGCTATAGATCTCGGTCGCCACCGGCACCGGTTCGCGCCCGACCAGCGGGCGGTAGCGATGGAACCAGATGAGGAACGAGAGGATCTTGTAGCTGTTGCCAACAAGCATGGAGCCGGCCCAGCCGAGCATACCCGCAGCGGCGTAGGCGAGGAGCCATCGCGCGGGCTCGCCATCGGTCGTGAGCGGCGTGCCCACCGATGCCGCCAGGCCGAGCGCGACGGCCACCGCAAGGAACGCGAGCGAAACGTAGGTGGCCTTCCCCTGGATGTCGACGCGCCGCTTTGAGCGGCTGCGCATGAGCCAGAGCTGGTCGATACCCCATAGCGCGGGGCCGGCGGCGAGCAGCGCCGCGAGTGACACCCTGACCTCCAGGGGCGGGTCGAAGAGCATCGTGACACCGAACAGCATCGTCGCCGCACAGGTGATGGCGAGCACCGGCCAGCCAAAGCGGGGCTTCGCCCGGTTGATGACATTGAACAGGGGCACAAGCTGGTAGCCGACCCCCATCAGGGTCAGCGCCAGCCAGCCAATCAAGCCAAGATGTGCGTGGGCTGAGAGCCGGCCCGATGTTATTCCGAACCAGGCGTGCTCGGGCTGAAGAGTCCCCACGTAGGTGAGTCCGAAGCTCATGGCCACCACCAAGAAGCTGGTCGAAGCGAGGACGAAGGCTCGCGGGAGGTTCCACGATGTGCCCCGGGAAAGGGCGACGGCAATGTTGATGGCGAACAAAAGCAGGGAGATGTAGAGCCCTGCGCCGGCAACGCCCATCCAGCGCACATCCCATTCCCACAACGACCAGATGAAGACAGCGACCGAAACAACGTGCAGATAGAGCTGGAACCTCGCGAGCCGCACGGAGAGCAGGTCGCCACCCAGGACCACCGGGCCAAGCTGATAGGCGGCGCCCATGATGGTGGTAGTCAGCCAGCCGATGACGACGCCGTGGGTGATCGCCACGTTGCGGGGCAGGTTGACGGCAATGAACGATTCGCGCCCCGCCCCCGCGAGGAGCAGCCCTGCCACAACCAGCCCGAGCGGCGCGACGAGAAGGAAGGGCGCGACGACTCCCAGCGCCGGGCTGCGCGTGGCGGCCACGCCGGACGTCATTCCGCCGTCTGCTTCCTTATCGCGAGGATGAACCAGTCCTGCTCGGGCCGGATTGTGGAAGTGAACCCGCGACGTTCAAGTTCGGGGTAGAGCAGGAGCGGCTCGCGGTCCATGAGGGCAATGAGCTCGCTGTCGTCTTCGAGTTCCGACAGTGCAGAGAGGATCCGCACCATCGGCTCCGGGGGCTGCAGGCCACGGTTGTCCAGTTCGATGTTTGCCATGTTCTTTACGTTCCGTTTTGGTCCCGTCCGTGAAAGCGACTAAAGTCACACGGTTTCCGGCTGCGCATCCCACACACTCGTTTGGTGGGCATTAACAACCGGATGAGGTAAACCATGGGAGAACAGGCTACAGCCTTGGAACGGTGGGGGCGCTTTGCCGTCCGCAGGCGGTGGTACGTCATCGGCGCGTGGGTGGTTGCGCTGGCGCTGCTGGGCCTTACCGCCCGGTCGCTCGCCGAAGGCACTGTGAACAGCCTCGACATTCCCGGCGCCGAATCGCAGGAGGCGGTGGAGGTGCTCGATGCGTCGTTCCCGGAACGGGCGGGCGACTACGGCGACATCGTGTTCAAAGCGGCGAGCGGCCTCGATGACCCGGCGACTCGGGCCAGCATCGAAACGATGTTGGAGGCTGTAGCCCGGGTTCCCGATGTGGTGGCGGTCTCTTCGCCTTATCAGCCCGCCGGGGCGATGGTGTCGGCCGATGGCGCCGTGGGGATTGCGCGGGTGCAGTTCTCGGTCCCGGCGGTATCGCTGAGCTCAGACACCGTGGACGAGGTCGAGCGGCTTATCAGCTCCGTCCGGTCGGACCAGCTCCAGGTGGAGTTCGGCGGCCCCGTCCCTGCGGCGCAAGAGCGCGAGGGGCCGAATGAGTCCACCGTCCTCGGATTGATCGCGGCCCTCATCATCCTGCTCATCCTGTTCCGCACGCTGGTCCCCACCGCCCTCCCCCTGGCGACGGCGCTCGCGGGGCTGGCTTCGGGATTCGCCATCGTGTTTTCCATGACGGCGTTCGTCGACCTCAGCCAGTTCGCGCCCAACATCGGGGCGATGATCGGGCTGGGAGTCGGCATCGACTACGCGCTCTTCATCGTCGCGCGGCACCGCGAACAGCTCCTGACCGGGCACACCGTCGAAGAGGCCGCCGGGATCGCGCTGGCCACGGCCGGGAAATCGGTAATCTTCGCAGGCAGCGTCGTCGTCACCTCTCTTCTCGGGCTCTTCCTGATGGGCATTCCGTTCGTTGGCTGGCTGGGGGCTGCCGCCGCGGCGATGGTGGCGGTAGCAGTTGTCGTGGCGATCACGCTCCTGCCGGCGCTGCTTGGCGTAGCCGGGCGCACGGTTGTCTACCTGCGCAGGAGCCGCCGCCGGGAACCTGCTCCCGTAGACCACGAGGCAAGCTCCTGGTACCGGCTGGGACATGCGATCATGCGGCGGCCCTACCTGTTCCTGGGCGCGAGCACAGTCATCCTGCTGGTGCTGAGCATCCCCGTGCTGGACCTCCAGCTGGGATCGGCTGACGCGGGCAACAACCCCACTTCGAAGACGACGCGCCGCGCCTACGACATCGTCGCGGAAGCCTTCGGCCCGGGAGCGAATGGGCCTCTGACCGTGGTAGTCCAGGGTGCAACGGCCGAGGGTCTCACCGGCATCCGCGAGGCGCTGGCCGCAACGGAGAATGTTGCCGCGGTGAGCCAGCCACTCGTCAACGAGGCGGGCGATACGGCCATCATCGCCGTCACTCCGGGAACTTCGCCGCAGGACAGCGCGACCAGCGACCTGGCGCATCACCTTCGGGACGAGGTCCTCCCCGGCGCGGCGGGCGATGGCGTGACGACTTACGTGGGCGGAACGACCGCGCGCTACATCGACATCGCCGACCGCATCG